>CAIWUU010000043.1 GCA_903915955.1 uncultured Chlorobiaceae bacterium | reverse complement strand
TGAAATCAAGTGACCGAGTTCCAGATAGCAAGACCATCTGGAAGTTTCGTGAAACACTGATCCAGGAAGAGGTTATTGCCGCCTTGTTTTATCGTTTCAATCAAGCACTTGATGACCAAGGTATCTTTGCCAATACAGGCCAGATTGTTGATGCCAGCTTTATCGAGGCCCCCCGGCAACGCAATACCCGCGAAGAAAACACAGACATAAAAGCCGGAAAAACTCCAGAAGCCTGGAAAGAAAAGCCAAATAAGCTTCGCCAGAAAGATGTCGATGCCCGCTGGGTCAAAAAGAATAGCATGCTTTTTTATGGGTATAAAAACCATGTTAAAGCCGACAACGGAACAAAACTCATCACAACCTATGCCGTCAGCAGTGCCGCACCTCATGATTCCCAAGAACTTGAAACCTTGATTGATAAAGACGATGCTGGTCAAATACTTTATGGAGATAGCGCCTATGTCGGTCAGGAAGAAAGTATTGAATGGTGTGGCATGACAGGCCAGATCCATGAAAAAGGCTTCAAAAACCACCCGCTAACAGATGAACAGAAAGCGTCCAATCGCCTGAAATCAAAAACCAGAGCTCGCGTTGAACATCTGTTCGGCTTCATGACGAACAGTATGGATGCCATGCATGTTCGTACGATTGGTATTATCAGAGCTGCAGCAAAAATCGGCTTGACGAATTTGACCTACAACATGATGCGATGCACTCAACTCAAGAAAAAGGTCTATGCCGTCTTTTTATATGACCAGTATGCGAAGGTCATATGATAACTGCGTCCAGTCCAAAGCAAATAAGGTATTTCTACATCAAAAATATGTCAAAGAGCAATACTTTAGGATAAGAGTATAACCATCCCAAATTTTAACAATGTATCAAAAGTCAATTTATAGAGGTGCCCTGTAATGAGTAATTCCAAAAGAAGATACAGTGTTTTATAATGCAATACAAATGCATTCTCTTTTATTGAGACAACAGAAGTTGTATTGCAGGAATGCTTAACGATATATATGGGTTAAAGTTATGTATGGTATGCGGAATTTTGAATCGGCCACCATTTACAGCTTTTTCCCCTTCAGCCGCAACGAATTACTCACCACAGAGACGCTGCTTCCGGCCATCGCAAGCCCTGAAAAGACAGGATTCAGAAAAATGCCCCACAGCGGGAAAAGTGCTCCGGCGGCAAGGGGAATACCGATGATATTGTAAATAAATGCCCAGAAAAGGTTCTGGCGGATGACCCGCATGGTGGCGCGTGAAAGGGTAATTGCCTGCGCAACCTTGTTGATATCTCCCTTGAGCAGGGTGATACCGGCTGATTCTATGGCAACATCTGTCCCTGTAGCCATGGCAATACCGACATCGGCCTGGGCAAGAGCGGGGGCATCGTTTATGCCATCTCCAGCCATAACAACTTTTCTGCCCTCTCTCTGTAACTCCTTTATTTTCTCTGCCTTTTCCTGCGGCAACACTTCAGCCATCACCTCATCAATACCCACCTGCCTGGCTATAGAGTTTGCCGCCAGAAGGTTGTCGCCAGTGAGCATGATAACCTTGAGCCCTTTGCGGTGAAGCGCTGCAACGGCCGCCCGGGCCTGCTCCTTGACGGTGTCGCTCAAGGCAATCAACCCTCTGCATGTACCATCCTCTTCAATCAGAACTACCGTTTTACCCTCTTTCTGAAGTTTTTGAAGCTCGGGCATTATTTTTTCACTCTCAAGCGGTTTGCGAATCGTGACGGCTGTGTTGCCAATTCTTGCTGAAACGCCTACCCCTTCGAGAGCCCTGAAATCTGTGATCTCGCCAAGAGTGAGCTGTTGCTTTTTGGCAGCGTCAACAATTGCCTGTGCCAACGGGTGTTCAGAACGGTTTTCAATGGTTGCTGCAATCTGCAGCAGGGAGGTGATACTCCTCTCCTTCTCCAGCGAAATGATATCACTCACCTGCGGGTTTCCTGTGGTAATGGTGCCCGTTTTGTCGAAGACGACTGTATCAATGGAGCTGAGCTTTTCGAGGCTTTCAGCATTTCTAATAAGAATACCATATTCGGCCCCCTTGCCAATTCCAACAATGATGGCGGTCGGTGTGGCAAGCCCAAGCGCACAGGGACAGGCGATAACGAGAATGCCAACCATACCCATGATACCATAAGAAAGTGCGACTGAGAAGCCAAGCAGTGATGAACCAACAGTAAGCCAGATAACGAAAGTTGCCGCAGCAAGTACCAGAACAACAGGCACAAATACTCCGGCAATCTTGTCGGCAATGTTCTGAATCGGAGCTTTTGAACCCTGGGCATCTTCGACCATCCTGATGATGCGGGCAAGGATGGTATCGGCGCCAACATGTGAAGCCGTAAAGGTGAACGATCCCTGTTTGTTGATGGTACCGCCCACAACCGGATCGCCACTCTTTTTATCCACAGGTACCGACTCTCCGGTCACCATGGATTCGTCAAGAGTGGAATATCCTTCATTGATAATGCCGTCAACAGGAATTTTAGCTCCGGGTTTAATAATCACCACATCACCTTTTTTCACCTGCTGCACCGGAATCTCAAGCTCTTTTCCCATTCTCAGTACAAGAGCTGACTTTGCCTGAAGTCCAATGAGCTTTTCAATCGCCTCTCCGGTTTTCATTTTTGAACGGGCCTCCAGGTATTTACCAAGCAGAACAAAACCGATGACCACAATCGTTACATCGAAATAGGTATAATCAGGTATCTGCAGGAGTTCTCTGATTGATGGAATCAGTGTAATGACGGCGCTGTAGAGATAGGCTGTCACTGTTCCAATGCCAATCAGCGTGTCCATGCTGGCGGCTCCGCTGCGGATGAACATGGTGATTCCATGCAGAAAGGGAGCGCCAATACTGAAGACCATGTAGGTGGCAATGGCCATGGAGATAATATTGAACAGCTCCATCGGAATCGGGAGGTTCGGGAACGAGGAGAAAACTCTTGCTCCGATATCCCACATCATGAGCAGAAATACCAGAAGTGCCAGCGGCAGGGCAAACTGCACCCTGGCAAGCTGCTCCTGAAGCTCTCTCTCTTTTTCCTCTTTCAGGCGGGAGGTATCTGCAACAATTACACCAGGCAGGGTGCTTTCGATCTCCTTGGGTTGGACAGTGGCAAGGGCATAACCATACTTGCCAACAATATCGTTTAACGCGTCAATAGCCAAAACGTCGTTTGCAAATTCAACTTTTGCCTTCTCCGTTGCAAGATTGACATCAACCTGCGTTATCCCCTCAACCTTCGAGAGCTTTTTGGTGATGATAGCGGCACAGCTCGCGCAGTGCATGCCTTTGACGGTGTATGTTGCAGTGTTCATAGATATGGATTCGTATCAATAACGTTATACCACAATGTTCTCCACTCCCTCAGTATACCAAGACCTCCCTTCAGAAAGAGTTCGACCGCATCAGCATTATCAAGAATTTCGCTGCGGCTTGACTTCATACGAATCTCTCGGGTCATCCTGATGCCATTTTCATGATGAGCAATCAGGGCATTAAGAAAGCGGAGTTCGAAGGTTTTATCCACATTGCCGAGATGCGCTACCGGTGTATCACGAACAGTTTTCTGATCGCCATACCACTCTTTCTTCCAGCGGTACAACTCCGCAATGGCTACTGGCTCATTTTTCAGGATGTCGGCACTCAATGCTCCTATCTCCTTTCTGTTACTGATAGCGGCCTGCTCAGCAAGATGCATGGCTCCTCGGTGATGAGCAATCATGGCATCCATGTAGCGCAGATCAACCCACTTGTCGGGCTGTCCAAGATTCATTGTATTTTTGTCGTACATCGAAAGCGTGTATTGGGGAGTTAACCAATACCCAACTCCTATACCGGCAATGGCTATGACAATGGAAAGAGAGATTGCCAGAGAGATCGAAATTTTTTGCATGATGAACAATAGTTGAAATGGTTATTTAACGTTAATCACGCCTCTTGGGACTCCCATGGCACAGGTGATTGTATAGGCGCCTGCTTTTTTTGGTAAAAACTCCATAACAACCGCTTTGCCTTTAACGAGCGGCTCCGGCTTGTCCCAGAGACCAGGAACCATAATCGTACTCATGCAGCCACGGCCGGTATCTTTTGATTCTACAATCAAACGAATTTTTTGACCAGCCTTGACATTAAATGTCGATGGCGAGATGTCTTTTGCTGATGTATAGATGGTGGTTATGGTTTCATCAGGACTCTTCTGAGCAACCGGGAGAGCAACCGCATTGGCAGATGAGCTTTCAGTATGGCCTGAACCTGCAATAGCGCGGCTGATGGCGAATTGAACGTCAAGATTGTACATCACAAAGAAAATAATGAGCAATGCTGCTGTTTTGGTAAACATGGCTGCTGTTTTTCTGTTTGTGGAAAGCTGACTACTTGATATCCCGATAGCGAGAAGCGATGGGGTAGTGCCCAGTACAAAAAAGAACATGATCAGCATCCCGGTCAAAGCATTGCCTGAGAGCATTGCCGCACCTTCTGCAACCATGGTGAAACCACAGGGGAGCAGAACTGTCATGATTCCGGCAAAGAGCGGATGAGTTCCTTTGTTTGCAGATTGCTCACCGAAAAATTTTTGTGAAAGTTGTTTTGGTAACGCAATGTTCAACCGGTTGAAAGAGGTAAAACCAAGCATCTGCAGTGCCATCGTCACCATCAAAAAGGAAACTGCAATTACAGCAGCACTGGCAACAAATGATGAAATCCTGATCGTTTCACCCGCAAACCCGAGAAGTGCTCCAAGCAGGGCGTAAACCCCAATGCGTCCAGCATTAAAAAGTATATGTGGCAGAGCTTGGCGTGCCATCGAGCTCTCTTCGCCATGGCGGGCGACCCATCTCGAGGAGAGGGAGAGCAGCAGCCCGCCTGTCAAAGCCGCACAGCTTGAAATACCGGCCAGCAAGCCGAAAAGGAAGAGCGCGCTGAAGGTACTTTCGGGTGTAATAATGAGCAGAGAAGAGAGTCCGGAAGATGAGAGCGCGAAAAAAACAGCAATCACCATGGCAGCTAAAACAAGTGGTTTTATAAGGTCCGATAACAAATTAGTCTGAGGCACAACAGCTTTTGCCATAAATGTGTAGTCTGTTCCGGCGAAGATCCTGTTCAGCTCTTCAGGAGTGAGCTTCTCACCTTCAGAAATAACGGTCACCTGATGATGCGACATTGATGCATCAACGCTTTTTATACCTTCCAGCTTGATCAATTTCTTTTCTATGATCATCTCGCACGAGGGGCAATGCATCCCTTTGACGCTGTATCGATACTGATTCATCACTCTTTGGCTTCTCTTTTGTTGATTGAGAATGGTTTGACTATACCTCTGAATATCCTCAAATAGCGTGCCAGCTTCTCTTCTACCGATATTGCTGAGCTTTATGGAGGAACTTTACCAGATAATGAAGAATATTCCTCACCTGCTGTCGAATATTCTCCAGACAGTTCGTTTCATGAGTAATCGGCAACCGCTATTTTTCAGGTAACTCAATGCCATATTTTTCAATTCGGTAGAGAAGAGTGTGGCGGGGAATTCTCAGAAAACGGGCAGACGCGGTCTGGTTCCATCCGTTGCGTACAAGAGCATCAACAACAATCTCTCGCTCCAGTTGTTCCAGTGAGTATCCCTCGTCTGGCAGGTTGATAATTGCGCGGCCTTCTTTTTGCGGAACTCTGAATTTATCAGGTAAATCATTATAACTGATGGTATTACTGTTCCGCATGATGAGCAGTCGTTCGACCGTATTTTCGAGTTCCCGCACATTTCCGGGCCACGGATACCTGGTCAGTGAATCAATGACCCCCTGCTCAAAGGTTATGGTGTCGCTGCAATGCTTTGCCGCGAAATATCTGACAAGAAGCGGAATATCCTGCTGTCGTTCACGGAGAGGTGGAAGATGAATTGGAATAACAGATAAGCGATAATAGAGATCTTCGCGGAAAGTGCCCGTGGCTATTGCCTTGTCAATATGGAGATTCGTTGCCGATACAATTCGAACATCAACCTTTTGTACGATTGTTCCACCTACTGGTTCTACCTCTTTTTCTTGCAGCGCTCTAAGTAGTTTTGGCTGGAGTTCAAGTAATAAATCCCCTATCTCATCAAGAAAGAGTGTGCCTCCGTCAGCGAGCTGAAATTTGCCTTGTTTCTCTTTTATTGCCCCGGTAAATGCCCCTTTGGTATGGCCAAAAAGCTCACTTTCAAGGAGATCGCGAGGAATAGCCGAACAGTTTATGGTGACAAATGGAGCGCTCCGTCGAGAGCTGTTGGCATGAAGAGCACGGGCCACCAGCTCTTTTCCTGTACCGGACTCTCCTGTGATAAAAACAGGTGCATCGGTATCTGCTACTTTTCGAATCACTTCAAACACCTTTTCCATCTCTCTGGATGATCCAATAATAGTCCGAAAATCAGCTTTGTCGGATAACTCACTTTTCAGGCGCCTGTTCTCGTCAGTCAACCCAGAGAATTGGAGCGCTTTGCGGATAGTGAGTTTGAGTGCATCCCTGTTAAAGGGTTTTGTGATGTAGTCGTAAGCCCCGGCCTTCATAGCCTCTACTGCAACATCAACAGTTCCAAAGGCGGTGATGATGATGACAACTCTATCCATTGACTGCTCTTTGATCGCCTTGAGCACCATCAAGCCATCCATGCCGGACATTTTCATATCGGTGATGACCAGGTTAGGCTGAAAGCTTTCAAGCAGCGACAATCCCTTTTCCCCCGAGGAGGCCGTCTGAACTTCATAGCCCTCCTCCTCAAGGTTATATTCAAGCACTCGCCTGAGTGACGTGTCGTCATCAATAACAAGAATTTTTGCTTTCACGGTATCTCTCAATGTGTTCTCTTCTGCATCGGCAAGGTAACGGTTACAAGGGTGCCGATTCCCGGTTGACTCTCCGTACGCACGGTACCGTTGTGGCTTTCAATAATTTTTCTGGTAATGGCTAAACCCAGTCCGCACCCTTCTGATTTGGTTGAAAAAAATGGTTCAAAAATTTTTGTCATCGTTTCAGCGTCAATACCCATTCCGCTATCCTCGAAAGTTATTTCACAAAATCCGCTTGCCAAAACTTTTGTTGTTATAATGACCTCTCCTCCGGGAGGTGTTGCTTGCAGGGCATTGATGATAATGTTCAGAAATGCCTGGCGCAGCTTCTCTCCATTACCCATAATTACTATTGGCAGATCTTGCGACTGCAGGAGAAGGTTAATCTGCCGCTCCCGGGCATCATTTGATACAAGAGTCACCATTGTTTCTAACTCAGGCTGGATCGGGCAGGGGAGTAGCTCCACGGGTTGAGGAGACCCCATGAGAAGAAACTCCTCCACCACCCGGTTCAGCCGCTCGGTCTCCCTAATCTGTATTTCAATGAACTCATGTTTTGGATCGCCAGGAGGGTAATCATCTTTCAAAATCTCAGCAGTGCCACGAATAGAGCTGAGTGGATTACGGATTTCATGGGCAAGAACGGCGGCCATCTCTCCCAGCATAGAGAGTTTCTCAGCCTTTCGTAACTGCTCCTCAACGCCTATGATCTGCTCGGACTGTTGCTGCAGCTTCTGGTAAGACTCTTTCAGCCCTTGAGCACTCTTTTCCAGTTCAAGGGATCGTTCTCGCTCCCGTTGTGAGAGTAAACCGGTAACTCCGCCAACGGTATTATAAAGCACGATCTCAAGATATTTTTCAATCTCCATACCGGGATGTTCTCCCCACTGGAAGAGAATGTGGGGAGCATAAACAATGCTGACCATGATTGAGCAGAGCAGCCCGCCTCGTAACCCAAACCAGAAAGCCGCCAGAATTATAGGCAGATAGTAGAGACGCTGGAAAATATCGTGAAGATAATGAAGATGAAGCGGTGTTAAATAATGGAGCAAGCTTATGCCAACGATACAGGCAATCAGGGTCAGGATACGAAAAAGAGTGATCTTTGGCACAACACACCTCAGAATTCCGAGGTGGTATGAAACTCAAGCTCAGGGTAGTCATCCTTTGCAATTTTCAGCATCCATTCACTCTCTGCAAAAAAGACTGGATTCTCCTCTTTGTCGCGGGCAACCGCATTCCATTTCCGGCGCAAAAACTCTTCAAGCATCTCCTTGTTGGTTCCGGTAATCCAGAATGCCTTGTGGAAGCGCAGGGGAGTGAAGTCGCACTGTGCGCCATACTCATGCTCAAGACGAAATTTGATGACATCAAACTGCAACTCTCCTACGGTGCCGATGATTTTACGTGTGCCGTGCTGGATGAAGAGCTGGGCGACCCCCTCCTCGGTGAGCTGACGGACACCCTTGTCGAGCTGTTTGGCTTTCATTGGATCGCGGTTTTCAAGCGCCTTGAAGATTTCGGGCGAAAAGCTCGGTATCCCACGGAAGTGAAGCTCTTCGCCCTCTGTCAGCGAGTCGCCGATTTTTAGAGAGCCGTTATCGTAGAGACCAATAACATCACCAGGCCACGCCTCGTCAATGACGCTTTTTTCATTTGCCATGAAGTGCGTCGGGCTTGAGAAGCGGATTTTTTTCTGCAGGCGGGTGTGATAGTAGAATTTATTGCGTTCGAACTTGCCAGAGCAGATCCGGAAAAATGCCGTACGATCACGGTGATTCGGATCAAGATTGGCATGAATTTTAAAGACAAATCCGCTCAACGTCTCTTCAGAGGCTTTGACAATACGCTCATTCGCCTCTCTTTCATCCGGACTTGGAGCAACCGCAAGGAACGTTTCAAGAAGTTCCCTGATACCGAAATTGTTGATGGCACTACCGAAAAACACTGGCGCAAGCAGTCCTGCCCGATAGGTCTCTTTGTGGAAAGGCTCATAGACACCCTCTATCAAAGCGACAGCCTCACGGAGTTTTTCACAGAAACTTTCCGGGATCCATTTTTCCAGCTCCGGATCGTTGGGATCGCTCACCTTGATCAGACTTTCGCTGATGCGGGTGGTATTGGCCTCAAAAAGGTTAAGCTCTTTTTTGTAGAGATTGTATACTCCCTTGAAGGTCTGTCCTTGACTTATCGGCCAGGTGAGTGGCCGAACACTGATGTGCAGTTTGTGTTCAAGCTCGTCGAGCAGCTCAAAAGGGTCTCTGCCCTCACGATCCATCTTGTTGATAAAAATGATAACAGGTGTGTTGCGCATACGGCACACCTCCATAAGCTTTTCGGTCTGCTCCTCAACCCCCTTGACACAATCAACTACGAGAATTACACTATCAACAGCCGTCAGTGTTCGATAGGTATCTTCGGCAAAGTCTTTGTGACCTGGAGTATCGAGAATATTGACCATCTTTCCACCATATTCAAACCCCATGACTGAAGTGGCGACCGAAATTCCTCTTTGCTTTTCGATCTCCATGAAGTCGCTGGTCGCAGTTTTGCGTATTTTGTTGCTTTTAACCGCCCCTGCTGTTTGGATTGCTCCACCAAAGAGCAGAAATTTTTCAGTCAGCGTGGTTTTTCCGGCATCGGGGTGGCTGATGATGGCAAATGTCTTTCTTCTTGCAGTCTCTTTTATTAAATCCATTGTTTCTGTCTAATCTCTGCTTTCAGTGTAGCACTGTTGCTGTGTGTTGTGTAAAATTACCGTAAGCGGTGTAAATAATGTTGCAGGTTATTCTCCGCATAGATGTAACATTAAGCGGCACCCCATTCGTTTTGCGGGAAAAGATACAAAGAACCATGCTAATAAACAGAATCTCTCTCCGTGGGCATTTTTCCCGTTCGGGTTTATCGTTTGTTTCACCTATTTTCTCTAAAATTATTCACATCATCATTCATGTAACTCATGGAGAAGCTTATGGGTACTCTTGAAAAAGTCCTTGATCAAATTAGCGGTTACGTCTGGGGAGTGCCCTTGCTGGTTCTTCTTTTCGGGACACACCTTTTTTTAACATTCAGGCTTGGCTTTATTCAAAAATATACCTTCAAGGCAATAAAAATGTCTTTCACCCGAACAAAGGAGGGTGAAGGGGAGATCAGCGAATTTGGAGCGCTTGTTACCGCCCTTGCCGCCACCATAGGCACCGGCAATATTGTCGGCGTTGCTACTGCTGTTGCTGCAGGTGGCCCCGGAGCAGTGCTTTGGATGTGGTTAACCGGTGTCTTCGGTATTGCCACGAAATATGCAGAGGCAGTGCTCTCGGTGAAATACCGTACTATAGGAGAAGATGGTACTGTTTCTGGAGGTCCAATGTATGTGCTGGAAAAAGCTATGAAGATGAAATGGCTTGCTGTTCTTTTCGCATTGTTCACCTCTGTGGCGGCATTTGGTATAGGCAATATGGTTCAGGCCAACTCCATTGCGGTTATGGTAGAGAACAACTTCCATATTTCGCCATGGATAACCGGCATGGTATTAACTGTATTTACCGCAATTGTCATTATCGGTGGAATTACCTCAATTGCAAAGGTGTGCGAGTACCTTGTTCCGTTTATGGCCTTTTTTTATGTGGCAGGCTGTGTTGTACTGCTTGTCTTGAAGCACGATACTCTTTTCGATACCATACAGCTTATCATCTCATCAGCATTTAACGGTCAGGCCGCTCTTGGCGGATTTGCTGGCGCCGGTGTCAAAGAGGCGATGCGCTTCGGAATTGCCCGTGGCCTCTTTTCCAACGAATCAGGGCTGGGAAGCGCTCCGATTGTAGCTGCCGCTGCCCAAACCAGGCATCCAGTGAAACAGGCGCTCATCTCCTCAACCGGCACCTTCTGGGATACTGTTGTCGTCTGTCTTGCCACCGGAATTGTCATTGTCAACTCCGGTATGTGGCAGAGCGGGCTTAAAGGCGCTGAGCTTACCAGTGCAGTTTTTGATTCGGTACCCTATGTTGGTAATACCGTTTTGACCTTCGGGCTCCTCACCTTTGTCTTTTCCACCATTCTTGGCTGGTCCTACTACGGAGAAAAAGCGGTGGAATACCTCTTTGGCAAGAAGCTTGTCATGCCATATCGCTGGGCATGGGTAGCCGCCGTGATGATCGGGTCAGTTGCCTCCCTTCAGGCAGTATGGAGCTTTGCTGATATTGCCAATGGTCTGATGGCACTGCCAAATCTGGTCTCACTGATTGTGCTCAGCCCTGTTGTCGCTGCTGAAACCAAAGATTATTTTTCTCGCACACAATAAAAGAATAATGTTGTTTGATATGTTTATCGATTGCCGGATTTTAATAAAATCACTATTATACCCAAGCTTTTTTTAACCTGATACAACAAGCTTCATACACTATGAATTTTAACCCTTGGCACGACGTTGAGATAGGAGAAAATCAACCGCATATCGTCAACGCTATTATCGAAATTTCAAAAGGCAGCAGAAGCAAGTATGAGCTCGATAAAAAAACCGGAATGCTGAAGCTCGACAGGGTGCTTTTCTCCGCTGTTTTTTATCCTGCAAATTACGGTTTTATTCCAAAAACTCTTGGTGATGACCACGATCCACTCGACATTCTTGTTATTTCCCAGATTGAAATTGTTCCATTGTGTATGGTAAGAGCAAGAGTCATCGGTGTTATGCGTATGATTGATCACGGAGAGGGAGATGATAAAATTATTGCCGTTGCCGAAGATGATGTCAGTATGATCAATATTCATAATATTGATCAGTTGCCACCATACTTTGCTTCCGAGTTAAAACACTTCTTTGAAGAGTACAAGCATCTTGAAGATAAAACTGTTCTGGTCGAAGATTTTGAAGACGCTGAAGTTGGTCGTCAGAGTGTTGTTCATGCCATTGACAACTATAAAAAGGTCTATTCATAACAGGAAGAACAATTTAAAGCAGAAAGTCGCGCAAATAAACGCGACTTTCCTTTATACCCGTACTTGTTGTATAATATATATTATGTAAAGTATGTGCCTATAAAAGCAAACCCCTGAGAGAACTTGCATCCTGTCAGGGGTTTGATAAGAATCAATAACGTAAAAGAATCAATAGCGATCTCTTCTTGGTGATCTCTCTTCACGTGGTCTCTGCTCGCGAGGTTTTGCCTCGTTGACTGTGACCGTGCGGCCATTCAAATCCTTGCCATTCAGTGATTCAATTGCTTCAGTAGCTTCACTATCCTTGGGCATTTCAACAAATCCAAAACCTTTGGAACGGCCTGAAAATTTATCGTTGATGATGCTTGCATTAGCTACCTCTCCAAACTCAGAGAATGCATCGCGAAGATCATCTTCAGAAACAGTGTAAGCCAGATTACCGATGTAAATATTCATTGTTTAGTTCTCAGTGTACATGTGCGTTGATAGATAGAGATACCGGCAAGTAACCAAGGCACAAATTACTTGAATAGCGACCAGCCAACCATTGACTGACTTCTGTGCTAAGTTTAACTGAATTAATGGTAGTTATCAAACAAAAAATGCATAAAACTGATAATTTTTCATAAATAACGAAAGGCGGAAATTGATGTTTCCGCCTTTCGCTTTTTATGAAATGGTTGCTTGTGCCTGATGTAACAAGAGTTATCTCTTTTCGGGCACTTCGCGTTCCTCTTTCACCGCATAGTTGATCAGATAGTCGTAGAGCCTTATAAGACGGGCATTCTGATTGTTCTGATCAATCCAGTGACCAATCATGCCAATAGTACGGGCCAGAACGAAGAAACCGTTCAGTGAGTATTCCGAGAAATCAAGATCAACAAGAATACAGCCAATGGTTCCATCAACATTAAGGATCAGATTATCTTTTTTGGATGTCGTAATCTTTTCAACCTCAAGTGCATAATCAAGGCATGGAGTATGCAGGGTTGTCTTGCCCTTAACATATTCGACCAGATATTTTACCCGTTTATCAGGGTTTTTCAGGCTTTTGACCCTGTGACCAATACCAGGAACTGGACCAACATTCTGCTTCATCCAATTCAAAAATCCAGGGATATCGTTCGGATACTCCTTGACCCCATATTTAAAGTATTTGCCAGCATTGGTAACGGCGCCACCAAATCTTGGCCCAATCATGGTCATACCTGCCGAGACAGCCTGCGGCAAGTCGATTCCTGCGCATGCGGCGATAATGGAACCAAATGCACCAGAGACGGCTGGACCGTGATCGGCCGAAATCATGATGATGCGCTTGATGATCTCTGACTCCTCTCTTGAGGGAAGTTTTTTATTCCAGAGAAGAGCAATGACATCCTCAATGCCGTACCCTTTTTCGCAGAGTTCCGATGCGGCATAACCAACATAACGTGGCTCTTCGCCTCGGTCATCAGAAATTGTGGTACGAATCAGAGGCTCAACAATAACCTCTCCCTGTTTCATAACCTCCTGAACACTTGGAGGAAGGGTTGGCAGCAATTTTTCATCAAGTTCCGCTTCCGGCTTGATAACACCACTCTTGAGCAGCTCCTGATAAACCTCTTTGATTGCCTTGCTCAAACCACCAAAGGTCTCGGGAACAACTGCGCCGGCTGCACGAAGAGCGCTTATTTTTGAGCGTGCTGAGCCAAGCCCTTTCTTACCCTCTTTAGCTCCGGCATGGCCAAATTTCATTCCCTGTGGCAATACATCCTGGCAGGTTCCACCAATCGAAGCAATTACCTTGATACGGCGGATCTCCTTGCCGAGCCACTCAGCAGCCTCTTCCTCAAGCGTTCCACCAACCTCACCAACAATGACAACGGCCTTGGTGTCAGGATCGTTTTCAAACATATTGAGGTAAGTGACGAAGTCAGTACCCGGGTATGAATCTCCACCGATCGCCACTGCAGAAGTAATGCCGTCACCATTCTGGGCACACAGCCACATTGCTTCATTGGAGAGACCACCAGATTTTGTGATAACACCAAAAGAGCCAGGACGATAAAGATTGCAGAGTTTGAGGTTTTTGTACTCACCACCAATAACTCCAAGACGGCACTCCCCTGCTGACATAATACCAATAGAGGATGGTCCGTTGAAAATCTTGCCTTTTTCAAGCGCATACTTTCTGAGGCGTTTGGCATCCTTTTCAGGCACCCCTTCAGTGATCATGGTCACCAGCTTGATCCCTTTCGAATCAAGGGCCTCTTTGGCCGACTGGTAGGCTCTTGACGCACCGATATAGATAAGTGCCGTATTGATTTCAGGATTCTCTTCGACAGCCTTGTTCAGTGAAGAATAGACGGTAACATTATTCAGTTCACCACCGCGATAAATCTCTTTCTGCTGACCCTCCTCTGGCGGATAAACAAAGGCCTGTACCGTCAGTGGCCGATTTATCAAAAAGTCAAACTGGGCCATCCGCTTTGCAGCATTCAATCCAGCAACACCACCAATGATGACCGCTCGTGTATCCCTGTTTGCTAAAATACTCACGATTCTTTACGGTTTAATATGTTAAAAGTTTCTCCCCGGGGTTACTGCGATATCGTTTAACCTATGAATTCAAGGCAAGATCAACAATATCGGTCATAGGCATGCTGCGATCATAAACGTGGATGTCAAATCCCTCTTCCTGTAACTTTTTCATTGCTGCAAGTCCAAGATTTTCATTCGGTCCACCACGTCTGACCCAGATTTTCACATTTTCAAGATATCCTTTCGATTTACTCTGCCGGAACCCGTTGATAATTCCGTTGAAGGTTGCCTTGACATCGGTGAAATTAGCGATAGCACCACCAACAATAATATGCTTGATATTTGGCAATTTGCAGATGGTCACGGTCAAAGCTTCGACAGCCCAGTCCGGAGGATCACCCGAATACTCAGCATAATTGGCAATGGATCCACCCCTCGCCACCACTGCGTCTGAATAAAAGACGGAAGCTCCGCCTCCGGCAGTTAACAGTGCTATATTTCCCCCGGGAACTTCTACCAACTTTACTGAACCCTTGATGCGGGCATCAATATCCATAATCTGTTGCTCTGCCTCAGTAAAAGGGCGTCCGATTTCAGAGACAGGTTTAAAATCCCAGTCGGCATGACGGAAGCGAGCATCCCAGTCAACATTCATCACCGCATCAAGCGCAGCAAATCGCATGTCGCTTTTGCGAATCACCAGCGGATTGATCTCTATCGACTGTGCATCTTCGTTGTCAAAACAGAGAATAAGACGTGATGCAATTTTGGCAACACGTTCAGCAACTTCACCAATAAACCCGGCCTCAAGAGCAGCTTCGGTAATGCGTTCAATGCTCGGAGTCTCATCAATCGGAATAAAGAGATGCTTAACAGTATCCCAGTTATCTTCGATATCCACTCCACCCTTGTTGGAGAGAAGAAGCTCGGTACCGTCACGATTACCAGCAATGGACAAATAGTACTCCTCATCATGATCGAGCATCTCTGCAACAATAACCTGACGGACGACCGATGTTCCAATTTCGCGTCCAATCATCTCTTTTGCAGCCTGAACAGCTCCGTCAAGGTTAAGACCAAGCTTAACCAGTCCAAGCTTGAATCGCCCGCCGATAGCTTCATGCGCCTTAACGACAAGTTTTGATTCTCTCAACCATTTATTAGCTTCCCCAAGTTGCGCAAGGCGGTCGGGGTCCATGATGACAACATAATTTGGCACAGGAATGCCCCATTTGTTGAATAACTTCATGGCTGGCCCTTCAAGTATCTTAGCCATACTGTCAGTATTTGTATGTTAATGGGTAGAAACACAGAAAAGTGCAAGGTTTTAATTTAACTATATTCCTATATAATCCAATGGATTTATAAAAAAACACTTCTATGAATGATTTTTTGTTCTGGTGGCAACATCTGCCATCATACACAAATCCAGTGATCTTCTCTTTCGGCACATTTGCCATTCGCTGGTATGGAATGATGTATATCGTTGCTTTCGCGATCGTTTATGCACTGACCCGCTATCGCCTCAACAAAGAGAAACTCTCTTTTGAACCCGCCTTTATTGGAGATGCCCTGACCTGGTCTATGGTTGGTGTTGTTTTGGGTGGACGTCTTGGCTATATAATCTTTTATGGTACAAGCTCTTTCATCTCTGATCCGCTTGGCAGTATTACTCCCTGGAGCTCATCTCCCGAAGGATGCCACTTTTCTGGTATTTCCGGCATGTCCTATCATGGAGGAGTTATCGGAGTCATTGTTGCTCTTTTTGTATTTACCAGATCAAGAAAAAGAGGTTTTTTTGAGACATTTGATCTCTTTGTTCCAGCCATCCCCCTTGGCTATATGTTTGGTCGTATCGGTAATTTCATCAACGGCGAACTTTATGGGCGAGTAACCGAATCGGCAATTGGCATGTATTTCCCTCTTGCCCCCACCTGGGAACTCCGCCATCCATCACAACTTTATGAAGCCTTGTTTGAAGGAGTTGTACTTTTTCTTATTCTCTGGCAGCTTCGCAAGAGCTCTCCTTCTCCCGGATTTCTCTCAGCCATCTATCTCTTTGGTTACGGATTTGTCCGCTTTTTTATCGAATTTTTCCGAGAGCCTGATGTCCAGCTCGGCTTTGTACTGCTGAACTTTTCAATGGGGCAAATACTCTGTTTTGTGATGATGATCGCTGGTATCGGGGTGTTTTTTGCTACCAGATCATCAGCCCGATCATGATTTTGGTTTACGAAGAAAAACATACCCTGTTAAAGCAATGAATACCGCTGCAATGAACCAAAGGTAAGGAGCAAAATGTAATCCTCCTTCAAACATACTGAAAATACCGAAAAGAAAAAAGATAACGGCAGCACCAATTTTGATGATGTTTTCGGGTAGCCTTGCACCGAGCATTTTACCTGCAACAATTGCCAGTCCATCAGAAATCACCATCCCGATGGTTGAACCAAGCCAGACTGGCAGAAAAGGATGGGTAGAGGCAAGAGTGATAGTGGAAAGCATTGTTTTATCGCCAAGTTCGGCCATAAAAAATGTTGAAAAAACCAGCCAGAAAGGGTTAATTCCGGTTTTGCAGCTCTTCTCGTCATCATCCAGAGCGTCACCGCGCAGAGTCCAGAAGCCGAAGGCAATAAATGCAATCCCTGCCACAAATTTAATCCAATCAGTGGGTAGTTTGTCCCCAATAAACCAGCCGATACCAGCCGAAAAAACATGAATGGCAAGAGTTGCCCAGAAAATTCCCCATAAGACCACGCTGGTATTGTAGCAGGTTGCAAGGGTGAGGGCTACAAGCTGGGTTTTGTCGCCGAGCTCAGCCAGAAAAATCATGACAAGGGAAAGCCAGAATGCGTCCATCGAAAGAAGGATTTGTTATGTGTTCGGTTCGTTTATCCTGTAAAAAATAATTCGCAAGTATAGAGCAATAAGGGGGGATGTACAAACGAAAAAACTTGTCACAGAAAAACAGTTGAAGCGAGCGCATTTATCTTTGCATGAAATTCTTATTTCAATGACTTTACGCACTGCGTGCTAGCAATATTTCGCCCCTCCGGGGCCACTTTCTCTGACAATTACTTGGAGAGGACTTTATTTTTATTACTCTTGAGTGTTCGAAATCATTCTGCGTAATAATGAAATTGCCGGATAGTACGACGGATAACAATAAACGGGAAAAATTTCTTGTATCACAGGAGAACATAAATGCCTTATATAAGGACAGCAGTTGAAAGCGATGTGCCCAGATGCGCCGAGCTTCTTGGAATTCTCTTCAGCCAGGAGCGTGAGTTTACCCCTGATGCTGAACTGCAGTCGAGAGGAGTGTCGATGATTATCCACCAGCCGGAACTTGGGCGGATATTTGTTGCCGAAGTTGACGGGGTCATCCAGGGCATGGTGATGCTGCTGTTTACGGTGAGCACGTTTCTCGGCAAACTGGTAGCGCTCCTTGAGGACATGGTTGTAGATCCCGCATGGCGGGGAAAAGGCCTTGGTTCACTCCTGATCAATCACGCTATTGAGTTTGCCCGCAGGGAAGGGTTGGGGCGCATAACTCTTCTGACCGATCGGGATAATGAGAGCGCTCAGCAATTTTATGCTTCAAAAAGTTTTACCAAGTCAGAGATGGTCGTGTTCAGAAAACATCTCAGTTCGTCTTCAAATCAGGTGAGCGATTTGTTGCAATCAGGGCCGCCTTTCGTGCCGGATAGAGACTGACAGCAAAAGAGAGCGCAATGGCCGTTAGCCCAACAGCGACAAAGTCTCCTGTTTGCATATCAACGGGGTATGCATGAATAATAAAGGCGCTTTTGGAGGGAAGTTGTACAATGCCATAAAGCTCCTGGAGCTTACAGATACTCCAGGCAATGCTGATTCCTGCAACAGTTCCAACAAGCCCTGTGGCTCCTCCCTGAGCGATAAAGATTGCCATGAACTGGGGCTTCTCCATACCAAGGCAGCGAAGATAAAAGAGCTCTCGCTGCTGGTCGATGGCGGTCATTGCAAGCGCCCCGGTCAGGCTGAGCGAAGCCACCAGAACAATAAGCATGAGAATACTGAAACTGACCCATTTTTCAAGCTGCATTACAGTGAAAATGTTGCTGTATTTTTCTTCAAGAGTGCGCACCCTGCATGTCGTTTTGAGTGAACTCTCGGCCAGCCATTTCCTGAGTTGACTGGTTACCTCCTCACGTGAGTTACCATCCCTTATCCTGATATCAATACCGGAATACTCTCCCTTTCCAAGCAAAAGCACTTTCTGGGCAAAACGATCTGAGGTGAGCACATAACGATCATCAAAAAGCCTCTGAAGTGAAAAAAGTGATGAGACTGTTGTTTCCGGGATACCGAGTGCCGGAATCAGCCAGGGCTGCGAGAGCGATTCAAGTCCTAAAGAGATCAGTTCCGGACTGAAAATCTTTACCGCCCGAGAACGATAGAGGTTTGTCCGATAGGCAAGAAGCTCTCCAACTGCTATCGTTTCAGAAGTGAACAAGGGGCTCTTTGCCCTGGTCTGAACCATCAGGCAACGTTGTGAGGCATCACTGAGCCCTTTGAGAACAACAAGTTCGCTTTTGTTACCCGTGGCAAGAATCGCCTCTCCTTCGGCATAAGGCTCGGCGGATGTAACTCCATCCAGAGCTCGTATCGCCCGCAGAAGGCTCTCTGAGACGATCATCGACCGGCCATCATAAGGAATAAATTGAACTGAACTGTCAATGGTCATAAAAAGATCGCGCGCAAGTTTTTGAAAGCCATTCAAAACGCTCATGACCACCAGCAGAGTGCTTACCCCAACAACAATTCCGGCAAGACTGATGGCCGAAATAATATTGATAATCCGGAACCGTTTGCGGGCAAAGCTGAATCGTTGCGCAATCCATAAACCAGGTTTCATACAATCGACAATAACAGTGATTTCATGTACCAAGGGCTGTACCCGGCTTGAGCCCTGATGCAATTCGTGCCGGGATAAAGGCAAATAGAAGGGTAAGTAACAGAACAGCAATCGAGACTATAGCATAATCGGCAGGATCTATCAACAGGGGGACATACTTGATGAAATAGCTTTTTTCGGGCAAGGTGATGAAGTGAAACCGTAGTTCAATAAGTGAGAGTGAGAGAGCAAGAGTATTTCCTGCAACAATTCCTGAAAGCGAGACAAGAAAGGCCTGAACCATAAAAATCCTGCTGATCTTTCCTGGTTCAAGACCAAGCGCACTGAGCATCCCTATTTCCCGGGTTTTTTCGATAATCAGTACCAGCAGAGTCGAGATAATGTTGAAGACTGCCACAATGGTGATGGTGACTATCAGCAGCGGCGTGATGTTTTTCTGGAGCTTCAGCCATTCAAAAAGATTCGCATACCGTTCAAAGACTGTATACCCATAAAAAGGAGTTCCAAGGTTATCAATCACCTGTTTGACGGTGTGTGGCAGTTGGTCAAGGCGCTGAACATTGAGATCATAACCACTGATCATCGAAGGTTTACTGCGCTGTTGAAGTGCCGTCAAATCAGAGAGCACAACAAAATCATCAAATCCCTCCTGCAATCCCGTATCGTAAATCCCCCGGATAAAGCCAACTTCAAGATCCAGAGAAGAGAAAAGATCAACAATAGTGGCATTCCCTGCAAAAAGTTTTTGAGCTGAAGCGTCAGCTCCAAGCCCAACCAGCATCACCTTCTGACCAACCTTGAGCTTGAGATTTTCGGCCAGCGTTTGCCCGGCATAGAGAGAAATTCCCTCTCTCTGATCAGGAATTACAAGGCTCCCCTCTCTGAGGAATTTATGCAGAAAAGCTCTCCGTTGCTCCTCCTTGATTCCCTTGACAAGCACCGGTTTACTCTGCCATACTCCATCTCGACCCGTGGTACGGCGACGGAGCACAAAACTTTTTTCCAGAAATGGCGAGACCTCGGCAATATTTGGCTGATTTGCAATTGTGGCAACATCGGCACGCCGTTCCTGAAAAAGCTGCTCATCAGGTTGACGAATCTGAATATGGGCGCTGAAGCTGATCAGCTTTTTTTCAACACTGCTGGCAAATCCATTGACTATCGAGAGTGTCAGAATCAGAGCGGCTGTTCCCACGGCAATACCCGCCACAGCAACAAGAACAATAAAGGTTGGTTTTGATGCTGAACGTTGTTTAAACGCAAACCGCCTTGCAATATAAAACTCAGGCTTCATCCCTGATTATCGGGAGTTTGCATAGATGAAAACATGACCACTTTGTTCCTTCCATCCGCTTTGGCCTTGTAGAGGGCCCTGTCTGCATTGCTTATGAGAGTTGGCCAGTCAAGCGCATCGTCTGGAAATGTTGCTATACCGATACTCACCGTAAGCTCACCAACAGGCTGATGCTCTTCATGCGGAAATGGCTCTTCACTGATAATCTTGCGCAGACGCTCCCCTATGTCTCGCGCAATCCCTGTATCTGTTTTTGGAAAAAGAAGAGCAAACTCTTCTCCCCCAAACCTTGATGGCACATCATAAGCCCGGCACTGACTCCTGATAATGTCTGCCATCATTTTAAGGGCATTATCGCCAGCGAGATGCCCGTGTGCATCATTATAGAGTTTGAAGTGATCGATATCAATCATGGCAAGTGAGACCTTGTCGTTAAGGCGCTTCGCCCGCTCGATATCAATAATGAGATGCTCCTTGAAATGTCGGTAGTTGTAAAGATTGGTTTTTTCGTCCCGAATATAAATTTCATCCAGCTTTTTATTTTTAGCGTCGATATCACTGCAGAACCTCATAATAGACACTGTGATCTGGTCGATATCGCTGGAGTGACCTGTTTCCGTCAAATCTTTTTTCATCTCTTCAGCAGTATCGCGAATACTCTCCGGAATATTTCTGTTGAGCAGTTTCAACTGCCCGACAAGCTGCGCAAGCGGAATGAGCGTCTGTCGATAATTGTTGTGTAACATCCATCCTGCAGTAATACTCAGCGTAAGCAAGACTGCAAGTATGAAAAAAAGAAAAAATTCATTGATCACAACAAGTCTTACAGATGCAACTTTTGATGCAACTTTAGCTTGTTCTATACTTTTGTCAAGTTCATGCCTGAAGAGTTCAAGATTTTCTTCCGCAAGCATTGCTGGCCATTGCTTCAATGTGGCCTGCAATGCAGGAAACGGTGGCAATCCTGCCTGCTGCATCTCCACAACAAGTTTTTGGTAATTGAGATGAAGAGCTTCGAGATGGACCCTGGACTCTTTCGCAACCCTTCCATGAACAGAGCTGTTGTGGTTTTCTATGTTTCGTACAACCTCGAACTCCAGAAGTTCTCCCCGGAAATCAACAAGGTTAAGGTAAGAAGCCTGTTTTTTTTCAACCGTTTCAAGCAGATTCTTCTGAGTAATCACAAATCCTGCAATACCAGCGATGACAATAATCATGCTGATTGTTCCAGTAAAAACAATTACCCGTAACGGTGAGATATTATTTATGGCCCGACTGGCTCTACTCATACTTTCAATTCAGAATAATAGTCCTTTCAACAAGTTTGAACGGCGCAAAAGAGCTCCTTTCGAATGCCTTCTGCCCTGCACTTCCAAGCCATGCGCCAAACCCTGTGGCAAGCGGATCGTTCGAATAATATACATAGTAAACCGTCGTAACAAGAGGATAGCTCCCGTCATAGATATTTTGCTGGGTCGGCAAAAGTCCCAAAGCACTCCTGGACTCTTTCGAAAGAGGAAGAATCCTGACGTTGCTTATGGCATTTTCCGACAGTCGCCTCATTTCAGGTGATGATTGAAACAGTAATCCAAAAGCACTGTTAACAGCAGAAATCCGCATGACCATCGCCGAGTCACTACTGCATCCCCATGCTCGTAAATTTCCCGTTTTGATACCCATTGTGGAAGCAAAAAAAGATTGAAGGCGAAAATCATCCGCTGTCACAAAAGCCTGCATGCCACGCTCGCTTCTCCCGTTAAAGATTTTTTTAAGCTCGTCAAGCGAGATGCTTCTCAATGGATTGCGAGAGTTAACAATACAGACAAGAGCATCTCGAGCAACAGGCTCACGGCGTAACGGCGATTTTTCTGTTGCAAAAAGCAACTCTTCAGCAGGCTCAAGTGCTCCTCCAATCAGTGCAGCCCTCACTTTATGGTCAAGAAGAAGTTTCATGCTCTCCTTTGAGCTGACCGGGATAACTGAAATATGGGCGTCAGTATAATAGCTCTTGAACATCTTGAGCTGACTTCCAGCAATATCCGCAAGCTGCTTGTCCACAGCAAGAATCATCTGACCACTTCGAGCAGTTTGTTCAACGTGACGTTTCGTACAACTCAGCAAAAGCAAGATCGGACACACCAACAAGAGTCTGTTAAAACCCTTGAAAAGTATACGATGAGATGATTTGTTGACCATGGGTATCAGCAGCTGCATGGTTTATGCCGTGAGCGGAGAAAAAAATTATTCCGCGCCTTGAAAATCAGGTAAAAAAGCTTATTATTTCCGCATTATTGGATATTTATTCAGATTATATCCTTTTTTCTGAAAAGTTTTGCATAAGATTATTCACAAAATGAACTCACCCATATCTGGAGGTTTGAAAAAATATTCAGTATCAATAATTGGGGCTTCTGGTTATTCCGGCGCAGAGCTGACGCGGCGGCTGCTTCATCATCCAATGGTGGAACTTCAAGAGCTTTACGCTTTTTCACAGGTTGGCAACCGCGTTTCCGATCTGTATCCGGCTCTTGCCTGTAACAAGCTATACAAGCAATACAGCGGAGAAAAAGAGAGTGATATCTATTTCCTTGCCCTGCCCCATGGTGAAGCGCTTCAGCTTGTGCCATCTCTTGCTCAGGCGGGCAAAATGGTCATTGACCTCTCCGGTGATTTCAGACTGAAAAATCCAAATGAACATCAAGAGTTTTATAAACAGGTAAAATCACCTGATGCCGTAATGATTTACGGCATGCCTGAGCTTTTCCGTGATGCTATCGTCAAGACCAAAGCCATCAGTAACCCCGGTTGTTATGCAAGCAGTATCATTCTTGGCGTTGCTCCCCTTTTTCTCGGTAATGAGCAAGGCTTGAAGGTTCGCGCCATCAACTGCACCTCAACATCCGGAATTTCAGGTGCAGGACGCAGCAGCAAAACAGAGCTCTCATTTTCGGAGATGAGTGAGAATGTGAGAGCATACAAAGTTGGCATCCATCAGCATATTCCTGAAATCATGCAGGCTCTTGGTACCTCTGCAACCGACCCGTCTTTCGACTTTACCTTTACCCCAATGATTGGGTCACTGGTGCGGGGAATCTACAGCATCCTCAATATCCAGCTTGAACAACCGGCCAATACAGCAGAGATCCTGATGCTCTACCGCAGCTTTTACCAGCAAGCCCCCTTTGTTCGGGTGCGTGACACCATGACTGAGGTAAAGCATGTGGTTCATACCAATTACTGCGATGTGCATATTGCCGGTATAACCAAATATGGCTCACTGACCATTGTCACAGCCCTTGACAACCTTCTCAAGGGAGCTGCCGGTCAGGCGATTCAGAATATGAATCTCATGCTTGGGATTAATGAAGAAACAGGGCTTCTCTGATTAATTTAACTTTAACGCTCTCTACCGCAGTGGAACAACTCTCCAAAGGGCTTGACGTCATTCATAAACTTTCTGCCGAAACTACTTGGCCAGCATCGGTTACCCCAATGGCGGCAGGATCAGACGGTACCGAAGGGTTCTGGCCAACCGGCTTTTCAGCGGGTGCAGTATCGGCCAATATCAAGTATAGTAACAGAAAAGATCTGATGCTTCTGGTTACTGATCGCCCGGCAAGTGCCGCCGCTCTTTTCACTCTGAACCGTTGCTGTGCAGCACCGGTAACACTTTCGCGTGAACATCTGCAACACTCATCGTCGTCAATTCGCGCTATTGTCTGCAACAGCGGTAATGCCAATGCGGCCACCGGAAAGAGGGGAATGGCTGATGCCCGTGCCATGGCTGATGCGGTAGCACAAGAACTTTCGATCAAGCCTGAAGAGGTGCTTGTCGCCTCAACCGGTGTCATCGGTCAGCTTTTGCCAATGGAGAAGGTGCTCAGTGGAATATCCGCACTTGGTGCGACGATGCAGCGCAACTCGGTTCTTGATGCTGTCGGCGCCATCATGACCACGGATACCTTTCCGAAATTTTTCACTCTTGGACTTCAGCTTTCTGGTGGTTCTCTCCGCCTGAGCGGTATAGCCAAGGGATCCGGAATGATTTGTCCGAATATGGCCACGATGTTGTCCTTTCTGGCAACTGATGCAGCAATAGCGCCAGCCCTCCTCCATGAAGCGCTTGAAATGGGTAACCGCCACAGCTTCAACGCAATTACGGTTGATGGCGATACCAGCACCAACGACATGGTATCCATTTTTGCCAGCGGCACCGGCCCGGAGATTACCGCTGGCAGCCAGGACTACGCGCTCTTCTGCGAAGCGCTCGAAGCGCTGATGACCTTCCTGGCCAAGCTCATCGTCATTGATGGAGAGGGGGCCACAAAACTTGTCGGCATCACCGTCATAGGTGCGGCTGATGACCATGATGCCGAACTTGCGGCAAGAACCATCGCTCACTCAAGCCTTGTGAAAACCGCAATTCACGGAGAGGATGCCAACTGGGGAAGAATCATTGCTGCAGCAGGACGCTCGGGCGCAATGTTCAATCAGGAGGATCTTGAACTTCATTTCAACGATCTCCCTGTTCTTAAACCAGGACTGGTTGCCGACTTCTCGGAAGAGGCGGCAAGTGAAATCCTTGCAAAAGATTCCTATACCATCACCCTTCGCCTTGGCAACGGCCCGGGTCAGGCAACAATATGGAGCTGTGACTTAAGCAAAGAGTATGTCGAGATCAATGGCAGCTACAGAAGCTGATACTGTACACAACAATCAAACCAAGAAGAATTTCCTGCAATGGAGCATACTCAGTGTAATGAATTGAACCAGACAAGAAAAGCCCCTCACGCCGCTATCGGACAGGTGCTTATTGAAGCCTTACCCTATATCCGCGAGTTCGAAGGAAAGACCTTTGTCATTAAATACGGCGGTGCCGCCATGAAGGATTCCTGCCTGAAAAACATTTTCGCACAGAATGTCACCCTTCTGCGTAAAGTCGGCATAAAGATAGTCCTGGTACATGGTGGAGGTGATGCTATTACAAAAACTGCAGAAAAACTTGGACTGACATCGCGCTTTCTTCATGGGCGTCGGGTCACTGACAAAGAGATGATTTCTGTCATACAGATGACTCTTGCCGGAAAGGTCAACCAGGATATTGTGCAGCTTATCAGTGAACATGGCGGCAAAGCAGTAGGGGTGAGCGGTCTCGATGCCGATACCATCAAAGCGCTTCCCCATCCAAGTGCTGAAACACTGGGGCTTGTAGGCGAAGTAGAGCAGATCAACACCGATTACATTGACCTGCTCTGCGGTGCAGGACTGATTCCGGTTATTGCTCCGATTGGATTTGATGACGAGGGCAACATCTACAACATCAATGCTGATGATGCCGCCAGCAGTATCGCCATTGCACTAAAAGCTGAAAAGCTCATTTACGTCAGCGATGTTGCAGGTATTCACGTCGGTGAAAGAATCCTGAAAACAATATGCAAAAGAGAAGCTGCCGATTTTATCGAACAGGGCATCATCTCCGGCGGAATGATTCCAAAAGTACTCTCGGCATTCAAGACACTCGACAGTGGTGTCGGCAAAATTCACCTCATTGATGGCAAAGCAACCCATTCGCTCCTCCTTGAAATCTTTACCCATGAAGGGGTTGGCACCCAGTTTATTGGAGAGGAAGAGCATGATCAATCCAAAAACTGATAACAGCATGACAAAGGTGATCAACAATACCGTACACAAAAAAAGAGATTTTCTTGGCTTTTCTCCGCTCAATGCAGGCAAGATTATTGAGCTTTTCGACTACTCGCTGTATATCAAGAACAAGAGAAAAGAGAGCCCTTCCGCAACCGGGTTTCTGCCTCTGCGCGACAAAACGGTTGCCATGATTTTCAGCAAACCATCACTCAGAACACGGGTCTCATTTGAACTTGGCATTCATGAACTTGGGGGCTACTCCATCAATCTTGATGCTCAATCAATCGGTCTTGGAACACGCGAATCTACAGAAGATATCGCCAGGCTTCTTGCCCGATACAATGATGCCATTGTTGCCCGTCTTCATGGCCATGCAGTCCTTGAGGGGCTGGCCGAGCACGCATCAATTCCCGTGATCAACGCACTGACCGATCTGTCGCACCCTTGCCAGGTGCTGGCTGATGCCTTTTCCCTCTACGAAAAGTCACTCTGGAGAGAGGGGATCAAGGTTGTTTTTGTTGGTGATGGCAACAATGTCGCCAATTCATGGATTGAACTGGCAGGTATTCTCCCATTCCATTTTGTGCTTGCCTGTCCGGAAGGGTATACACCGAACCAGGAGCTGCTCAATGCTGCAAGAGAGAAAGGAATCAGTCGAATTGAGATTATGCATGACCCAAAAGAGGCCGTCGCCAATGCTGATGTTCTCTATACAGATGTATGGACAAGCATGGGACGGGAAGATGAAATAGCCGAACGGCTGCGGAACTTCAAACCCTTTCAGATCAACAGCACCCTGCTTGCCGCAGCAAAACCATCGACCGTGGTGATGCACTGTATGCCCGCACATCGCGGACAGGAGATAAGCGCTGAGGTGATGGATGGCCCACAATCCATCATCCTTGATCAGGCCGAAAACCGCCTCCATGTCCAGAAAGCGCTTCTGGTCAAATTACTTAACCATGAAGAGTACAGGAAATTTCACCTGACCCACCGCCTGCTGAATGCTGCGAAAAAAATCAAGGCCTGAAGGATAGTGGATCAATGAATAAACATGCACGACAACTGAAGATCAGAGAAATTCTTCAGCAACATACAGTTGAAAATCAGCACGACCTTCTGCAACTTCTCCGGGATTCCGGTATGGCTGTTGCGCAGGCTACCTTGTCACGCGACTGCGCTGAACTCAGCATCATCCGCTCGCGGATCAATGGAAGTTACAGGATGGTCTACCCCGACGATAATACAGGAAGAATCATCCAGGGCCTTGTCGGTATTGAGGTGCTTGCCGTTAATGCCAATGAAACGACCATCATTATAAGAACGCTGCCGGGCAGAGCGCATGGGGTGGGTTCCTACCTTGATCAGTTGAAAAGCCCGCTCGTCCTCGGTACCATCGCCGGAGATGATACTGTTCTGGTAATTCCATCCTCTGTACACAATATTTCCGCTCTGATATCATATATTCATAAAAATCTTTCTAAAAACTGATAATTCATTACGACGCATGAGCAAGGAAAAAATTGCAATAGCCTATTCCGGTGGACTTGATACATCCATCATGATCAAGTGGCTGAAAGACAAGTATGACGCTGAAATTGTAGCCGTTACCGGCAACCTTGGTCAGCAAAAAGAGATTGAAAACCTTGAATCGAAAGCACTCTTTACCGGTGCGTCAAAGTTCCAGTTTGTTGACCTCCGAAAAGAGTTTGTTGAAGAGTATATCTGGCGCGCGCTCAAGGCCGGAGCACTTTATGAAGATGTCTACCCGCTTGCAACAGCGCTGGGACGTCCTCTCCTTGCAAAGGCTCTTGTTGATGTAGCTCTCGCTGAAGATTGCACCATGCTTGCCCACGGCTGCACCGGCAAAGGCAACGACCAGGTTCGCTTTGAGGTCACCTTTGCCTCACTGGCACCTCATTTGAAAGTGCTCGCACCGCTGCGTGAATGGGAGTTCACCTCAAGAGAGGCTGAAATTGCCTACGCTCTGGAGCACAACATTCCGGTTTCAGCCACCAAGAAGAGCCCCTACTCCATTGATGAGAACATCTGGGGAATCAGTATTGAATGCGGTGTTCTCGAAGACCCAATGGTTGCTCCACCCGAAGATGCGTATCAGATAACCACCTCACCAGAAAAGGCCCCTGACACTCCTTCAGTGGTTGATATCGAATTTGAAAAAGGTGTCCCTGTTGCCCTTGACGGCAAAAAGATGAGCGGCCTTGACATAATCATTAGCCTTAACGAGATTGGTGCCGCCAATGGTGTCGGAAGGCTCGACATGATAGAGAACCGCGTTGTCGGCATCAAGTCACGCGAAATCTATGAGGCCCCAGCAGCAACCATCCTCCATTTTGCCCATCGCGAACTGGAACGCCTCACCCTCGAAAAATCGGTCTTCCAGTACAAAAAGAACATCAGTCAGGATTATGCCAACATCATCTACAACGGCACCTGGTTCTCACCGATGAGAACAGCGCTTGATGCCTTCGTGAACGAGACGCAGAATCCGGTGACAGGCCTTGTTCGCCTGAAACTCTACAAAGGTGGCGTTTCCCTGCTCGGCAGAAACTCACCATACTCGCTCTACAACGAGGAGCTGGCTACCTATACCGAAGCCGACACCTTCAATCACAAGGCTGCGGCTGGCTTTATTCACCTCTATGGACTTGGATTGAAGACATTCAGCCAGGTGCACGCTGCGAAGTAAAACATCCCGCCAATTGTCGCGCAGGCCTCTTCCTAGGCCTGTGCAACTCGGGTTTCAAAACATTTCTTTTTCCCCGCAATATTTCCCAAGTCAGGTTCTGACGCGGAAGCAGCTTTTTTTATCTTGCATTGTTAAGGTTTGTCGCAAAATACCAGAAATCGGAGGCGTTTTCAACATACCGCCCAACCAGCATCAGTCTTGAATAGAATGCAATGCCTGTTGCAGATCAGACAATTCTATGTTCTAAGGTGCACATTACCCAAAAAAGGAGTTTCAGGAGTCAGAGCAGATTTTTTTATATTGGCTTATCCTGAATAATTCATGATAGCCACAAAAATCGAAATTTTGAGTAAAAAATGGAGCTGCTCATGGTTGTGGTCAGGCAAAAAATGTCGTTATCGCAAATGAAGCCAATTGCAGGAGCTCATAACTGACTAAAAACAGCG
>CAIWUU010000042.1 GCA_903915955.1 uncultured Chlorobiaceae bacterium | reverse complement strand
TTTCGGCATCCTCTCCTTCCATTCACACAACCCCGAGATTCAGATTTCATGCATCAGCCGCTCATCGAAGGAGAGGTTCTGAGCAGAACGCTTGAACTCATGTACAGTTTTTGAACCTCTGCAAAATATACTTGAACAGTAAAGCTTGGTTCTACATATTCAATGGTGAAAAATAATGTCAACGCATAACGGTTAAGAGTGCGGATTTTCAAAAACAGGTGGTTTGCCAAGTTCGCCAAGGATGAGGGCATCAGTGATGAAAAGCTGTGCAAAGCAGTCAAGGATGCCGAAAATGGGTTAATCGATGCCGATTACGGCGGAGGAGTCATCAAGCAGAGGATTGCTCGACTTCATGAAGGGAAATCAGGCGGTTACAGGTCAATCATTTTTTACTCTCGAGGTGACAAGGCTTTTTTCGTTTATGGGTTTCCAAAAAATGCGCTGGATAACATAACCAAAGCTGATGTCAAGGAGTATAAAGAACTTGCAAAAATTACCTTTGCCCTTTGCGACGAAAAGCTTGAAAAATTAATTCAGACAGGAGCCTTCAAGGCTGTAACATGTTATGAGTAAAGCTACAACATATAAAAGCGATGCCCTTGCAGCGGTTCATGAAACAGCTTCAGACATGTTCGAGGCTGGGGTGATTGACAAACAGACAATGCGTCACTTCGATGAATCCTGCTTGACGCCGATTCACCCATTCAGCGCCGAAGAGATCAAGGCATTGCGTGAACGTGAAGAGGTGAGCCAGAGAGTTTTTGCTCACTATCTGAACGTGACAAAGGAATCGGTCAGTCAATGGGAACGCGGACAAAAGAAACCTGCCGGAACAACCTTGAAACTTCTTTCTCTTGTAGAACGAAGAGGAATTAGCGCTATTGCCTGAGACTGCTGACAAGTACCGTCATGCACGACTACGAGTAATGACTCAACTCCGCCTGCTATTCGGTTTAAACATCTGCCGGTAACAGTGCACGATCCCTATGATGATGTTGCTCTCAATATTTAAATCGGGCTGAAATGCTCAAGCCAACCTTTTTTTGACAGCACATCAATGGCAAGTCTGATCTGACGTTTGGAGAACTGTCTCTTTTTCTCATTCCAGGTATAGACACCGGCAATAACATCATCAACGGTCTGAACTTGTTCATTCTTTACCACCCAATGCACTGTAGCCAACAGCTCAAGACCGAACGGTGACTCGAAACCTTCAACAAGATTGCATACCTTGTCAAAATGTTCTTGAGTGTTGGAGGTATCTTTCTCCTTGAGAAACAAGAGAGCATCATCAAGAGCGCCAGGCACCAACGTCAATTGCTTGTCGGGCTTATCCCCACCATCATCATAACCAGAAACCAAATGCCCTTCGATAGCATGTAACCCTACAACGTCACTTATAAATAATACTTTTTGGTGTTTATAGTACAGTTTACTATTTTTACAAGAAAATCTTGTAAAAAAGGAGGCGAACGATGCTACCAACTATCCGACATGATGAATACCTTTATCCTGTTCCAAAATTTGATCTTGGTCGCAAGGATATCAAAGACTTTATGACTGAGCTTGCCGGTTTTCATGAACAGTTTGCTGATTGTTTTCAGCGTAGTGAATCAAGAAAGCATTTTTTCAAGTACATGGCTGGCCAGTTCTGTTCGTTGGAACGTAAATCCATTGAGCCAATAGCATTAGCTATTAAAGACGGGAATGTTAGAGCTATGCAGCGATTTGTCAGCGATACTACTTGGGAAACTGAAAAAATGATTGCTAAATATCATAGTCTTGTCAATGATGATCTCGGTCATCCTGATGGTGCCTTGATTTTTGATGAAAGTGGATTTGTCAAAAAGGGTAACGACTCTATTGGTGTTGGCAGGCAGTACAGTGGAGCAGCCGGAAAGGTTGATAATTGTCAAGTTGGTGTTTTTGCTGCTTACGTTTCCGAGCAAGGGTACTCGTTAGTTGACAAGCGACTGTTTATTCCAGAAAACTGGTTTACTGAGGATTTTCTGGAACGACGCACAAAATGCTTACTGCCTCCCGAAACGGTTTTCAAGACAAAGCCACAGTTAGCTGTCGAGATGCTTCATGCTTTTACTCAAGAAAATACAATACCTTATAAGTATGTTTTAGCCGACTCAGTTTATGGGGTCAGTCCGGATTTTATTAGAGCAGTAGAGGCGCTACCTGAAAAAACGTATTTCGTGTCGGTTCCCAAAACGACTTTGTGTTGGCCAAAAGAGCCTCTTTCCATTACGAAAACTTATCACTGGGGAGGCAAAACCAGAACAAAAACCACCTTGGTTGATCCTGACAGCAAGCCTATCACAGTAGAGAAGTTAGCTAGAACAATAAACGAATACTTTTGGTATCGAAGAACGGTCTCAGAAGGCAGCAAAGGCCCAATTGTTTATGAATTTACTCGACGCAGGGTAACGCTTGCCGCAGAAGGAGTGCCGATAAAGACTGTCTGGTTGGTTATCCGGCGCAAGCTTGACAATAAACAACAATACGACTTTTTCATAAGTAATGC
>CAIWUU010000041.1 GCA_903915955.1 uncultured Chlorobiaceae bacterium | reverse complement strand
GTCAATATTGGTGCGGCAATCAACGAAGCCATGCGCTCCATCGAAGCGGAGAACCCCGATCTCAAGGATGTTTTGCCCAAAACGTACAACCGTTTTGAGAACTCCCTGCTCAAGGAGCTGCTCAAAACCATGAACTCGGTGCCAATGGACATTGAGGGAGATGCTTTTGGCAAAATTTATGAATACTTCCTCGGTCACTTTGCCATGAGCGAGGGGCAAAAGGGCGGAGAGTTCTTTACTCCAACCGCCATTGTTCAGCTCATTGTCAGTATCATCGAACCGTTTCATGGGCGTATTTTTGATCCGGCCTGCGGCTCTTGCGGCATGTTTGTGCAGAGTGCCCGCTTTGTTGGTGAACACAAGATGAACCCTGATGCTGAGCTGAGCGTTTACGGGCAGGAGAAGGTTTCTGAGACAGTGCGTCTTGGCAAGATGAACCTTGCGGTGCATGGTCTTGGTGGAGATATTCGTCAGGGCAACGCTTACTACGAGGATCTGCACAGCTCTATCGGCAAGTTTGACTTTGTCATGGCCAATCCCCCCTTCAACGTTGACCGAATCGACAAGGAACGGCTCAAGGATGACAAGCGGTTTCCTTTTGGTCTGCCGCGTACCGATAACGGCAACTACCTCTGGATTCAGCTCTTTTACAGCTCTCTCAACGAAACTGGTCGGGCCGGGTTTGTGATGGCCAACTCAGCATCCGATGCCCGTGGTTCTGAAATGGATATCCGTCGTGACCTCATTGAGGCGAGTGCTGTGGATGTGATGGTTGCCGTCGGCTCCAACTTCTTCTATACGGTGACGCTCCCCTGCACCCTCTGGTTTTTCGACAAGGGCAAACGCAAGGGGCTCCGAGCCAATACGGTACTCTTCATTGATGCCCGCCACCTCTACCGCCAGATTGACCGTGCTCACCGCGACTGGACACCGGCACAGATTGAGTTTCTGGCCAATATTGTCCGCCTCTACCGTGGGGAAGCTGTCGAGGATCTGCATGATAGTGCCGGATTGGTTGGGGAGCACTTCCCTGATGGCCACTATGCCGACATTGCCGGGTTGTGCAAAATAGCCACAAAAGAAGAGATCGAAGCTCAGGGGTGGAGCCTCAACCCAGGACGCTATGTGGGTGTAACCGCCAGAGTTGAAGATGACTTCGACTTCAGGGAACGGCTTGAAGAGCTGAACGAGGAGCTCGAAACCCTCAACATTGAGGCGCGGGAGCTGGAGGAGCGGATTGCGGAGAATGTTGTCAAGCTGCTGGAGGTGGAGTGATGGCGAACAAGCAAAAAGAGACCGACGGAAAGATGCGGGTATCACCTCCACTTCTGGAAGAGCTTCGCGGGATGATTGAAGAGAGCCGCAGGAGCTTGGCCGGGGAGGTTAATGCCGCAATGACCATGCTCTACTGGCGAATTGGAACGCGAATTGTTGCGACGCTGTCGCAACAATTGAGTTGGTCGCATTTTTGTGAAATCATCCCTCTTGAAAAATCTTTGCATCGTGATTTTTATGGTGAACTGTGTCGTATTGAAGATTGGAGAACACAAGGATCTGCTCGAAGTATTGGCAAGTTGCTGAAGGAGGGGAAGTGAAGAGTTTAAACTCGAAAAAGTGGTGTCGTGTTCCAATTGTTGAACTATGCGAAGCTCATGTGGATTGCGTGAATCGCACAGCACCAGTTGTTGACTCCCCAACACCGTATAAGATGATCCGCACAACGAATGTGCGCGATGGATTTATCGACACTGAAAACGTGCGATGTGTTACTGAGGAAACCTATAAAAAATGGACACGTCGCCTGATACCAAAAAGAGGAGACGTAATACTTACGCGTGAAGCTCCGTTGGGTAAAGTTGGTAAAATCCGATCAGATGACCAGATATTTTTGGGACAACGTCTTTATCACTTCCGAACAAATCCACAAAAGCTGGATGCTGATTTTTTGCTTTATGCACTGCTGTACGATGATTTACAAGGTCAAATCAGAGGCTACGGTTCAGGTGCTACAGTTGAACACATGCGATTGGAAGATGTCCCTTGTCTGGAAATACTTCTGCCGGAAATTGAAGAGCAGCGAAAAATTGCAGCTATCCTCTCAGCCTACGACGAGCTGATTGAGAACAACCTGCGACGTATCAAGATTCTCGAAGAGATGGCACAGAACCTCTACCGCGAGTGGTTCGTCAAGTTCCGCTTTCCCGGCCATGAGCAGGCCCGCTTTGTCGATTCGCCTTTGGGGATGATACCGGAGGGTTGGGAGGCTGTAGCATTTACAGACATTGCTGATATCTTGAGTGGAGGTACACCATCAACATCTGTTGAAGAATATTGGAGTGGCTCGATCCCATTTTTTGCGCCAAAAGATGCACCTGAGTCTTTCTATGTTACGAATACTGAAAAATCAATTACCGCATTGGGATTGAAAAAATGTAACAGTAAGCTTTACCAGAAAAACACAGTATTCATTACTGCAAGAGGCACGGTAGGAAAAGTTGTTATGCCTTCAATGGATATGGCAATGAACCAGTCATGTTATGCGCTTCGGGGAAAAGAAGGAATCAGCCAACTATATCTCTTTTTGGCGACAAAGGACAAGGTTGAGTATCTCAAAAAGAACACGGGTGGAGCTACGTTTGAGACAATTGTTGTTGATACTTTTAAACGAATGCTTGTTGCCAAACCATGCCGTGAGGTAATCAATCAGTTTTCCTGTCTGATTCAAGCAGTGATAGAAATGATACTGAATGTTCTCAAAAAAAACACCACCCTTCGCCGCACACGCGACATGCTGCTGCCCAGGCTCATCTCCGGCGAGGTGGATGTCTCCAGACTTGATATTGCCATTCCAGAGGAGGCTGTTGCATGAAAATTGAAACGTTACTCAGCCGACCCGAAGGCAAAAACCTTG
>CAIWUU010000040.1 GCA_903915955.1 uncultured Chlorobiaceae bacterium | reverse complement strand
GCAGGATACAGCCTCGCGTTTCTCATTGAATAAACGGGTCATGCCGATTTTTTTCCCAAGAATCGCACCCATATAAGATTACCTTTTCTAATTCTTTAAGACTTAATTTCAACATCAACGCCACTGGGAAGCTCAAGCTTCATCAGCATGTCAATGGTTCTGGATGTCGGGTTTATAATTTCAATCAACCTCTTGTGAGAGGAAAAAGAGAACTGCTCACGTGACTTTTTGTCGACATGTGGAGACCGGTTTACGGTATAGACATGTGATTTTGTAGGCAGAGGTATAGGCCCGAAAATAATAGCATCTGTCTGTCTGACCACGTCAATAATCCTTAAAGCCCATTTATCAACCAAACTATGGTCATAAGATTTGAGCTTGATCCTTATCTTTTGCTGTACAGCCACTTGTCAACCCTGTTTCGTGTTATCAATAAAAAAGAGGCGGGATTTTCGGCCCCGCCCCGGGACGCTATACAAATGATCACTCAATAATCGTAGTTACCGAACCAGCTCCAACGGTGCGACCGCCTTCACGGATAGCAAAGCGAAGACCTTCATCCATAGCAATAGGAGCAAGCAACTCCACTTCGACACCAAGGTTGTCGCCTGGCATAACCATCTCTATACCTTCAGGCAACGTCACAGAACCTGTAACGTCTGTTGTACGGAAGTAGAACTGGGGACGATAACCGTTAAAGAACGGTGTATGTCGACCACCCTCCTCTTTTTTCAGGATATAGACCTCTGCCTTGAACTTGGTATGCGGCTTGATTGTGCCCGGTTTGGCAATAACCATTCCACGTTCGAGTTCTGTCTTGTCAACACCCCTGAGAAGAAGACCAGCATTGTCGCCTGCCTGTCCTTCATCAAGAAGCTTCTGGAACATCTCTATTCCAGTAACAACCGATTTACGCGTTGGCTTAAGACCAACAATCTCTACCTCTTCGTTGATTTTGACACGACCTCTCTCAATTCTTCCGGTACCAACGGTCCCGCGACCAGAGATAGAAAACACATCTTCAACTGGCATCAAAAAAGGCTTGTCGACATCACGAACTGGCTCTGGAATAAATGAATCAACAGCATCCATAAGTTCCATAATTGATTTTTCAGCCTCAGCATCACCCTCAAGAGCTTTCAAGGCAGAGCCTTTGATAATCGGAATATCATCGCCCGGGAAGTTGTACTGAGTCAAAAGCTCTCTCAACTCAAGTTCAACAAGCTCAATAAGTTCAGGATCAGCAATATCAACCTTGTTCAGGAAAACAACAAGAGATGGGACGTTCACCTGACGGGCAAGCAGAATGTGCTCGCGAGTCTGAGGCATAGGACCGTCGGTACCTGCAACAACAAGGATGGCACCGTCCATCTGGGCAGCACCCGTAATCATGTTTTTAATATAGTCAGCGTGACCTGGACAGTCAATGTGCGCATAGTGACGCTTTTTTGTCTGGTATTCAACGTGCGCGGTGGATATAGTAATACCACGTTCTCTCTCTTCGGGAGCCTTATCAATGCTTCCAAAATCACGCTGAATCGCAAGCCCCTGCTTTGCAAGCACGGAGGTAATTGCTGCAGTCAACGTTGTTTTACCATGATCAACGTGACCAATGGTCCCTATATTGACATGGGGTTTATCCCTTTTGTAAGACTCTTTTGCCATAACTTCTCTCCGTGTCGGTTATCTGTTATTGTTGTGTAATAATTAAAACTGATACAGCCATTACGCGCTTAGTCTGAATCCTTGCTCACTCTTTTCTCTTGTAAAGATTCCGCAATACTCCTGGGGACTTCGCGATAACAGTCAAATTCCATTGAATAGTTCGCTCTTCCCTGACTCATTGAACGAAGGTCTGTTGAGTAACCAAACATGGCAGAAAGCGGTACTTTAGCATTGACAAACTGAGCTCCAGCCCTCTGACCCATACCCTCAATATGACCACGTCGACTCGAAAGATCACCCATCACATCACCGAGATATTCATCGGGAGTCACAACCTCAACCTTCATGATTGGCTCAAGCAGAACCGGATCAGCTTTTTTAGCTGCACCCTTGAAACCAATAGAACCTGCGATCTTGAACGCCATTTCAGAAGAGTCAACCTCATGATACTTACCATCCAAAAGGGTAACCTTTATGTCCTGCATTGAATAACCGGCAACCACACCGCCTTTCATGGCCTGCTGTACACCCGCATTGACCGCAGGAATATACTCTCTCGGAATAACTCCACCCTTAACTGCATCAACGAATTCATACCCCTTACCCTCTTCAAGAGGCTCAACACGAAGTACGACAAGACCGAACTGACCTTTACCACCAGACTGACGGACAAACTTACCTTCGAACTCAACAGACTTTCTGATGGTTTCGCGGTAGGCAACCTGCGGCTGACCGACATTTGCCTCAACCTTGAACTCACGCCTTAGCCTGTCAACCAAAATCTCCAGATGAAGTTCACCCATACCGGCAATCAGGGTCTGCCCTGTTTCATCATCAGTCTTGACCTTGAATGTAGGATCCTCTTCAGCAAGCTTTGCAAGCGACATACCCAGCTTGTCATTGTCAGCCTTTGTCTTGGGCTCAATCGCAATCTCAATAACAGGCTCAGGGAAAACCATTTTCTCAAGAACCACAGGGTAATTTTCATCGCAGAGCGTATCACCGGTTCTGACATCCTTCAAACCGACAGCGGCTGCGATATCACCGCAATAAACACAATCTATATCCTCTCTTTTATTGGAGTGCATCTGAAGCACACGACCAATACGTTCCTTTTTACCGGTCATCGTGTTCAACACATAACTTCCAGCTTTGAGTACTCCAGAATAAACCCTGAAAAATGTAAGCTTTCCAACAAATGGGTCAGTAGCAATCTTGAAGGCAAGAGCAGCGAACGGTTCGTCATCTTTCGGCTCTCGTATTACAGACTCCTCAGTACGCGGGTGATGACCCTCAACAGTTCCGACATCAACCGGTGAAGCAAGATACTCAACGACTGCGTCAAGCATAAACTGAACACCCTTATTCTTGAACGATGATCCGCAGAGCACAGGAATAATAGTGACCTTGAGCGTCGCCTTGCGAAGCACCGACCTTACTTCCTGCTCGGTAATTTCTTCGCCGTTCAAATATTTCTCAAGCAATGTATCATCTACTTCGGAGACAGCCTCAAGCATATTGATTCGCCACGTCCTCGCCTCATTCTGTAAATCATGAGGAATCTCTACTTCATTATATGTGCTGCCATCTTCCTTATCATAGATAATTCCTTTCATTCTGATAAGATCCACGAATCCGGCAAATATCTCACCTTCACCTATAGGGATCTGAAGAGGAACAGGGTTCGTACTAAGCCTCTCCCTGATCGCCTGGACAGTATCGAAAAAGTTAGCACCAGTCCGATCCATCTTATTGATATAAGCAATCCTGGGTACGCCATATTTATTAGCCTGCCGCCATACCGTCTCGGACTGAGGCTCCACCCCGCCTACCGCACAAAACAGCGCAACAGCGCCATCGAGCACACGCAGCGAACGCTCAACCTCAACAGTAAAGTCAACGTGTCCCGGCGTGTCAATAATATTGATCCTGTGATTTACCCCTGTGTAATTACCAAACTTCGGAACCCAGAAACAGGTGGTCGCCGCTGAGGTAATCGTAATACCACGCTCTTTCTCCTGCTCCATCCAGTCCATTGTCGCACCACCATCATGCACCTCACCCATCCGGTGAAGACGACCCGTATAATAGAGAATCCTCTCTGTTGTTGTCGTCTTGCCAGCATCAATGTGCGCCATGATGCCAATGTTGCGTACCTTATCTAAATCAACCAGCCTTGCCATAACAAATTTTTAGACCTTTTACTCCACACTTTAACAAACTCTCAAAACCTGAAATGAGCAAACGCCTTGTTAGCGTCAGCCATCCTGTGCACTTCGTCGCGTTTTTTTACAGAAGCGCCCTGCTCATTGGCAGCATCCATCAACTCCGCAGCAAGCTTTTCAGCCATAGACTTGCCACCACGCCTTCCCGCATACATCTTCAGCCAGCGGAACGCAAGAGCACCACGCCTCGAAGCCTTAACCTCCATCGGAATCTGATAGGTAGCTCCCCCAACCCTCTTACTGCGAACCTCAACAACAGGAGCTATATTTGACATAGCTTTGCGATACACCTCCAGCGGCTCCTCGCCACTCATCTTCTCAGCAATGATAGCAAATGCATCATAAACTATCTTTGTAGCAACCGCTTTCTTGCCATCGAGCATCACCGCGTTAATAAAACGAGCAACACTTTCATCGCTGTAGCGAAAATCAACACCGATTCTCTTATAGCCAACTTTTTTGGGCATATTCTTCCCTGAATTTATGATTCGACTTATCTACCTTTTACCCTTACCCTTAACAGGCGCCGCAACACCAGCTTTCGGCTGCTTGGCACCATACTTCGACCGACTCTGCTTACGGTCAGCGACACCGGACGTATCCAGGGAGCCGCGCACGATATGGTACCGCACACCAGGAAGATCCTTTACTCTGCCGCCTCGAATCAGAACAATTGAATGCTCCTGCAGATTGTGACCTTCCCCCGGAATATATGCTGTAACCTCAATTTTGTTGGATAACCTGACGCGCGCAACTTTCCTCAACGCCGAGTTAGGTTTTTTTGGCGTAGTAGTATAAACACGAGTACAAACCCCACGTTTCTGCGGGCATTTCTCAAGCGCCGGTGACGCTGTTTTAGACACTTTCACACTTCTTCCAAGCCTGATAAGCTGCTGAATCGTCGGCATACTGAAACTCTCTTTCTTTTTAAAACACTCTGATTACAAAAAACGCAAATGCTAAAAATCCATAAGGACAGTCAATGTAAGCGAATTATGTAAAAAAACAAAACCTGATTTATATATTTCTTCTCTCTTGAGTGTAATTCCTTTTCCACCCTGAAGAAGCCCTTTGTGGGATAAAAAGAGAGTGGAAAGGCTGGTTGCTCCTTTTCTCTATCCATATAAACAACATGCCTGGTCAATCATATCAATTCATCCGTCATCTTTTTCATAGGGCATAATCATCACATCCAACTATCCAACCTGTTGTTGAGGGTTATTTATCACAACCCATAACCATATAGGGCGAGCTTCCTCAAAAAACTTGCCTCAATAAAATCTCTTTTCTTCTACTACCCTACTCGAAACGCAGAGCCTCTACAGGTTTGAGCTCAGCGGCTTTTCTGGCAGGCCAGAGACCAAAAAAAATACCGGTGAGCGCTGAGAAGGCTGTCGCAAGAATAACCGATATCAGCGAGGTTTTTACTGCCCAGCCAGCAAAAACTGAGAGAATTATGGAAATTCCAACCCCGGTTAATACTCCGATGAAGCCTCCGCTGATGGTCATACCAACAGACTCAACCAAAAACTGCAGCATAATGTCGCTTTTTCTTGCCCCGATTGCCTTCCGCAGACCAATTTCCCTCGTTCTTTCGGTAACGGAGACAAGCATGATATTCATAATACCAATACCTCCTACCAGAAGCGAAATAGCCGCAATTGAGCCGAGCAGGAGGCTCATGGTCTGCGTTGTGCTGCTGAGCATCTTCTGAATTTCTGTCATATCTCTGATATTGAACGAATCGTCATCATCCTTCAGTTTCCGTTTTGTCCGAATCATTTCAGTGATAGCATTTTTAGCTTCATCAATCTTCGATGACTCTGTAACTTCCACAAAAATACCACTAAGATAATCACGCCCAAGAACGCGATACATGGCGGTTGTTACAGGAATAATAACCACATCATCTTCATCCTGAGGCCCGGAAAATCCTTTGGCAGGAGCCACACCGATTACTTTGAAATTAATCCTGTTTATCTTTATGGTCTTGCCAAGCGGATTATTGCTCCCAAATAACTCCTTTGCTACAGTCACCCCAATGATGGCCGATTTTTCCCTTACTTGAATCTCTTGTCGGGTAAACCAGCGTCCAACTGAGGGCAATGCCGCACGCATCGAGCCATACTCATATCCTGCACCAATAAGCGATGAACTCCAGTTTTTGTTTCCATAAACAATCCTCCCCCCCCCATTGACCACCCCTGTAGCATTTCTCACCAGCGGTCGGAGCAGGGCAATATCCTCCACATCCCTGAAAGTAAAGCGTGTTATTGCGCCAGCGCCTTGAGATGCTCCCCGGATTTTGGCCGATCCTCCCCTTATTGAGAGCATATTTGATCCCATGGACTTCAGATCCTCCTGCATGGCTGCCTTTGCTCCCTCTCCGAGCGCCATCATCGCAATCACAGAGGCAACACCGACAAGAATGCCGAGCACCGAAAGAAAGGAGCGCATCTTGTTTGCAAGAATAGACTGAACCGCCTGTGCCATAAAGCCTGTAAAACGGCCATCACGCCATATCGTACCATTTTCTGCCATAAGCGTTTCAAACACAAACTCACGGGCAGTTGCCGCTGAAGGCATCAACCCCTCTTCGCGCTCGTCTGTGAGAATAGCCCCGTCCCTCATGGTGATGACTCGACCAGCCCAGGCCGCAATCTCCGGTTCATGCGTCACCATAATGATGGTTTTCCCCTCATCATGAAGTCCCTTGAGGATTTTCATGATTTCGCTGGAATTTCTGCTGTCAAGGTTACCAGTCGGCTCATCAGCAAAAATTATAATCGGATCTCGAATCAGCGCCCTCGCTATCGCCACACGCTGCTGTTCGCCCCCTGAAAGCTGGTTGGGGGTATGATCCATCCTCTTTTCAAGTCCAACCAGCTTAAGACGCTCTCTTGCTTCATGACGAAAATCGCCCTTCATACCACTGTAGATATGCGGAAGCCGAACATTATCGACAATAGTCATGCGCTTGAGCAGATGAAACTGCTGAAAAACAAAACCGGCAACATTGTTGCGCAATCCAGCCTGCTCATCCTCGGAGAGGGTGTTGACATTGTTGCCAAGAATTCGGTACTCGCCCTTGTCGGGGTTATCAAGAAGCCCGAGAATGTGGAGCAGGGAAGACTTGCCTGAACCCGAAGAGCCCATGATGGCAACAAACTCACCTCGCTCTATTGTCAGAGTGACTCCACGCAATGCGTTAACCGTACTTTCCCCTATACGGTATGTCCGGTGGACATCAACAAGTTCAAGCAGTGGTTTCATTTTTTCGTCCGGTTGCGCTGCGGTGCAAAGGGATTTGATCCGCCTTTTTTACCTGGAAGAACAAAAGAGGTATCGGGAAGAAGCACAACAGCACTATCCGACAGCCCTTCCAGGATTTCCACATGACGATCATCCTGCAATCCGGTTGTAACTGATGTGTAGCGAACTCCTCTCTCGGTGCCGCCTTTTTTCTGAAGCACCACTGTCTTACCATTACGGCTCTCTACAGCTCCAAGAGGCACCAGCAGCGCGCCTTGCTTTTCCTGAACTAATATTTCGATATTTGCACTCATACCAGAGCGAAAAACATCAGGAATGCGCTCTGGAATAACATCGACATTATAGATATTCACGTTATTCTGCAGATGCGACTCAAAATAGATATGCTCGACTATCCCATTCACCCGGATGTCGGGATATGCATCCAGCCCAATAACAGCATTCTGCCCCACTTTTACCCTGCCAATATCAGTTTCGTCGACATAAGCCTTGACAATCAGATGGTCAGAGAGTACAAACAGAGAATCACTGGTAGTCACTGCCTGACCGGGATCAATGCTGCGCACAATAACCTGTCCATCCAGAGGTGCAATGATGGAGGTCTCTTTATACACCCTCTTCCAATAGGCCTCTTCGCTCTTTCCCTGTACCCGGGCAGCATCAAGAAGTGCTGCCCGTTCAGTTGAACTGAGCAGGGCAAGTACCTCCCCTTTCTTCACATACTGCCCTTCAGCAACAAGAATCGCCTCTACGCGCCCTCCGATTGAAGACTGAATTTTAAGGCGATTTTGCGGTTCAACAACACCTGTCGTCGATACTGCGGAACTGATGTTTCCTCTTATCGCTCGAATCTCTTCAAAACTCTTCTCCGGGGCTCTGTTGCCGGTTAAAAAGAAAAAGGCTCCAAGCCCGGCAAGAGCGACCGTAAACACACTTCCCCACACAAGCTTACTTCTCTTGATCATCAAGCCCTCCTCCTTTTGACTGAATCCATTGAGCCTCGGCAATCAGCATATCTGCTCCGGCATTGAGAAACCCTTTTTTTGCACTCACAAGATTATCTTCAATCATCACCCAATCATTGAAAGAGATGAGACCATTCGAATATTGCGCCGTGGCAATGGTTGCCCGTTCAACGGCTGCATCCAGAAATTTTTTGCGCACCACAACCGCCTGTCGGACATCCTGAAAACTCTTCCAGCTCTGTTCAAGTGCATCAAACAGTTGAAGAGAAACGCTTTTTCGCTCGGCACTCTGTTGAGCAACAACAGCCTTAGCTTTGGCAACCCTCGCTCCACCGCTTCCTCCCTCATAAAGGGGCACTGAAAGAGTAACACCAGCACTCCAATCAACCGCATCGAACTGCCATCGATCGGAAGAAGTTCTGCCAATGGATGAGTTCAAATAGAGTTGGGGAGAAAAGGCGCTTCTCGATGCCTCAAGATCATAACTTGCAGCTTTACTACGGGCTTTGAGTTGCTGCAACAGCGGATTATTGTTGACCAACAGTGGGAGATCAGGCTTGACTGTGGAAACATCGCTGGCTTTGAACACGCCCTGAACCTTGATCGGCTGATGAATATCACGTCCAAGTGCTGAGGCAAGCGTTGTCTGGGCAAGCACCAGACCTCGTTTTGCCTGCAACACCTCAAAATCGGCCTGAGCAAGATCGGCCTCAGCTTGACGTAGCGAACCAATATTTTCCCGCCCACCCTGATAACGAAGAGTGATCAACCTAACATTCTTCTGCCGTCTTTCGGCAATCTCAACGGTAAGACCCACAAGCTCCTGCGCATTGAGCAAGGCTGTAAATGCAGATCGAAGAGCAAAACGAAGATTAGCAGAGACAACGCTATAGTTGTACCGAGTCGCCTTGATCGCCTCCTCATTACTGGCTATCTGTCTGGAGGTTTTATGCCCATCATAGAGGAGCTGCTGTGCCGATAAGGAGGAGGAAAAAAGAGAGGAGGAGCCCGCGCCAGAGGTCCCACGCTTCAGCGAGTTCAACCCTATACTGAGCAGGGGAAGACGTGCGCCTCCCGTTATCTGCTTATCCGCTTCCGCCTGCTGCAAAAGCGCAAGAGCGGAAAGGAGGTCAGGATGCGCCACTCTGGTTTCACTGACACACTGCTGCCAGGTCAATGACTCAAAAGCATACAGCGGCATAGCCAGCACAGAAAACAGCAGCGCCAACAGATATATTTTGGATTTCATAAACAAAACCATTCGGTTCACTCCTCTATCTTATTGACAACCAGTTCCCTCCTTCGACGATAATACCGCAGAAAGCTTGCGCAACATAAAGAAATAAACCTCCACGCCGCAAGAAGCGGGATATCTGGCTCCAGAAGAAGCTTAACAAACTTTACCGTGAGCGGTGGAGAATTCAACCGTTAGAGATTAAATTAGTTCTTCATCGCACAACGACAAGAAACAGTAAAAAAGAGATTCCGTTTAACTATAGCTATAATGCATTATAGCTAATAACAAACTATCGAATGATCAATTCGAACATCTGGAATAAACTCCATGTGATGACATGGTGATAGCGCCTATTCGTACCACAAAAGATGTCTACCGCTGACTGTAATTCGGGCCAAAACTCTCTATGCCATCACACCGCAGCTCTTCCTGCCTCCCCGGCATCCAAATAGCTCAACACTTCAGTATCACTGCGTTTTTGTTGTTCATTGCCGCCATACAGCACCACTTTTTTCACAACACGTTCACCAAAAATGGCCGCAACTTTATTGAGCTGGATGAAACACTCCTGATTGATCGTCAGTGATGACTTGATTTCGAAGAGCTTGATCATGTTGCCCGCTTCAAGCAGAACATCAACTTCCAGCCCACTGCTGTCGCGATAAAAATGGAGATTTGTCTGCAACCCGGCATTGATGCGAGCTTTGAGCATCTCAAGAACCACCAGATTTTCAAACAGCGAACCTCGCAGGGGATGAGCTTGCAGATGCAACTCCTGCGTTATCCCCATCAGCCACGAGGCAAGAGCAACATCATAAAAATAGAGTTTTGGCGACTTGGTCAATCGCTTGCCGATATTGGCAAACCACGGGGGGAGCAAAAAAACAATATACGAAGCCTCAAGCAGGGTAAGCCAGCTTCTTGCAGTTTGACTTGAAACCCCGACATCAGCGGCGAGACTGTGCAGGTTAAGCAGTTGTCCCACCCGACCCGCAGCCAGACGGACAAACCGCTCAAATTCCCTTATCTGGCGTAGCTGTATCAATTCCCGCAAATCACGCTCAACATAGGTGGCAAAGTAATCACCGAGCATAACGGAGGGATCAAGGTGATCAGCATAAATCCTCGGATAACCTCCGGTATGCAGAAGATGATCAACACCGGTTGGCTGCCCCGCATCGCGCAACTCCGCAAGTGATAACGGCAAAAGCTTGAGTAACGCCGTTCTGCCAGCCAGTGACTGACTGATATGACGGTTCAGCTCAAACTGATGGCTGCCCGTCAAAATAAATTCACCGGCGGTTTGGCGCTCATCAACACGAACCTGTATCCATGACAGTAATTCAGGAACGCGCTGTATTTCATCAAGAATAGCGCCATCAGGAAACTGGGCTAAAAATCCTGCCGGATCATGCTGTGCAAAATGGCGACTATCGGGCCGCTCAAGGTTGCAGTAGGGCTTTTCAGGAAAAGCGCACCTGCAGAGCGTCGTTTTTCCTGATTGCCGGGGTCCGGTGAGGGTGACAACCGGGTACTGTGAAGCCCGACTCAGCAGGGCTGGCATAAGATGGCGGACAATCATGGCATGCAATTTTTAAGTTCAGCTTGAATATTGCATGAAATAGCGGTAAATACAAAAATAATTTCATACTCACGAACACTTATCACCACCTCTCCTGTAGCACTTCTTGCCAAGAGTCACTATATTCAGACTGGCTACTTGGTAGTACGACCTGTTGTCAGGGGCTGTTGATCCTCGCAATGTCAGGGATTTTGCTACACCCGTTGTCAACGCAGAAACCATAAGTTCTTTTTTTAAAGAGCCGCTTTATGATTAATTGTACTCTTCCCCAAAGCTTGCAATTTTTCGATAATATCAGATAATTTCACCAGTTCTTCCTCTGTATGCTTGAAGCCCGTAACCTCTCACTCACCGTCGGATCCAAACAACTCCTTGCCGATACCTCTTTTCGCGTCGGCGACAAAGACCATGTAAGCCTTGTAGGCCTTAACGGCACCGGCAAAACAACACTCCTGCGCCTTATCAGCGGGCCATCCAAAGACTCTGCCCTTATTACCGATGGACATTTTCTCAAATCGGCAGAGACCACTATAGGTTATCTTCCCCAGGAGATCTCCTTTGATGCGGATCTGGAGAAAACCGCCCTGCAATATGCGCTTCAGGCCAACGCAAGGCTTTTCGAGTTGTCGGGCAAAATAGCAGAGATGGAGCATGAGCTCGCTCTGCCTGATCAGGATTATGAGAGCGAAGCCTATCATAACCTGATCGAACGCTTTTCCGATGCCATGCACGAGTTTGACCACCTCGGTGGTTACACCATGCAGTCGAATGCCGAAAAGGTGCTCGCCGGCCTTGGATTCAGCGAAATAGATTTTCATAAAAAGGTAAAGGCCTTTTCAGGTGGATGGCAGATGCGCCTGCACCTTACCAAACTGCTGCTGCAGAACCCGACACTCCTCCTGCTTGATGAGCCAACCAACCACCTTGATATCGACTCGCTTCGCTGGCTCGAAAATTATCTCCTCAACTACGAACACAGCTATATCATTGTCTCGCACGACCGTTTTTTTCTCGACAAGCTCACCACCAAAACCCTCGAAATCGCCTTTGAGCGCATCAACGAATACAAGGGAAACTACTCATACTACGAAAAGGAGAAGGCAGAGCGCTACGAGCTGATGATGGGCCAATATACCAATGATCTGAAGAAAATGGCGGAGTTGAAGGCCTTTGTCGACCGATTCCGCTACAAAGCCACCAAGGCAAGGCAGGCACAGAGCCGCCTCAAACAGATGGAGAAGATGGAGAAGAACATGTTCTCGCCTGAAGAGGATAACTCACGCATCTCTTTCCGCTTTCCAAAAGCCAACCCCTCCGGACGTGAGGTGATGCGACTTGATGGAGTCAAAAAAGCCTACCTGCTGCCAGATGGCACAAAAAAACAGGTGCTGAACAGTATCAATCTGGAGGTGATGCGCGGCGACCGGATTGCTATTGTCGGATCAAACGGCGCAGGGAAAACCACCTTCTGCAAAATTCTGGCAGGAGAGATCGACTTTGAGGGCAAACTGAGCATGGGGCACAACGTTACCCTGAACTACTTCGCCCAGCATCAGACGGAAAATCTCTCGCAAGACAAAAGCGTCTACATGGAGATGATGGACTCCGCCCCCTCATCCGAAGCGCAGAAAAAGGTGCGGGATATTCTCGGCTGTTTCCTTTTCAGCGGCGATGCGGTCAATAAAAAGATCAGGGTGTTGTCGGGAGGAGAAAAATCGAGAGTCGCCCTCGCAAAAATCCTCTTGCAGGCATCGAACCTTCTGATTATGGATGAGCCGACCAACCATCTCGACATGCGTTCAAAAGAGATGCTGATCGACTCGCTTGAGTACTATGACGGCACACTCCTGATTGTCAGTCACGACCGCTACTTCCTCGACAGCCTGGTCAACAAGGTGGTTGAGATCAAAAACGGCGCTCTTCAGCTCCATCTCGGTACTTACGCCGAATATCTTGAAACTGCCGAAAAAGCCATAGAAGCTGAACGCAAACTGGATGCCGCCGTGAAGCAAAAAAGCCAGGCTGCACCGCCAAAAATAGCCGAAAAAGAGCAAGAGCAGGCAAAGAAAACCGCTGCGTCAAAAAAAGACAAGAAAAGAATCGATGAGATCGAGCAGAAAATCAACCGGCTTGAGCAGAAAAAAGAGTCACTCGAAACCGTAATGGCAACAGAAGACTTCTACAAAAAAAGCCAGCAAGAGACCACCAAAACCCTCGACGGCTACCACGCTCTCTGCAACGAGCTGAATGCACTCTTTGCTGAATGGGAAAAGGCATAGTGGCTTGATATTGATCGAGGGGTGATGGCCCTATACAAGCTCAAGGCTCAAGAAAAACTATCCCGTCCGGAATATCAGTTAACTTCAGCCCCCCATCGTCAGTGACGGCAAAGGTGTTTTCGATACCGATGGCCCCTTTGCCGGGAATGACAAACTTGGGCTCAACGGCAATCACCTGACCAGTCTGCAAAGCCATGGTGAACCCTTTGGCAAGCACGGGAAGCTGATCAAGCTCAAGACCCACGCCATGACCGACAAATTTCGCCTGTTCACCCGGTATACCCATAAAACAGGAGCCAAGCCCGGCCTTTTCAGCCATTGCAGCCGCTACAAGAAACAGCTCTTCACCAATTGCGCCGGGTTTCATGGCCTGACGCACCATCTCCTGAATAGCAATCGCAACATCGAAAGCCCGCTGCAATTCAGGATCAAGCATTCCAATAACAAACATACGGGTCATATCGGTAATGTACCCATTGAACACCCCGGCATAATCCAGAAGAATCGGTTCGTTCACACGAATTTCATCACACGACGCTCCATGAGGGGAAGCGCTTGACAACCCCTTGCCCGTCACCGGGCCATCAAAAAAACCGCCACTTAGCCCGCCAGATGAAACCGCAAGACCAAAGAAAAGCTCCTGGTTAAAAGCCCTCATCCGTACATATCCCTCATGCCCAGCCTTGCGAAGATGATATTCCATTTCGGCAGAGAGATCAAGTTCGCGCATACCCGCTTTCAGAAATTGTGGCACCTCCGCAAACACCGATGCAAGCTTGCTGGCACTGTACCTCAGTTGCTCAAGCTCAAAAGACGACTTGACTGACATGACTTCACGAACAATCATCGAAATATCAACAAAACTTCGCCCCGGCAGCGCCCGTGAATAATAGCTGTGCTGCTGCACCGGAACAGCGTCAAAGGTCATGCCTACTGAGAGTTGATCCCCACTGAACACCGAAGCAAACTCCTTGCTTGAAGGAAAAGGGCGAATATCCGCAATCGGGCTCTCCTCCCGTGCCCGCGAGAGGCTTTTGCGCACCAGAAGCATAGGCAGACCATCCGCCGGAATCCAGAGTATGGCGTTCTGGCGGGTGCCTGCAAAATAGTACACATCAATCGGCAGGATGAGCAGTGCAGCCTGCACACCTTTGTTGCGGAGCATTCCCTGCAACCGGATGACCCGTTGTTGTAATTCAGTTTTTGTCAGCATAGTTTGTTCTTTGTGTATTTTGATAAATGGGGATAATTCATCCATCATTCCTGTTCCTCCAAGAGACGCGCAGCATCAATCGCATCCCGTTCACGCTCTATCTCGGCTCGAAGTTCTTCCTCAGAGGGCAGCACCAGACGATACCTGGTAGCAAACAGTTGTTCACTCTCATGCAGCACGGAGTACCGAACAACTGATTGATCTTTGTGTTCACAAAGCAAAATACCGACCGTCGGATTGTCGCCTTCGCCACGTTTGAGGTCGTCATACATGCGCACATACATGTCCATCTGCCCGATGTCCTGATGCACAAGCTTGCCGGTCTTCAGGTCAATCAGTACAAAGCACTTGAGCAGATAGTTGTAAAAAACAAGATCGATATAAAAGTCCTGCGACTCGGTACTGATGCGCTGCTGACGGGCAACAAAAGCAAAGCCCTTGCCCAGCTCCAGCAAAAAAGCTTGCAGCTTGTCCATCAGTGCCTGCTCCAGCTTTGACTCCAGCAGCTTGCCGGTGCCGGGCAGACCAAGGAACTCCAGCATTACGGGGTCGCGCACGAACTCCCGGGGGCTCTGTGAAAGAGCCGCAATATTGGCGTCCGCCTCAGCCTCCACGCTGGCCTTGTCGCCGCTGAGCAGCAAACGTTCAAAGTAGAGCGTGCCAATCTGCCGATCCAGTGCACGAGCGCTCCAGTTCTGTGCCACCGCTTCGTTTATATACCACTGCCTCGCATCGGCTTTATCGACTCGCAGCAACAACCGATAATGCGTCCAGCTCAATTCGTGACGCACTGCGTCACACATTGGAAAAGCCTTATAAAACAACCGCATATAACGCAGGTTGGAGGCATCGAACCCCTTGCCAAATTCACGAGTCAACAATTCCGCCAATCGTGGCAACAGCATTTTGCCATAGGCTGCGCGTGCCTCACCACCCTGTTCAAACTCAACAATGTGACGGCCAATCTCCCAGCAGGTTTGCACCTGTACCCTATCCACAGCGCGCATTGCATGCTGTCGGCCTTGTTGGATCAGTTCCCGCAAAGCATTCAACAAGCCGGATAACTGTGGCGTATTTTGCATCAAATTTGTCATGCGTTCACCTAAAACTTCTTATGATTCCGAACCCGGCATTACCGCTATCAATGAATGGCCGCACTTCATCAAGGAGTTTCCGACGAGCCTCTTCTTCAACCTCTGAGTTCTCCAATATTTTCTGGATCTCCTGCATCCGTTCTACGACATCATCCTCCGTGGCCATAATCACCGCCACCATATTCGTCAAGCTCCTCCAAATCGGAATACTTCAATCCACTGGAACGTCAGAAACACTCCCCTCCATCGCCCGATAAACCAGCGCAGGGCCATGCTCTACCGTACGGGCATAGTGCACTGCCGGTTTGCCAAAGACCATGGCATAGCCAAAGAGATGATCATCAGGAATACCGAGGCGGCGGCGTGTCTCGGGAAGGATGTCGTTCATCGCCCACTTTGCCAGGCCGTTCCAAAGAGTGCCAACACCATTGGCCTGAGCAAAAAGGTCAAAGCTGGCCAGCGCAATCATACAGTCCTGCATGGGCGAGGCCAGATGCTGCGGCGCCGAGGCAATAAGCAAATGGGGTGCATCACGGAAAATAATGTCAACACGATGCTTCTCCCAGATCGACACAAAGTTGGCAAAATAGCCCATCCGCTCTGGAAGAGCATTGTTGTTCACCAGCCTTAACAACCCAGCCATCACCTCATCGCGCAGGTGCACAACCTTCTCGTGGCTGTCGAGCACCGTGAAACGAACCTGACGGGAGTTCACTCCTGTCGGAGCCTGCCAGGCAACATCAAGCAGCTTCTGGAAAAGTACTGGATCAAGGTTTTCAGGCTTAAAACGGCGCACTGAACGACGCCCTCTGATGAGCGTCTCAAGGGCATCCGGATCAGGAAATGCACCCTTCAGCGGACGACTGCCGGAAGCATGCTGACCGAGAATGGAGACCGAACCTGTCGGGCAGATGGCAAGGCAGTGCTGACAGCGGTAGCAGGTTCCCTCTTTTTCCGAAGCAATGGTGGGATAACCATCCTCACCAAGGCTGATAATCCGCGCCGGACAGTCGATCACACACTCACCGCAATGCGTGCATGTCTGCCTGTTGACCATAAAATCTATCATTATTATTCTCCTCACGTCAATGTTATCAAATTTTTGCTTCCCACAAGACCCCATAACGCTGAAAAGGGCAGAAACGTCCAGCGGAACCCTCATTTGTATAATACCCCGAATTTAAGTATCCTGAGGAGTAATTTCTCATCTTGGGGGTGCTTTAATCTTTTCCGCCACAAAAGCGAGGAGAAGAGGAGGCTGAGAGTAAACCCTTGTAACTTGATGCAGGTAATGCTGACGCAAGAAAAGATGAAGCAGGCTCTGTGTTTCCCGACTCTCCCACTCTTCCCGCTTCTCTTGCACAGCATGACTGTTTAACCGTATGCTATGACCAACGTAATTGAAAATAATGGCTGTCCCGAGCGTTCTCAGGATGTGCTGCCATCTGAAAAAATTTACATAAAGGGCTCCCTGTATCCGATCGAAGTGGGCATGAGAAGCCTGAAACTGAGCAGAAGCTACTGCTGCAACGGACAGGAGTTCTCTTCACTTCCACTGTATGATACCAGCGGCCCCTACTCTGACTACTCTGCCAAGATTGATCCGGAGAAGGGGCTCCCACAAATACGCAACTCGTGGGACTTCCCGCGCAAGGTGCAGATGGGTTCTGCTGTCACTCAAATGTACTTCGCTCGCAAAGGAATCATCACGCCGGAAATGGAATACGTTGCAATCCGGGAGAACCAGCAACTGGAGGGGTGGATCACCTCTTTTTCAAGAGGCAAAGTCAAGGTCGAGCCAATAACACCGGAATTTGTCAGGAAAGAGATAGCAGAGGGACGAGCCATCATTCCCGCTAACATCAACCACCCGGAGCTTGAACCGATGATTATCGGGCGCAACTTCCGCGTCAAGATAAACTCAAATATCGGCAACTCTGCGCTGGGCTCCTCCATTGATGAAGAGGTTGAAAAGGCGGTATGGTCGTGCCGCTGGGGGGCAGATACGGTCATGGATCTGAGCACTGGCACCAATATTCATCAGACCCGCCAGTGGATTCTGAGAAACTCGCCCGTACCGATTGGAACGGTGCCCATGTACCAGGCACTGGAGAAAGCAGGAGGGAAAGCTGAAAATCTGACCTGGGAACTCTATCGCGACACACTGATTGAGCAGGCTGAACAGGGAGTTGACTATTTTACAATTCACGCTGGCATTCTGCTTGAACATCTCCCTTATGCTGAAAAGCGGCTGACAGGTATTGTATCGAGAGGTGGCTCTATTATGGCAAAATGGTGCAAGTTCCATAAAACAGAGAACTTTCTCTACACCCATTTTGAAGAGATCTGTGAAATATTACAGGCTTACGATATTGCGGTTTCACTGGGTGATGCCCTGCGACCCGGCTCAATACTTGATGCTAACGATGAAGCGCAATTCGGTGAGCTCAAGGTACTCGGTCAACTGACTGAAGTTGCATGGAAATACGATGTGCAGGTAATGATTGAGGGACCGGGCCATGTGCCGCTGCATCTCATTGAGGAGAACATGCAGAAGCAGCTTGAGTACTGCCATGAAGCGCCCTTCTACACCCTCGGGCCACTGATTACCGATATTGCCGCCGGGTATGACCATATCAATTCAGCGATCGGAGGGGCAATCATTGCAAGCTATGGCTGCTCCATGCTCTGCTATGTGACACCGAAAGAGCATCTCGGCCTGCCAGACAAGAATGATGTTCGTGAAGGAGTTATTGCCCATAAGGTTGCCGCCCATGGCGCTGATCTGGCAAAGGGAAGCCCTGTTGCCTGGCTGCGTGATGAGCTGATGAGTAGAGCAAGGTACGCTTTTGCTTGGGAAGACCAGTTCAATCTCTCACTTGATCCTGAAAAAACCCGTACGGTGCATTCGCAAAGCATGGCGCAAAGTGGCCACACCGGCAACAATCCCGATTTCTGCACCATGTGCGGCCCGGATTTCTGTTCGATGAAAAAGTCGAAAGAGGCAGCCAAAGTCAACTGATAACTGAGAGTGGGCAAGGTTGTTGCCCACTCTCAAGGAATCAAAGGGAACTTAAAGCGATGCTGCTTTAATGATTCCTACAAAATCGGCGACATTAAGACTGGCTCCTCCAATAAGACCACCATCAATGTTCGGCATGGCAAAGAGTTCTGTAGCATTGGATGGCTTGACACTTCCACCATACTGGATGCGAAGCGCTTGAGCAGCTTCTTCGCCATAGAGTTCCGTAACAAGATTGCGGATATGAAGATGCACTTCCTCAGCCTGTGCGGATGAGGCGGTTTTTCCTGTACCGATAGCCCATACTGGTTCGTAGGCAATGACAATGGAGCTGATATCACTGATGCCATCCAGACCTTCTCTGACCTGTGATGATATAATTGAGTCAGTGATGCCACTTTCACGCTCTGCAAGTGTTTCACCAACACAAAGAATAACATTCAGCCCTTCCGACAATGCTTTTTTTGTTCTACGATTGACAGTAACATTGGTCTCACCAAAATACTGGCGACGCTCGGAGTGACCAATAATAACAGAGGAACAACCTGCAGCAAACAGCATTCTGGCTGATACCTCTCCGGTAAATGCTCCATCATTTTCGTAATGGCAGTTCTGGGCAACAAGCTGAATGTCACTCCCCTCAATAGCCCTTCCTGCTGTCTCTAAAGCAAGAAAAGTCGGGGCTATACCAACCTCACAGCCGGAAAAGTTTTCGCCAAGCGCGGCAACGAGTTCCGCAGCAAGTGTTTCTGATTCAGCAATGGTATTGTTCATTTTCCAGTTGCCGACAACAATTTTTGTACGCATCTCTTAATATTCTGTTTTTACATCATAATAGATCCGGTCAATCTGATCGACGGTGAACCGGTGTTTTCCTGCACGTGCATCCTTGACTTCGATTTCGTTTGTGCCAACGGCAACAACTCTGCCATTCCACACTCTTGACTCTTTGGTTACCAGATTAATTTCACGATTCAGCAGCTCCTGGTTGCCACCAATACTGCTCTGACGATAGATAATTTGACGTTTCCCCATGGGATAGCTGGTTTAGTTTGCTCTTTATTTAACGAAAATCTCCAATATCTCATAATGAAGCTCACCTTTCGGTACAATAACCTGTACTTTTTCCCCGACCACTTTTCCAATGAGGGATCTGCCAACAGGAGAGCGAACCGAAATTTTTCCCGCATCGGTATCGGCCTCTTCTGAAGAGACCAAGGTGTACTCTATGATTTCATTTGGGTCATCAAGATTGCGCAGTCTTACTGAGGTGAGAATGTACACCTTATCGGTCTTGATCTGTTTTGGATCAAGAATAGTGGCTGCTGCAAGCTTGTTTTCGAGGTCAGCAATGCGCGCTTCGGTATGTGACTGCTCTTCTCGTGCGGCATCGTATTCCGCATTCTCGCTCAAATCACCATGAGCCCTCGCTTCTGCGATTTTTTCCAGAACTTCCCTTCTGGTTTGATGAACCAGCGTATATAACTCCTCTTTGAGGCGGTTATAGCCATCACTTGTCAGGTAAATTCTGTCAGTCATCTCTTGTACTGTTTTTGTTGAAAATAAAATAAATTAACTCCACAAATACGACGTGCGCAAGCGGACAGGATTGCAAACAAAAAAAAGTAAAGTCAGCTACGCGCCACTGACTTTACTTTGAACAGTAATGTACAACTCTTAATCTTTCAGGCAAAAAAATCTTTATATTTTAAATGCAAAATACATTTTACTGCTGCCTCTTCCAATAAGAACAAAGAACAGATCACCCTTCTTGAGCTGTTGGACAAGGGTGCTGTATTCCGCATACGTACGCACATCCCGCTTGTTAACGGATAAAATAAGATCACCGGCATGCAATCCAGCACGATAGGCGTTTGATGTTGGAACAATGGAGGTTATGACAACCTTTCCAGCATCGGGTTTAAGCCTAAGTTTTTGTGCCCTCTCTGCTGTAAGCTCCTCTGCTCTGAAACCAAGGATAGAGTTTATGGATTCATTGGCCTCTGCCTGGGCTGAAACTATTTCTGTTGCTGCCTGCTCCTGAAGAGGAACTGTAAAAAGCAGGATTGAACCATCCCTGAAAACACGCATCTGAACCGTCGATCCCGGAGACTGACTGGCAATCGCATTGCGAAGAACAACACTGCTTGTGACCTTTACCCCGTTGAAATCAAGAATAACGTCACCAGTCTTTATCCCGTGTTTTGCCGCCGGACCTCCTTCAAGAACCGTTCCAACCAGTGCACCCTCTCCAGCCTTCAGGTTCATCGCTTTTGCAAGATTTTCATCAATATCCTGGATGGTAACACCCAAGTATGCTCTGGTGACTTTACCGGTGGTAATGAGTGATGTCAGTACCTTTTTGGCCATATTTGACGGCACTGCAAAGCCAATTCCCTCAAACCCTCCGGTACGACTTGCGATAGCGGTATTGATACCGACAAGCTCACCATTGATATTGACAAGTGGCCCGCCTGAGTTGCCCGGATTGATCGCCGCATCAGTCTGTATAAAATCCTCATAATCAGCCAGCCCGACGTTGGCTCGGCCTTTAGCGCTCACAATACCCTGGGTAACCGTTCTTGCAAGATTTTCGCCAAGAGGACTGCCAATAGCAATAACCCACTCACCAACTCTGAGTTTATCGCTGTCACCGATAATTATCGGCTTAAGATTTTTTTCATTCACCTTGATAACGGCAAGATCTGTCTTGGGATCTGCTCCAATAACCTTTGCCGTAATTTTCCTGTTATCCGAGGTTCGGATATAAACGGTATCAGCACCATCAATGACGTGGTTGTTGGTCAAAATATAGCCATCGTCAGTCACAATAACCCCTGAACCAAGGCCCTGCTGAACCTCTTTGCGGCGGTTTGGAGAGCCGCCACCCTGCATGCCGAAAAAGTCATTGAAGGGTGAACCAAAAAAATCAAAGGGTGAAATAACCCGCTGATTCACTGTTTTTTCGGTAAAAATCGTCACCACCGAGGGTGTCGCCGACTCGGCAATCTGTACAAATGCCTCGTTAAAACTTTTAAGCGACTGAACAGGATAGTTTTCAATATTGTTGGTGGCTGTGGCAAAATTTGGTCTGCTGGAGAGGCTTGAGCCATTGAACGAGAGGTTAAACTCTACATTTGAGAACACCAGTGCTCCAACAGCAATACCTGCAAAAACAAGAAGCAGATACTTCGCGAATGATTGTCTCTTATGCATCGGATATCTTATTTTTTCATTAATCGTTACGTTAACGCTTCAATACTGTCAACGGCAGTAATGCCAGCCTTCATTTTATTCATCGTCTCTTCGTATTCTGACTCAGGTTTGGAGTCTGCAACAATGCCGCCTGCGGCTTGGAAATAGATAGTCTTGTCATCAACAACCATCGTTCTTATCGCTATGGCCGTCTTAAGATTCCCTTTGAAATCAAGAAATCCAACAGCCCCGCCGTACAACCCTCGTTTCTCTTTTTCAAGTTCATAGATAATCTCCATGGCTCTAACCTTCGGTGCGCCCGTGAGGGTACCAGCAGGAAAACAGGACCAGAAAGCATCCATGGTACAAAGATCGTCACGCAGCTCACCCCGCACGTTACTGACAATATGCATCACATGCGAATATTTTTCAATAACCATCATCTCATTTGTTTCAACCGTGCCAATTTTAGCAATTCTGCCGATATCATTCCTGCTCAGATCAATCAGCATCAGATGCTCCGCCAACTCTTTTTCATCGGCCAGCAGCTCACGGGCATTTTGTTCATCCTCTTCGAAGGTGCGTCCCCGATGCCTTGTCCCTGCAATAGGACGGGTATCCACAATCCGCCGTCCTTTGCTGTCCCGCTCTACCTTCACCAACAATTCGGGCGATGAACCAACAATCTCGAACTCCTTCATATTGAAATAGTAGAGATAGGGCGAAGGGTTGATGGTTCTCAGCATACGATACACGTCGAATGAGCGAGTATTAAGCGGACGGCAAAGACGCTGTGAAATCTGCACCTGAAAAATATCTCCGGCAACAATATGCTCTTTAGCCTTGACCACCTTCTCCAGATACTCCTCCTTCGTTGTATTGGAAATTATCGGCTCCGGCTGTTCGGGTTGAAAGGCAATCTCTCCGCGTGAAAGAGGCCGGAACATCTGCTCGGCAATCAGCTCTATTTTCTGTAATGCAAGAGGCTTGTCAGTTTCATCAAGATAATTGGAGACAATAAAAACCTTCCGCATGATATTATCAAAAATGACAAGGGTATCACAGAAAAGGAGAATAATGTCCGGCATTCCTGCCGGATCAGTCAACTCAGGCGCTGGAATTTTTTCGACGAGGTGCATGGCATCGTACCCGAAATAGCCAAACACACCAGAGGTGATCATCTGGGGAGCGCCATTCTTTTTTCTTGGTATCTCCTCAGTATCAAAGGCGGCAATCATGCGGTCAATCTTCCGGCGGAGATTTGTCTCCTCACCGGCTACCTGACGGAGATCACTGAATTTTTCATCAAGAATCTTAAGGTCAGTTGGCCCATCAACAGATCCTTTGAGAATAGCAACAGGATCTATGGCAATGTAGGAAAAGCGGGCAAGAAGCTCCTCGCCCTCAACAGATTCGAGCAGACACGAAAAAGGACGCTGCAATTTGAGATAGACTGAAACCGGCGTCTCGGTATCGGCATGAACCTCCCTGAAAAGAGGCTTGAGAAGATAGGGGGCATGCCGTTGTTGTTCTGGCATAAAAAAAGAGTCCTGAATTAATGATTGATACAGGGTAAATAAAGAGAAAAATTTTGTATCGTAAAAAAAGAACTCCACCATTGCTACGCCGGAAACGGACGGAGCTGACAAGTATCCATGACACAGCGATTTCTTCCTGAAAAAAATTTCCTGATCAACTGGTGCAAAGCACTCATGCTCTCCCCAGGAGTACTCTTCCCTGCCGCATATCTTCTTGTTTATACATCAATAAACATCTATCTGAATGCCGAGTTCAAAAAGAACCTTGCCCAATCAATCAAGCAGGCAACTGGCAGTACATGGGAGATCAGTATCAAATCACTCTCATCAGATTTGATACTCGATTCGGTCACGCTCAATCATATTGAATTGACACCTGCCGGAACGATGGAACATCCCTCCATCACCATCCCCACCATCGAAGTAGACTGTCCTGACCTTCAAAAAGTGCTTTTCAGCCCCGCCAAACGGTTATCGTCAACAGAGGTGATCTGCGAAAAAATTCTCTCCGACAGGCATCTCGTTCAGTGAACTGCATGCCCTGGGCGATTCCATCGAATAGATGCAAGTTTTTCAACAGGCTCTGTCAAGAGTGAGAGATCAGGATCCCATGACCAGTAGACCATCAAAGCCTGTCCAACGAGATCCTTTTCCGGCAAAAAGCCCCAGAAACGACTGTCGAGACTGTTATCTCGATTATCTCCCATGGCAAAGTAATAGTTTTCCTTAACCGTATACTGCTGAACAGGAGCACCATCAATAAAGACCTCCCTGCCCTGGAGACTCACCTCATGTCCTTCATCGGCGACAAGCGAACCGTAGAGCGGAAATGTTGTCGCATCCAGCCTTATGATATCTCCTTGTCGAGGAATGCGTATCGGGCCGTAATTATCCTTGTTGAAATTTGAAAACTGGGGGAATATCATATAATCACCCTCTCCGGGTTGCACACGCTGCCCGATAAACTGTGCGTTTGGTGGAGGAGTAACCAGTTTTTTATTGATCATGAGCTGTTGATCGTGAATTTCAAGGGTGTCACCGCTGATGGCAACACAACGCTTGATATAGTTCAGTGACCGATCTTTCGGGAACTTGAAGACAATAATATCACCACGCTCAACCTTGTCAACGCCCGGCAGCCGAATTTCGGTGAAAGGCACTTTTGGCCCGTAAACATATTTGTTGACAAAAAGAAAATCGCCGGCAAGCAGCGTATTCTCCATCGAGCCAGTTGGAATTCGATACGACTCCACAACAAAGACCCGAAGAACTGTTGCAAAAATCGCAGCTATAACCAATGCTTCAAACCACTCCCGCGAATGTTTTTTTTCCGGTTTATCCTTCTTAATATCCAAGAGTATATAGTTTTATATGTTTATTAACTGGTTTCGGGATGAACTTGACATTATTCATCAATGTTCAAAAGTGCAAGGAAGGCCTCCTGTGGAACCTCTACCCTGCCAACCTGTTTCATCCTCTTTTTACCCTCTTTCTGTTTCTCAAGCAGCTTGCGCTTTCGACTGATATCGCCGCCGTAGCACTTGGCCAGCACATTTTTGCGCATCGCCGAAATGGTTTCGCGCGAAATCACCTTGCTGCCGATTGCCGCCTGAATCGCAACTTCATACATCTGCTTCGGTATAATCCCTTTCAGCTTCAGGCAGAGCTTCTTGCCCCAATCATAAGCCTTCGAGCGGTGCACAACAATGGAGAGAGCATCAACCGCCTCACCGTTCAGCAGCACATCGAGCTTCACCAGATCGGACTCACGATAACCGACATATTCATAATCCATTGAGGCATAGCCTTTTGAAATGGATTTGAGGCGGTCATGGAAATCAAAGACAATTTCAGCCAGAGGAAACTCAAAATGCATGATCACTCGTGTTGTGTCAAGATAATCAGTGTTTTTGTACTCACCACGACGTTCCATGCCAAGCTTCATAATGTTACCGATATAGTCGGCAAGCGTAATGATCTGCATGGTTACATAGGGCTCTTCAACCAGACTGAGGCGTACGGTTTCGGGCATCTTGGATGGATTGTCGACAACAACCACCTCTCCATTGGTCAGCACAACACGGTACTCCACATTCGGCACCGTGGTAATGATATTAACCCCATACTCCCGCTCAAGGCGCTCCTGAATGATCTCCATGTGGAGCAGACCAAGAAAGCCGCAACGGAACCCAAAACCGAGCGCAACCGACGTCTCAGGGGTATAAACCAGCGACGCATCGTTCAGCGCAAGCTTTTCAAGGGATTCGCGTAGATCCTCAAATTCATTGGAGTTGATCGGATAGAGGCCGCTGAAGACCATCGGCTTGACCTCCTTGTAACCAGCAAGCCGCTCGCTGGCGGGATTTTCCAAAAGAGTAACCGTATCACCAACCTTGGCATCCTTCACATCCTTGATAGAGCAGATGAGATAGCCAACATCTCCGGATTCAAGCAAATTTTTTGGCTGACGCTTCATGCTCATGGTACCAATCTCATCGGCAAGAAAAATCTTGTCGCTGGCAAAAAATTTGACTTTATCACCCTTTCTCAATGCCCCTTCAACAATACGAAGATAAACCACCGCGCCACGATAGGAGTCAAAAACTGAATCAAAAATAAGCGCCCGAAGCGGAAGATGGTTGTTGTCTGCCGGATGAGGAACACGTGCAACAATGGCCTCAATCAACTCACTCACCCCAAGACCAGCTTTTGCCGATACCTGAAGAATCTCTTCGCGTTTGACCCCCATAAGATCGATAATCTGACGGGAAACACCCTCGACATCCGATGAGGGGAGGTCAATTTTGTTGATTACCGGAATAATATCGAGACCAGCATCAAGAGCAAGATACAGGTTGGCAATAGTTTGCGCCTCTACCCCCTGAGTAGCATCAACAATCAGAAGAGCCCCTTCACATGCGGCAAGCGAACGTGAAACTTCATAGCTGAAATCAACGTGACCGGGCGTATCGATGAGATTCAGGGTATACTCCTGGCCATCGACAGCCTTATACTTCATCTGGATGGCATGGCTTTTAATTGTAATACCCCGCTCCCGCTCAAGATCCATATCATCAAGCACCTGAGCAGAGGCCATCTGGGTTCTATCGAGCGTGTGCGTTATCTCCAGCAGGCGATCAGCCAGTGTTGATTTTCCGTGATCAATATGTGCAATAATGCAGAAGTTCCTGATACGACTGACTTCTGTACTGGACAAGGCCATAAAATGAGCGTTTGATTCTTGTTAAAACTCAACGTGACGCAATATAAGCAAATAATGCAATTGTGACATTGCACTGCTGTCACACAAAAAGAGAGCTCTCGGCATTCTGGCGGAATCCCCGGACAAATTCAGATGCTTCCATGTTTTTTCTCCCTTCAAGCTGCAATGATAGCAACTCAAGCCACCCATCCGAACATGCCGCATAAAGTCTCCCTTGATTCACCAACAACGCCCCTGGAGAAGCTGAAGCATTTTCGGATAAGAGTGCTCCGGGAGCAGCCCGGAATATCTTCATGGTTTTACCCTGGAACGTCGTCCAGGCCGCTGGCTTTAAGGCAAGCCCCCGAATAAAATCATGAATGGCCACAACCGGCTGCGCCCAATCGATTCTTGTGTTATCACGGGTAAGCTTGGGAGCCCTTGATACAAGTGCCTCATTCTGGTCAGAAACAGCAACCGTGCCTGAGGCTATCAGGTGCAACGTGCTGACAACAACTTTGGCACCAATCTCCGAGAGGCGACCAGCAAGATCGGTAGCATTTTCATCGGGAGCTATTGCAGTTTTTTCCTGAAGAATAACCGTGCCAGTATCAACACGCTGCTGCAGAAAAAATGTTGTGACACCTGTTTCTCGATCACCCTTGATAAGTGACCAGTTAACAGGCGCTGCTCCCCTGTAGGCAGGAAGAAGAGAGGCATGAAGATTGAATGACCCAAGATGAGCCTGCTCGAAGACGGCTGGAGGCAGAATACGGAAGGCTGCAACAACAATAACATCAGGCCTGTATTCAGCAACCATCTCGACAAAAGCTGGATCCTTGACATCATCAACCTCATACACCGGAAGCCCGAGAGCAAAAGCAGCACGTTTTACCGGAGACGGCTCAACATCAGCACGTTTACTCTTGCGCGGCTTATCCTTGCCGGTAACCACAAGTACAATCTCAAAAACACTCTTTTCAGCAGCAATCGCCTGCAACGCAGGAACTGCAAACTCCGGGGTTCCCATAAAAATAATCCGCATGGCTCTCAAGATAGTTTAGATACCGGAAGAACAACTGGATAGGAGGCATGAACAATCCCCGACGCAAGCGCATCCAAATCCTTCTGGATCTTTCGTCGATCTCGCTTCTGCACCCGATCCACAAAGAGTGTGCCATCGAGATGATCAATCTCATGCTGAAGCACCCTGCCAGGCATCCCCGAAAACTCCCCAACCTGCTCCTCAAAACGCTCATTCCGATATTTAAGCGTGATAACAGAGGGACGCACAACATCGCCCTGAACTCCAGGAACACTCAAACAGCCCTCATCCATCTCACTTGAGCCCCTGACCGCAAGAATATGAGGATTAATAACCACCATCGGCTTCTCATTCTCATAATTCTTGACACAAGAGAGATCCACCACCAGCAGCCGGAGGGAGTACCCAACCTGCGGCGCAGCCAAACCTATACCCGAAGCATTGTACATCGAATCAAACATCGAGCCAATAAGCCCCTCAATGGCGCTATCAACACCTTTCAACGGCTTGGATCTCTGTCGAAGGATATCATCACTATAGATGGTAATCGGTAATATCATTGTTATTCGCTGTTGAGGTCTTATTCAGTTGTGATAGTTTTTAGAGAATATATCTTTCAAAAATGAAAAACGATGAAAAGCCATTTTCTGAAAAGCAAAAACCCCGACGTGCGGGGTTTTTGTTGTGCGGAGAGGGAGGGATTCGAACCCTCGGTAGCCCTATAAGAACTACGTCGGTTTAGCAAACCGGTGCCTTCAGCCGCTCGGCCACCTCTCCTGATGGTTGGCGGAGGATGAGGGACTCGAACCCCCATGGGCGTGAACCCGGCAGTTTTCAAGACTGCTGCCTTACCAATTAGACTAATCCTCCATCATGTTGTAAAGAACAGGCCTTCAAGATAGTGAATCCACCGGAAAAAGCCAGAAAAAAATATTCTTATGGCATTTCCTGGCGGAGAGGGAGGGATTCGAACCCTCGAGGGCTGTAACACCCTACCCGCTTTCCAGGCGAGCGCACTAGACCAACTATGCGACCTCTCCGAATCTTGCAACGATTAAAAGGTTCTGAATTTACATTCTATTTTAGATTTTCAAAAGCATTCTGGAAGAGTACCGCTCTTGAGTAGGCATTTTATTCTTTCCCTGTGTTCGCAAGCTCTTTTTTATCAGGTTGATGGGAAGCGTTATTAACATTGTCATTCTAACCTCACTTTTTGTAAATTGGCAAAATTGATTTTGCAGTAATCCAATAAATTCTCCTCTGCCCATGACGAAGATTCTCTATGAAGCGCTGACGTTTGACGATGTTCTTCTTATCCCTGCATATTCCAAAGTCCTCCCAAAAGAGACTGTTACTGATAGCCGTCTGACAAAGAGCATTACACTGAAAATTCCATTGGTAAGCGCAGCAATGGATACCGTAACAGAGTCAGGACTGGCTATTGCATTGGCGCGGGCAGGCGGTATCGGCATTATTCACAAGAATTTGTCCATCGAGGGACAAGCGCGCGAGGTAGCTAAAGTGAAGCGGTATGAAAGCGGCATCATTCGCCATCCCTTCACACTCTATGAAGATGCAACCATGCAGGATGCACTTGACCTGATGCAGCGTCACTCCATTTCCGGTATTCCGGTCATCGGACGGCCCAAGCATGAGGGCGACCACAATATGCAGCTTAAAGGCATTGTGACCAACAGAGATCTTCGCATCAAGCCAAAACTTGACGCGAAAATAGCAACGATCATGACCAGCAAAAATCTCATTACGGCACGAGAAAATGTCGATCTTCAAAGAGCCGAGGAGATTCTGCTCTCAAACAAAATTGAGAAACTACTCATCACCGATAATGATGGAAACCTTCAGGGACTCATCACCTTCAAGGATATTCAGAAACGTAAACAGTTTCCTGATGCCTGCAAGGACAGTCAGGGCCACCTTCGGGTTGGTGCTGCCGTAGGCATCAGCGCCAATACTCATGAGCGGGTCAGCGCCCTTATTGAGGCCGGTGTGGATGTTATTGCCGTTGATACAGCTCACGGCCACAGCAAAGCCGTTCTCGACATGGTAAAAAAAATCAAGAGCACCTGGCCTGACATTCAAATTATTGCAGGGAATGTCGCCACACCCGAAGCGGTCAGAGATCTTGTCGAAGCTGGCGCCGACTGCGTGAAAGTGGGTATTGGCCCAGGCAGTATCTGTACCACCCGTATTGTCGCAGGAGTTGGCATGCCGCAGTTGACCGCTATTATGAACTGTGCAGAAGAGGCTGCAAAAACAAACACACCTCTTATTGCCGATGGTGGTGTTAAGTACAGCGGCGATGTTGCCAAGGCTCTTGCGGCTGGTGCTGATTCGGTGATGATAGGAAGCATTTTCGCCGGAACTGACGAAAGTCCCGGAGAAACAATTCTTTACGAAGGCAGAAAATTCAAAACCTATCGCGGGATGGGCTCTCTCGGTGCCATGTCAGAACCTGAAGGGAGCAGCGACCGCTATTTCCAGGATGCTTCAAGCGAATCGAAAAAATATGTTCCCGAGGGAATTGAGGGGCGTATTCCGGCAAAAGGCTCTCTCGATGAGGTGGTCTATCAGTTGATCGGAGGACTGAAATCCTCTATGGGCTACTGTGGTGTTGCCACCATTGAAGAGCTGAAAACCAATACAAACTTTGTACGAATCACATCGGCGGGCCTCAGAGAGAGCCATCCGCACGATGTCAAAATTACCAAAGAGGCGCCGAATTATTCGACTGCGATGTAATACAGAAAAACACTGTCTGCTTTTTCAGAGATAAGCAGATCATTTTAAATAAAGGCGTTACCCATTATCTTCGTCAGTCTGTTTCCAGAAAAAGATTAATAATGTCCAAAATGAACACGATCTCCATTCCCGACATTCTTGCGCTTCCGATACAGGAGCGTATTCGTCTCGTTGAGATTATCTGGGACAGCGTTGCAGCAGTGCCTGATGCCGTGGAGATTTCTCCTGCGCTGAAGGCTGAGCTTGAATTGCGTTTAACGGAGTTCGAGGTAAACCCTGAAGCAGGCTATTCTTGGGAAGAGGTGAAATCACATCTACAGGATAGAGCAAATATCGTCCGGGTTACATGATGCTCGCAATCCGGGAAGTTGGCCTAAAAAACGCTAATCTATTACCCTATCGCCCACACGCTCCAGCCGATCCTCAAGGTCGGCGTAAATTTCCTGAAGCTCATCAATCATATCCTGATCGGCTTTCCATAGACCGCGACCGTGGGCTTCGAGCATACGACCAACAATGTTCTTGATGGCCTGCGGGTTGAGGGTTGCAAGCCGCTCCCTCATTTCTGGATCAAGGGCGTAGGTTTCTGCCGTTTTTTTGTAGACCCAGTCGTCCACACTCTTGGTGACGGCATCCCAGCCAAGCATGTAGGTAACTCGGTTGCTGATTTCACCGGCGCCGCTGTGGCCATGTTTGAGCATTCCCTCAAACCACTTCGGATTGAGCAGTTTTGAACGGTACTCAATGCGGAGCGATTTTTCGGCGTCATCAACCTTGATATCGGAGGTAAATGATTCAACATAGTTGAGTTTGACATCGCCACCCTTCGTGTTTCGGCGACGTGCGGCAAGCTGCAGTGAACCGGATGATGAGAAATAGTGGTCGATATCGGAGATACCGAACTCGGTGGAATCGACCTGATGCACAACCCGGTCAACCGAGCCCAGCATTTTCTGCAAAATTGCTGATTCATTCCCCCCTTTCCTGCCACCGCCATAAGCACTGCAGTTGCGACGAATAAAGAGATCGTCAAGATCATTTTCGGTCTCCCACGCTGAATCCTCAATCATATCATCCACATAGGTACCATAAGCGCCCGGAGCCTGGGTAAACTGGCGGGCCGTTGCACTCTCCAACTCCATGCCCGAAGCAAGCGCCTCATTCACATGTTTTTTAACGAAATTCATCTCCTCCGGCTCATCAGCTTTGGCAGCCTCTTTGACAAGCCGGTCGAGCTGATCCATAAGCAGACCAAATGCATCACGGAAAATAGGACTAAGCTGCATAAGCACGTCAATTCGAGGACGACGGAGCTTCTCAAGTGGAACAAGGCTGTAGTGGCTTATTTTGCCAAACGCATCGTAGGCCGGTTCTGCTCCAAGCAGCCTGATCACCACAGCGACAGCCTCACCCTTGGTTTTGATGGTATCGAGCCCCCAGAGCACCTGGGCAATGGTTTCGGGATATTGTCCTCCACTCTCCTCCAGATGTTTTTTGATGATACTGTCAGCAATGAGCGAACCGCGCTTGAAGGCCAGTACCGACGGAATTCTCCACGGATCAATGGAGTGAATGTTACGACCGGAAGGGAGCACATTCACACCGTCACGCACCAGGTCACCACCCGGCCCTGAAGAGATATAGCGACCATTGAGCACCTTCATGAGGGCATCCATCTCACCAGTATTATCGCGCAGCGCAAAGAGGAGCTGAGAGCCCTCCCTGATCAACTGCTCAACAAAGGGAGTATACTCAACAGGAAGTTTGGCTCCTCCCGTTACCGAGGCAAAGGCTGATAAGACATTGATGCGGTCAAACAGCGCCTGCTGAACAAAGTCCCTGCACGCACCGTCCACCCACTCCCGCAGGCGGATTGCCTCCTCTTCACCCTTTCTTGACCGGCTGCTCAGCTCCTCATAACTGCTGAAATGGCCGTTCTTGCCCGATGCGCTCATGAGCAGCGAAGGGAGCGTTCTGGAATCCTCTTCACGATTTTTCAGTGTCTCCGTGACCGTAATAATCTGTGCCTCGGGAGGACTTGCCTCACCGAAGACGTGGAGTGAATTGGAGATAAGGCGATTTTCAAGTTCGCTGATATAGATGTAAAGCCGGCTGACATATTCACCGAACCCCTCCTGTTCACGGCGGGGGCAATCATCCGTCAGATTAAGCAGCTCCGCTTTCTGCATAACTGCCTCCTCAATACCCGAACCATCACCCTGCCCTTCAAACGAACCGGATGCCGCAAAATTTCTTTCACGAAAATCAACCAGCAGCTCTTTCAGCGCTGGCAGCTCCTTGTAGAGACCGGCACGGGAGAGAGGCGGCACCACATGGGAGACCATGGTGGCAAGGCCTCGCCGTTTGGCGATGGTGGATTCGCTGGGGTTATTGACCGGATAGATATAGAAGTGCGGCACCTCACCAAGCAGGGCATCCGGCCAGCAGTCACCGGTAAGGCCTGTCTGAAGTCCCGGCATCCACTCAACCGACCCATGCATACCCACATGCACCATGGCATGTGCCTCAAACTCCCGGCTTATCCAGCGGTAAAAGGCAATATACTGGTGGTGCGGCGTATTTGACTTGTCGAAGAGCAGCCGCATGGGGTCACCCTGCACGCCGATACGGGGTTGAACACCAATAAAGATGTTACCGAATCGCAGACCCCCTACAAAAACATCATGATCGCCAATCGGCACAATTTCTCCGGGGAACTTCTGCCACCGCTCCTCAATTCGTTCACGCTCCCTCGACGTGGTCAGCTCTTTAAATCCATCATAACTCACCTTCACCGCATCCGTCTGATGCTGCATGATCTGGCATTCAGTTGCACGATCAATCGCCTCAAAAAGGGCATCAGATGATTCAGGAAGCTTGCCGACATTGTACCCCTCTTTTTTCAGCCGCTGAAGCGTGGCAAAAAGTGTTCTCGGCACATCAAGCAGCGCTGCGGTGGCTTTCTTGCCAAGACCGGGAGGATAGTCATACACTATAAATGCCACCTTCTTGTCACGATTGGCCGTAGCCCGCAGCCGAAGAAACTTGTTAATCAGAAGAGCAAGCCGCTCAAGACGCTCATGAACAGTCTCAATCTTGCCATCCTGAAGGGCACCAAGTATCACAGGAGAGATCGCGCCATCCATTTCAGGAATAGCGTAGGTGAAGGTGATCTGCATCGGAGAGACACCAAGCTCTTTCCACGACTCAAACCCCTGGGTCAATAGAGGCTGGGCAACGATATAAGGAACATCCAGCTTCGTCATAATCTCGTGACGCGCTTCAGCCGCAATGCCTGGCTTGGTCGATCCCGCAGGACCACCCACAAGGCCAAAACCCATCATATTAAGCAGAAGATCAATATTCTCCTTGAGCAGCCAGTCCCTGACCAGAACATGCCCCTCAACTCCCATCACAAAAGCTGGAAAGAGATGAATCCCCTGCTTTTCAAGTACTCGAATGGTGTTGTCGATATAGGTTTTTTCCTGCAGCAGATGTTTTCGGAAAAAGAGAAGCCCGATTTTCTGCCCCTTGTCCATATTTATCCCGCGCTTTTTCTGCCAGTTTTTATAGCTCTTGACATCGGTGAAGTATGCCTGAGCATCAGGATGATAGAGCCCCATATTCGGCACATCAACAATTGCACCAACCTTGACCGGCTCATTAAAATATTCACGAAGAATCAGCCGAAACATATTGGCAATATTCTCCGCTGTCGGCTGCATCCAGTAGGAATAGACCATCAACCAGTTCTTGAAATCCTCTGCCTTGTTGGGCACAAGAGGCAAAATGGTTCGCATGATCTTCATCAGCTTCATGTAGCCGTAAAGGGCATCCTCATCGCGCCCCTTCACCAGCATTTTTGCCACTTTTTTAACCATATCGGGCATACCGGCCTTTCCATCGCCAACGGAATAACTTCCCACTTTGGTCAGAGCCATTGCCTCAGGCATGGACTCAAAAATAAAAACAGTCTTCTCATTGGTGGCCAGTTCAAGCTGCTGTTTAAACCAGTCGATCTGCTCCTTGAAGTTGATCATGCTCATGAAGATACAATCAGCCTCCTGAATTGCCCTGGCAGCATCGGGATGCTGTTTTTCCAGATCAATATCACTCAACTGAATCAATTCAGCTTCGCTGGCAAGAAGCCCCTTGATTTTTTTCCAGAGACCGGCGTTGTACTGCTCAAGGCCAACAATAGCAACAATTTTACGGAGATCAGACATGGGGTGAAAATTAGAGTATCACGTTTATAACGCGAGATTAAAACAGCATAACTCTAATGTATAAAAGAAGGGGAATAATTCCGAAAAAAGAGCTTTCCAGCAAATACACCGGAAAGCTCTCGAGAAATCAAAAGCTCATGGCAGCTTCAACAATCTGTTCAGCTTTTGCATTTGGCAGGTAAAAGTAACGTCCTCCGAGTTTCTGGGCAAGCTTGGGTGCTTCACCCCTCGAAAGATAGTTCATCTGCGTATCGATAACGATAGCAGCAACACCATCGGCCTGGATGGAGAGTGACAATGCCTCCACCTCCTTTTCAAGCTCCTCCTTGGATGCTTTTTCAGCAGCCGGGTCAAAGGTTGCCTGCAGCCCGATATTTCCCCGTCCGTCAGTAATCAGTACAAACATCACCTGCGTAATCCCCTTTGTACGCGCCTGTTTGGCAGTTTCCCAGCCAAGATAGAGGGCAGAGGCGAGAGGCGTGCCGCCACCGGTTGGAAGCACATCAAGTTCACGTTTGGCTCGATCAACACTCTGTGAAGGCGGAAGCAGCACCTGTGCCTGCTTTCCACGGAACGAGATCAAAGCAACCTGGTCGCGGTGCACATAAGCGTTCTGCAAAAGACTTGCTACAGCGCCCTTGGCTTGACGCATACGGTTCAGCGCCATGGAACCAGAGGCGTCCACCATAAAAATAAAGAGTGTGCCAGACTTGTCGCGGAAGCGCTTGATCTTGACATCATCCTTGGTAATGAGCAACGCAGTTTTTGGCCGTCCAGCCATCTTACTGTCGCGACGGCGTGTCTCCTGCCACGGTGCAGCAGAGATAAGAGTTGGAATAAGCGCAACTTTGCCGCTACGCATATCACCAGGCTGTGCCCTCACAAAACGACCACGCTTGAAATTGAGCGCTTCTCCACGGCTGCCTGTCGTCGCCTTCTTTTTCGATGCCAGCGAAATATTAAGAATATTGTCCGGCAGCTCCATCGTTACAGCATCCATCATCAGCTCTTCAATCATGTCGGGAGTCTCTTTCTGCTCCTCCTCCGCTTCGGCATCAGGAGTGTCGGAAGGTGCCTCCTCGTCCTCTGATTCCGGTTCCTCCTGCGGCGGTGACTCCTCCTGGGGGGGCGCTTCATTCGACTCCGCTTCCCTTTCAGGCATCCGGGTAGCGCGGGGAATAAGAACAAGCTTTATAGCCTGTTTCATATCCTCCTCATCGACATCGCTACGCTGGGCAAGAGCCGCTGAAGCTATCGCCGCACGAACCGTAAAAATATCAACGCGATTTCCCTCAACGCCTAAACTGATTGCCGTCTGGATCAACGCCCGAATCTGATCATCAGTTATGGAAACGTGTGGTAGTTGCTCACGCGCCGCATTGATAAAACCAGCAAGCATGTTCAGTTCATCCTGGGTATCTTCAGCATCCCTCGTACCAAGCACTGTCTTGACAATTTTCTTGCGGGCCCGGTAATCGTTCTGAGCGGTGAAGGGTACAATAATACCAATCCGGTCGAGCAAACCCATACGAACATCACCATCGGTGGGATCATAGGTACCCACAAGCATGAACTTCGCAGGATGCACCTCACTGAGCCCTTCGCGCTCAACAAGAACCTCGCCGCGCGAAATGGCATCCATAATGTGCGACACCGCCGAACTGTCGAGAAGACTTATTGAGTCAACATAGAGCACACCTCCATGCGCCTTCGAAAGCACACCATGCTGCACCACACGGACACCAGTAGCAAGAGTTGCCTCCAGATCAATACCTCCGATCAGACGGTCTTCAGTCACGTTCAGGGGAAGTTCCACAAAAGGAGTGCCTTTGGGAAGAATATCAGCAAACGCCCTGGCGAGTGTCGATTTCCCCGACCCTACAGCCGAAGGAATCACAACACCGCCAAGTTCAGAATCAACAGCCAGCAGCATCAGCGCCTGCTTGGCCAGATCCATCCCTACAATATCGGTAAAAGCTATCATTATACGGCTTCCGCTTCTCCGAGGACTTTAGCAAGTTCACGATCAATTTTTTCACCCGCATCAAGGGTCTCAAGAGGATCCTTGCGCAGACGGTGGCGCAGACAGAGAGAAGCAACCTCCTTGACATGCTTCATGGTAACAACTGTTTCACCAAGGAAAGCTGCATGGGCAAAAGCGGTACGGGCAATGGTAAGTTCGCCACGGTGACCATCAATACCAAGATTCATGCAGAGCTTTGCAATATCGGTCAGAACTTCATCGGTCATGGTCACTTGCGGCAAAAGATCTTTTGCTGTCTGAATC
>CAIWUU010000039.1 GCA_903915955.1 uncultured Chlorobiaceae bacterium | reverse complement strand
GCAGTGAGAGCGGTTCGCACTCTTGTACAGCTCATCTGATTCCACTGCACTGGAATAGCTGATGTTGGGAAACAAAGGATTTTCATTGTAGTCAACTGTTTATGTAACGGAGAACTCACCTATGGAATGTATTTCAATTATAGAGGCAAAGTATGTCAAGGATTATCAGATATTTCTGATATTCAATACTGGTGAAACCGGCGAGGTTGATCTGCGTGATCTTGTTTATAAATATCCAATTGCGGAGCCATTACGGAACCCTGAAGCTTTTTCACATTTTTATCTTGATTCCTGGCCTACTCTTGCATGGGATTGCGGTTTTGATGTTGACCCTGAGTCACTGTATTTCAGGGCAACAGGCAAGTCGCTGTGGGAAACGAAAGCATCCTGATAAAACGCCATTCCATGACGAAGGTCCCAAGGCATTAACTCTCTTTCATCCTGAATTTTAAAAGGTAATGTATGGACATCAGTATAAAACAGATACATGAACTGATCCGTCAGGGTGAGGGGATTTCGGTAGAATTCAAAACTTGCCGGAATAAAATCAATCGCGATGTTTATGAGACAGTTTGCGCCTTGCTCAATCGCCATGGTGGTACGATTCTGCTTGGTGTTCAGGATGACGGAACTCTTCAGGGTATTGAGCCGGATGCTGTAACGCAGATCAAAAAAGACTTTGTCACCTCAGTGAATAACCCGCTGAAGCTCACGCCGCCAACGTATCTCTCAGTGGATGTTGTCGAGCTTGATGGGAAATCTCTGCTGCGTATCTATGTGCCCGAAAGCTCCCAGGTGCATCGCTGTAATGGGCGTATTTACGACCGGAATGAAGATGGCGATCTTGATATTACCGATTACACCACACTGGTGGCGCATCTCTACCAGCGTAAACAGGCGACGTTCAGCGAAAACAAAGTATATCCCTGGATTCAGGTGACAGATCTTCGCCCGGAATTGATTGAAAAGTGCCGTCGATATGTTCGGATAAACAGGGATAATCATCCCTGGGCTGATAACCCGGTCGCTGGATGACGGTGGAGTTTTCTAACACAAAGGCTGCCGTTTGGAACCATATTCAAACAGCCTTGACAGATGCAGGTTTTGTGGTAGCCAATGTTTCTGCTCTCGATAAAAAACAAGGTAGTTTTAAGGCATACACCACGCCAACAGCAGTTAAGCAAGACCTCGTCATCTCCGCCTATAAACCCAACGGAGGTTTTGAAGAGCGTTTCCTGAAGGAGGCGCAAACCGAAGAAGGAATCTGGGATTTTGTCCGTACCCACTTGAAATATCTGCCGGTTACCAAGCGACAAGGGTCATTGATGCAAGTGATCCCGGAACGCGATCCCCGTATACTGTTCGACCAGATGGTGGCCTATTACGTACGTAAGGGCTATCCTGTTCCCATTTCAAGTGTTGAGTTCCAAGCAGGTCTTCCCTCTATTGCTTTTGATCGTGATGGTATGTATTTCCTTCCTGATCAAGTTGCTGAATACGACAGAAAAAAAATGCACTCTGGCGGTATTGAGCAGGCCGTGATGTTTGTCAAAGATGAAGCGTCAGCAATCCAGTGGCTTCGCCAGCTCATAAAAGAGAAGCCACAGACATTCCAGGATATTAACCCCCAGTTCATGCAGCAACTCGGTGGCTGGAGCAAAAATGAAGCCCAGCTCGATTTGCGCGAACTGCTGAGCCAGAACTTTCTCTGTTTTGAGGAAAAAGGCAAAATACCAGCCCAGATCGTCTCCTGGATGCGCCGCAGCTCCGAACTTCGACCAATCATTGAAAAGGAACTCGAACAACAAGGTTTTCCGCCTCGAAGCCGTCCGCGCAGGGTTCAAAAAAGCCTGGCAGGATCGCGACTATGCAACAATTATTGCCGTCGCTGAAAAAATCCCAAATAACGTGCTCGAAGAAGATCCAAAACTGCTTATGTGGTACGATCAGGCAATAACAAGAATGAGGGCGGAATGAATAGTAAACAAAGAGCACTGGCAAGCGTTGCTCGTTCGGATGACATGTTAACAACACGCTCAAGAACATATTCAAATTTATCTTTTGAGAATGGTTTCCACTGAAAAACTGTGATGGATTCTCAGCGCATCGCCAAAATTCTCCAAAGTTTCTTCGTCAAAAAGATCAGAATGTACAATTGAGTAGTGATGCTGGCACTGAAATATCTGAACCGTTCTTTCCAGCCATGAAAACTGTCCCGGCGTAAGTTCCCGAATGGATGCAACCAGCAATTCAATTCGGGTTCTGTCTATTTCTCTCATAGTCCAATAGAGGTAGCGTCAAAAATGTTCTTTACTCGAATTCGATCAAAGCCTGACCGCTTTTTACGGCCTCTCCCTGTGATGCCATTATCTTTTTCACGGTACCAGCGGTATGGGCTGTGATATTTGTCTCCATCTTCATGGCCTCCAGTACAACCAGCAGATCGTCTATCTGGAGCTTTTGACCCACCTGAACATTAACCCGCTGCACAATTCCGGCAATGGGACTCCGGCAGACCTTTTCGTCCGGCAACCCGTCCGCAACGGGCTGCATCGCAAGAGGTTGAGGCGATGGCATGACGACCTGCTTCGACTGAATGGTTGAGGTCTGCTCCTGGAAAGAGTCCGGGGTACGGATCTCCTCTCCTTCAAGGACATCGACATCAACGATATATTTTTTTCCGTCTATGGTTAAAATCAACTGCACGGTAGTATTCCTTATTTAGTGGTGCTGAAGGTATGCGATGACTGGATGGAGACGCGCCCCTGTTGCGACCAGGAGCTTGGCCCCTGGTTGCTGATGAACCGGGCCCGGCGGATCCGGACGTTTTTTCCGAGATATGCGGCGATGGCAGCCGACATGATGACCAGCAGCTCCTCGGTTATTTGTGGCTCACTCTGTATGGGCTCAGAGATAATTGCTTCCATTGGATATAGAGTTAAAGTGGAATCAGGCCGTGTTTCTTCTGGGGCCTGAACTCCCGTTTGGAATGGAGAAAATCGAGTGACATGGCCAGATAGCGGCGAGTTTCAGCCGGTTCTATGATGTCATCCACCTGAAAATGTGCGGCTGCGGCATAAGGGGTGGCAAAAGTTTCGCGGTACTCCTGAACCAGCTCCTTGCGGCGCTCTGCGGGGTCGTCTGCGTTTTTGATCTCGTTCCTGAAAATAATGTCTACCGCTCCATCAGCGCCCATGACGGCGATTTCAGCCGAAGGCCAGGAGACGACTCTGTCGGCATCCAGGTCCTTGCTGCACATGGCCAGATAGGCGCCACCATAAGCTTTGCGGAGGACCACCGTGATTTTTGGTACCGTAGCAGCGGAGTAGGCAAAGAGCATTTTGGCGCCATGCCGGATGATTCCGCCATACTCCTGCTCAACGCCGGGCAGAAAGCCAGGAACATCGACAAAGGTGACGAGTGGTATGTTGAAGGCATTGCAGAATCGAATGAAGCGGGCGGCCTTGTCTGATGCGTTGATATCGAGCACGCCAGCCAGAACATTGGGCTGGTTGGCGACGATCCCTATTGCGCGGCCCTGAATACGGGCAAACCCTATGACAATGTTGGGAGCAAAGGAGGATTGCACCTCCATGAAATCGGTGCTATCAACGATATTGCCGATCACCTCCCGAATGTCGTATCGTTGTTTCGGATCCAGAGGGATGATTGAGTTGAGATGTTTGTTCGGAATGATAATCTCGTCCGCCTCATGCCGGGGTGAGTCCTCCAGATTGTTGGAGGGGAGGAATGACAACAGGCGTTTGCAGATAGCGATGGCATCCATATCATCCTCGGCGATGAAGTGAACGACCCCTGAGTTATTCATCTGGGCGATCGCTCCTCCCAGCTCTTCGGCGGTAACCACTTCGCCGGTGACGGCCTTGATAACCGAGGGGCCGGTAATAAACATTCGTGCCGCCCTGGTCTGGATGATGAAGTCGGTCAACGCCGGACTGTAGGCCGCGCCACCTGCACAAGGGCCGCAAATAAGGGAGAGCTGCGGCACAACTCCGGAGAGCATGACGTTGTTGTAGAAGACCTTTCCGTATCCGGAGAGGCTGTCGATACCCTCCTGAATACGGGCGCCGCCGGAGTCGTTGATCATGACAAAGGGCGAGCCGGTTTTCAGCGACGACTGCATCATCTGCACAATTTTGGTGCAGTGGGCTTCACCGGCTGATCCACCGACTACGGTGAAATCCTGACTGGCGACATGCACCAGCCTGCCGTTTATGCTTCCAGCTCCGGTGACAACGCCATCGGCTGGCATCTCCTTGTCCGTCATGCCAAAGTTGGTGCAGCGGTGTTTGGCAAAAAGTCCCGTTTCCTGAAAACTGTCCTGATCGAGGAGAGCGCTGATGCGTTCACGTGCGCTGAGACTGCCTGCCTCGTGCTGGCGGTCGAGCTTCTCCTGCCCGCCACCCAATTGTAACGTCTCTTTTCGTTGGTTAAGATCCTGTAGTATCTCATCAATATTCATGGTGTCCAGACTATGCACTGATTATTCTGTTTATAATTATTGGTATGGTGTTACCGTCACCTTGTGCTGCCGCCCGCTCAGGGTCACGGAGTAGGTGATGGGGCCAGTGATCGCCCCCTGATGGCCCTCTGCAGGATGCGTTTCCGATTCGCCGGTCTCAGGATCACGTCCAAGATTGCGAGGTCCTTCGTGACGTTCGGCAAAAAACTTGGGAGCTACCTGCGGGAACATGGCGTATGTCAGCACATCTTCATCCGTACCGTTGCAGCCCGTCAGGGCAAGGGCATCCCGGCGGAGCTTGTCCCACTCAGGCTTCAGGAGATCTGCTGGTCTGCAAGTGATTGGCTCTTTTTTTGCATGTTCATGGGCCATTTTTACCACGTCGTGATTTTTCTCGCCCGGCCCGGCGCCGTAGTATCCAAGCATGAGGTCGGCGAATTCTCCGGTCAGAACCTTGTATCTTCCCATGAGCACATTCAGAACAGCCTGGGTACCCACGATCTGGCTGCTTGGTGTTACAAGGGGAACATAACCGGTATCCTTGCGGACAAGGGGAATCTCTTCCAGAACCTCTTTCATTCGATCGCCTGCGCCCTGTTGCTTGAGCTGGCTCTCCATGTTCGAGAGCATGCCACCGGGAATCTGGCTCTTGAAGATCTCCGTTTCCACACCGGTAACCTTTGAGAGGAACTCGCTGTATCGGCCAAGCATCGTCATGAAATGAGTTTTTACCTTATACACCTTTTCAAGGTCGACACGGGTGGTGTACCCTGTGCCTTCCAGCATTTCGATGAAGCTTTCTGTCGGGTTGTGGCCCGGTCCCAGGCTCATTGAACTGATTGCCGTATCCACGCAATCCACTCCAGCCTCAACGGCTTTCATCAGGCTTACCAGAGTCACACCGGTGGTGGCATGGGCATGCAGATGCACCCGAAGATCATTTCCGCAGGTCTCTTTTATTCCCTTTACCAGGTCAAAGGCTGCCTGTGGTTTGATGAGGGCCGCCATGTCCTTGATGCAGAGAGAGTCGACCCCCATATCCTGGAGTCTGCGGGCCTGGTCAACAAAAAGTTGTGTGGTATGGATAGGGCTGACAGTATAGCAGATCGTGCCCTGAGCGTGACCGCCCGCCTTTTTGACTGCACGAACTGATGTCTCAATATTTCGCAGGTCATTAAGTGCATCAAAAATACGGAAGACGTCCATACCGTTTTCCGCCGACTTGTTGCAGAAGCGCTCCACCACTTCATCCTGGTAGTGGCGATATCCCAGCAGATTTTGACCGCGCAGTAGCATCTGCAGCGGGGTTTTTGGCATAAGTCTTTTGAAGGTGCGCAACCGTTCCCAAGGATCCTCGTTCAGAAAGCGAATGCATGAGTCGTAAGTGGCGCCACCCCAGCACTCAATTGACCAGTAGCCAGCCTCGTCGAGGTCTTTGCATGCTCCGGTCATATCTTCAATTCCAAGCCTGGTGGCAATCAGGCTCTGGTGAGCGTCCCGAAGGGCAAGCTCGGTAATGTCAATAATTCTATTTTTGGTCACTCTATTTTATGATGTTAAGATATACGATAATGTCTTCCGGAAAATGGCAAAAAAAAAGCGGATCCTCATGTGTTACAGAGAGATCCAGCCATTGCATATCCGAAGAGTTTGCTAAAAAAAACACAAAACGCCAGTTTACTTTACCTCTATTACGGTTTCCTCAGTGGCTGAAAAATCAGATCAGACAACTGAAGGGGGAATATAATGAATCGAGACAAGAATAACGTATTCTGTTTGATTTTTTTTTTGCGATTTCACGCATGGCTGTGCACAAAGCTCATCCCATTTATCGGCTTATAGAAATAACGGGTCAGGTATTTCCTGTTTATCTTTCTGCCCTGTTTGTCAGTAGGAAGATACCAAGTCATGTTTTTCATATCCTTCGATCGAAAATGGTTTTGAGAATGCTGAAGCCTGTATGTATTTTCAGTCAGAAAGTTTTATTTTGTATCCAAATGCAAAAAAAGAGTGAAAATTCATTTTATCTGTGAAGCATGAATTTAAAAGATCGTTACATAAACCCTTTCACGGACTTCGGCTTCAAGAAGATCTTTGGTTCAGAGGTAAACAAAGACCTGCTGATCGCGTTTCTGAACACTCTGCTTCCTGCCGAGGCGGGAGTAGTTTCAGACCTTTCATTTTTGCCCAACGAACAGGTTGGGCGTAGTGAATACGATCGCCGGGCAATTTTCGATCTTTACTGCGAAAACGAGAAAGGGGAAAAATTTATTGTTGAGATGCAGCGGGCGAAGCAGAACTATTTCAAAGACCGCTCGATATTCTATGCTACGTTTCCAATTCAACAGCAGGCTCAGAGCGGATCGTGGAATTTCTGCCTGAAAGCGGTGTATATGGTAGGAATTCTTGATTTCGTGTTTGATGAGGATAAAGCCGACAATGACGTTGTTCACCACGAGGTAAAGTTGATAGATCGTTCAACGGGCACCGTGTTTTATGATAAACTGGCGTTTATTTACCTTGAACTTCCCAAGTTCACTAAAACGATTGATGAGCTTGCAACTGACTTCGACAAATGGTGTTTTCTCCTCCGGCACCTGCCGGAACTCACCGATCGCCCGGCTCGTCTTCAGGAGAAGGTTTTCCTCAAAGTATTTGAGCTTGCTGAAATTGCCCGGTATTCGAGTGTGGAGGCAGAGGCTTATGAAGAGAGTCTCAAGGTTTATCGTGATCTGAAGAATGTTGTGGATACCGCTTATGATGAAGGGAAGGCGGAGGGTATTCAGCAAAAAGCATTGGAAGTTGCAAAAAGGCTTAAAGATGCCGGTTTTGACATCGAGACGATTTCACGTTGTACCAGTTTGTCGTTTGCGGTTGTAGAAGGGCTGTGAATGGCATCTTATATATCTTCTGATTTATGGTTATTCCTGAGTTTCTTCTTCTTGCCTCATTTGTGCTTGACCTCATCTTCGGCGATCCACGCTGGATGCCTCATCCGGTCAGGGGCATTGGCGGGCTTGCGTTGCAGACCGAGGCCTTGCTGAGGCGTACTGCTCTGCCTCTTCGGCTGGCAGGTATTCTGGCGGTTCTGGTTGTTGTTGGAGGCTCCGCCGGGATTGCCGGGTTGTTCGTGGCGTTGGCGACGAAGGTGCATCCTGTGGCAGGTATGGCAGTGGCCATCTATATTATGTACAGTTGCTTTGCGGTCAAGGATCTTGGCGATCATGCTGAAGCCGTGCGCAAAGCACTCGATGCTGACGATATTGAGCTGGCACGACAGAAGGTCTCCTATATTGTTGGGCGCGATACGGCGGCCTTGACTGCCAGCGGTATTGCACTTGCAGCAACCGAGAGTGTTGCAGAGAACAGCGTTGATGGCGTCACTGCGCCTCTCTTCTATGCGCTGCTCTTCGGCCCGGTTGGTGCCATTGCCTACAAGGCGATCAATACCCTCGACTCCACTTTTGGCTATAAAAATGAACGCTATCTTCAATTTGGCTGGGCTGCGGCCAAGCTGGATGATCTTGCCAACTATCTGCCAGCAAGAGTTACGGTTCTTGTTATTGCACTGGCGGCGGCTATCAGTAAACTCCGGATTTATGATATCTTTCAAGCAGTTCGTCAGGGCGCCAGACTTCACGCAAGTCCCAATGCCGGATATCCGGAATGCGCTTATGCAGGTGCGCTTGGAGTCACTTTTGGCGGTGGTAGAAGTTACGGCGGGGAGTTCCATAATTCCCCATTGCTTGGTGTCAGAGAGGGGGAGTGTTCGTCGCATACGATCCGTCAGAGTGTGAGGTTGATGCGGATGACGGCTGCGTTGTTTCTTGTAATTGGAGTGGGGATAAGAGTGGTATTGCCTTGACGGATCGTATATGGATACCTACACGGAGGAGTGATTGAGATGTTCTCTCCGTTGAATGACAGCTCAAAGCAAAACAATACACATATATGTCCGGTTGAAAGAGCTGGTGGTCTTGATAATAGAATTCGAAGATGGCTGCAAAACCCTCAAAAAATTCTGAGGCCATATATCACTGAAGGGATGACTGTTCTGGATGTGGGGTGTGGCCCGGGCTTTTTGTCTCTTGACATGGCTCATAGGGTGGGTAAATCCGGTCGGGTAATCGCTTCTGATCTACAGGAAGGGATGCTTCAGAAAGTAAAAGAGAAGATTAAAGGAACAGAGCTTGAGGAGCGAATTGTATTGCACAAGTGCGGAGAAAACAAAATAGGTGTGTCGGAGCCAGTTGATTTTGTTCTACATGGTTCACGAAGTTCCCAATCAGGAAGATCTCTTGAATGAGATACGAACATTTTTAAAGCCGCATGGCCAAGTGCTGATAGTAGAGCCACCATTTCATGTTTCAAAATCAGCGTTTGGAGAGACTATGAGAAAATCAGGGAGTGCCGGGTTTAAAATTGTTGAAAGACCAAAGGTGCTTTTTAGTAAGGCCGTGATATTGAAAAAGGCCTGATGTTATATTAAAAGAGAGTTTACAGCATATTCATGCCACTTAACCTCTACACCAGCAACCGGATGGAAGTTCTGGTTGATACCCTCAAAGCTACTCTCCAGAAGCCGCTCGCCTCGGCGTTCACCAAGGAGGTGATTGTGGTGCAGAGCCGGGGAATGCAGCGCTGGCTCTCGATGGAGCTGGCTGCGCGTTTTGGTGTCTGGGCTAACGGGCATTACCCCTTCCCGAACGCGATGGTTCAGGAGTTGTTCCGCGAGATCTTGCGCGATATGCCCGATACCTCTGCGTTTGCACCGGAGGTGATGAGCTGGAAAATCATGCGCTTTCTGCCGGAGCTGCTCTTTACGGAGCCTTTCGGCACGTTGCGTCACTATCTCGCCGATGATCCTGACGGACTCAAGCTCTTCCAGTTGTCGGAAAAAATTGCTGATACCTTCGACCAGTACACACTCTTCCGTTCAGAGATGCTGGCTGGCTGGGAGGCGGGGGAGACGGAGCCATCGGGCGAGGAGTGGCAGTCCATCCTCTGGCGAAAGCTTGCTGAGGGAGAGGGTGTGCATCGGGGAAGGCTGGTGGAGATGGCACCGTGGCGCTTCACTACTCCATTGCCGATCGGCGGATGATGAATGAGGGGGAGATTGCCTCGGCGCTGCTGAAGCTGCTGGCTCTCCCCGTCAGCCGTCTTGCCGCTTCCGAAATTTTTGATCTGCTTGCCTCGCCGCCGGTGAGTCGTCGCTTTTCGCTCGACCTCGGTGAGCTTGAGCTGATTCGTGGCTGGATTGAAAAGAGTGGCATTCGCTGGGGGATGGATGAAGGCGACCGCACCTCGCGGAACCTTCCCGCCTATCGCGACAACTCCTGGAGGGCGGGGCTCGACCGGCTGCTGCTCGGCTACGCCATGCCGGACGAGAATCAGCTCTTTAACGGCATTCTCCCCTATGATGATATT
>CAIWUU010000038.1 GCA_903915955.1 uncultured Chlorobiaceae bacterium | reverse complement strand
TTTCGTCCGTTGATCACCGCACTGATATGGTCGCCCGGTGCCAGATGGTTGGCCTCAAGAAAAGGTTTGCTGACAATCACCTCCTCCGGCTTGCCCGGTTCGATATAGCGTCCCTTCTTCAGAAAAATATCGTTCAGCACCGGCGTCCGGTACTCGGGAATCGACACCAGCCTCGCGGTGGCAGGTTCATCAAGACCCGGCACATCAAGCGTCACATCGGCAATAATGCGAGTGCTGACCGAGGCCACCCCTGGAATACGGCTCACCATCTCACGGTATAACTCCGGCACACGCTTGACCTCAACAAATATATCCGCAAAGCGGAACCGACTGTAATAGCGCTCCCGCGAAGCCTCCAGCGAGTACTTCACACTACTCATGGAGACAAAAACCGAGATACCACAGGCGACCACCGCAGCCACAGCAAGCATCTGCCCCTTCAGGTGAAGCAGTTCACGCCACAACTTTCTCTGCAGGGGTTTCATCGCACTCCCCTACCAGACAAGTTCAGAAGGCGAGAGACGCTCAAGATTCTTCCGATCTTCAACAATTTCTCCGCTACGCAGGCGAACCACCCGGTCAGCCATACCGGCAATCGAAGCATTATGAGTGATCACCAGCGTTGTTGTACCCAGTTCACGATTCACCTTCTCAAGCACATCAAGCACCAGCTTGCCGGTCTGAAAATCAAGCGCCCCGGTAGGCTCATCACAGAGCAGCAGCTCAGGCCGCTTGGCGATAGCCCGCGCAATGGCCACCCGCTGCTGCTCACCACCCGAAAGCTGCGCCGGAAAATGGTCGAGACGATGGCCAAGCCCCACCAGCAGAAGCGCCTCCTTCGCCGACATCGGATGTTCAGCAATCTCCGTCACAAGCTGCACATTTTCAAGCGCCGTCAGGCTTGATATCAGGTTGTAAAACTGAAAGACAAACCCGATTGAGCGCCGCCGGTAGGACGTCAACTCCGCCTCAGTCGCCGCTGTAATCTCACGCCCATGAAAAAAGAGCTTCCCCGATGAGGGCACATCCAGCCCTCCGATAATGTTAATCAACGTCGACTTCCCGCTCCCCGAAGCTCCCAGCAGCACCACCAGCTCACCCGCATAAAACTTCACCGACACTCCCTTCAGCGCATCAACCTGCACCTCACCCATGACGTAGGATTTCGACAGCTCGCTGATGTTGAGGACTGGCTCATCTGGTGCTACGGTTGCGGGATGATGATGACTGTCGGGAGTTGTTGACATAGACATTTCAGAAGGACGTTATTGCAGTTCCGCGTTCATATCTGCCCCGTACTTTGCTGTATGGAGAAAGAGGCATTCCGATCAATACTCCTTTGCAGTATCATACATTTCCTGGTATCGGCGACTTCTCTGTGGCAGCTCAATTCCCATAACATCCTCAACAATGTCTTCGATGGGATGATGGCTATATGAAAAAACTGGTGCGGGTAAAGCAACAGTATAACCATCAGATGGAATATGCGCAGTCGTCGGTTGGTTTAAATCAATGATCTCCCCGGAATCCATTGACTGAATAATAAATGGTGAATGTGTTGTAGCAATAAACTGAATACCAGGAAACACTTTTTTCAGGTCGCCCACTACCCGACGTTGCCATTTTGGATGTAAATGAAGATCAATTTCATCAATAACAATTCAGGAAGTGCCTTCTTTTCTGTAAGTTAGAAACTCTGGAATAACTAACAATGATCTGAAAGGAGCAACCGATTGCTTTTTGGTGGTTTTCACCCCGTTCGATAACATGGTACA
>CAIWUU010000037.1 GCA_903915955.1 uncultured Chlorobiaceae bacterium | reverse complement strand
GCTCGGACAAACGCGGCGGAGCCAACGGCGCACGCATCCGGCTTGCCCCGCAAAAAGACTGGGAGGTCAATCAGCCAGAACAATTGCAACGGGTGCTGAACAAACTTGAGGAAATCCATGATGCATTCAACGGCGAGCTGTCTGGCGGAAAAAGGGTTTCCATTGCCGACCTGATCGTACTGGGCGGATGCGCAGCCATCGAAGAGGCCGCCAAACGTGCAGGCAGCGACGTGACCGTCCCCTTTACACCGGGACGCACGGATGCCTCACAGGAGCAGACCGACGTGGAGTCATTTGCCGTTCTCGAGCCAAGAGCAGACGGGTTCCGCAACTACCTTAAACAAACATACAGCGTGCCTGTCGAAGAGATGCTGGTTGACCGCTCGCAGTTGCTGACGATCACAGCTCCGGAAATGACCGTACTGCTGGGCGGCCTGCGTGTGTTGAACGTCAATTTCAAACAGTCACAGCATGGCGTCTTTACCAAGCGACCGGAAACGCTTACCAATGACTTCTTCGTCAATCTGCTCGACATGGGTACAGAGTGGAAAGCGGTATCGGAAAAGCACGACGTATTCGAGGGTCGTGATCGCAAAACCGGTGAACCCAGATGGACCGCCACCGGCGCTGATCTGATTTTCGGATCAAACTCAAGGCTCCGCGCCATCGCGGAGGTCTATGGAAGCAATGACGCCCAAGAAAAGTTCGTGCACGACTTTATCGCTGCATGGAACAAGGTCATGAACCTCGACCGCTTCGAACTCCTCTGAGCTTCACCTGCCCAAAAAGCCCAGCAGGCATGGATAGATAACCACTTTCCTCAGCCTGCCGGGCTTTTTCTTGTTGATTTATTACTTCAATGAACTTGATATGAGCCCGTAAACCCTTATCAATTGGGTCAAGAAATTTGAAATCGGTCGTGGTCTGACAATGACTTCGGCGGCGGTCTGTTCGTGAACAGCATATGAGAGCAGATGGTAGAATAACTCGTTTTGCAAAAAGGGAATATACTATTACAGCAAAAGAACGGCAAGAACAATAAAGCACTGTGATTCTTTTTTGCACAGCCTCCCTTATTTCCGCTCCTCATGAGCCCTGCTGTACCGGCAATGCGAGGCGAAACCCCCGGAAATCGTTGACAGCTTTGGGAACTAAACGAGCACTTCGATTAGCGGAATTCAACTGAATAATCTGCCGCTCAAGCTCTCTGGCACCCCAACTGTTTTCACGGGCTTCAATTTCATAGAACCGACGCTCATCAGCATTCGAAATGGTCAGCAAAGCAACGTAATGCGTCCATCCGAGAGAAAAGCTGCCAGCCAGTGTTGCAGAGAAAATACGCTTCAGATGCTGGTTGATGGCGGGAATGGAGACATCGTACAGTGTTGCCATCATTTTCTGCGTCAGCCTGATGTTTTCATCCTCATAGCGCATTTCAACGCTGGTTTCCGATTTACCGACAGCCGCGAGAAAAGTCAGATATTCAGCCGCCGAGGAGCGGATAATAGAGACCTCCTTATGATGATTGATCATAGATAAGCATCTAAGTCAGGGGCGTTGTACAATCAAAAATGATGACGGCACTCACGTATTATGCAGTTGTGGAAAAGCAGGGCCAGTCATGGGAGGATTAGTCATCAACCCCTTTTTGCAGAATAATAATCTTTTCTTTTGTCTTCTGCCATGCATCCCCCGGTATTAAAGGTGCGAGAGAATCCAGAACATACCGTGCAGCAGCCTTGGGATCCCATGATCTCCCTATTGTCAGCAGTGGTGAGATATCATCAAGGAATACCCAACCAGGGATTGATCTTTTCTTGTACAGCATCTATGATCGGACCGATTGGCCCCGCTTGCATTTGCACCAGATCAATATCCTCTGAATATCTTGCTGGCAGAAGATGAAGCTTGAACAACGCAGTTCCACCACGAAAAGCCAGATTTTTCGCTACAACCGGATGGGAGTAAAGTTCAACCAGGGCACGACAGATAATCAGATCCTGTTCAATCTGAGATAGCTGCGGCCATGGAGCATTAACTCGCCAAGCGGTGATATAGTCAAGAGGGATCATATTTCCGGTTCTACCTTTTCATTTGGCATTAGCCTCCAGCGAGCCACCATTCGAACGCCGCTGTATGGTTGTGACGGCGAGAGCGGGGTCGGCACAGGATTGCGACTTGCAACATATTCAGCCAATCCATCTACTAATCCGGCTTCACCAATCACATCAAGCAAATAACCCAATCGCTGAGACCACGCTATGGGAGAAAGTGCAGCTATTTCAGCCAACTTTCCGCCGTCAAGATATTCTGCAAGTTCAGATAAAACAGTCGCCGTATTGTCCAGCCCCCCTGCATGATGCGGATAGCCAGTTAGATCAAATGCTGTGACCTCAGGGGTCGATACCTTTACATAACCGCGAGGCGTCTTGAAATCCTGTACAGGCATAAGCGCTGCGTTCTTACGTATGATAAAATCAATCCTCACATCCCCACAAATAATAGCTGGTCGAGCATGTTGCAACAGAACCTGAAACGCCTGAGGGCGTTGATGAGCTGCACCGTAGTGTTCGGCTGCGGTAAGCATGCCTGCATAATAGGGCTCTTTCAGGTGATCCATCAGTAAAGGAATAAACTGGTTTGCGGGCAAGCATCCCATCTTCCGGTATTCCGGAGGAACGATAACATAAAATCCCCGGTACGGCATGGCAACTTCACCCTTATGCCGCAGACGACGCAAGGCCGCACGGGTGGCGATAACGCCTGATCCAAGCGCGTCAGAAGCTTCAGCACCTCTGAAACAGAAAACGCCTTTGGCTAGCAAAGCATCAATGTAGTCCGAAATAAACATACCGATAATTACATGAATCAATCGAATAAAGCAACATAATTCGTTACTTAATACAATTGGAAAATTGGATTTTCGTGAATCGTATCGTGAAGGGATGGAGAATGTTCTTGCTGCTTTTGGTTACAACCTAAATTCCCGGGAAATTATAACGATGCCTGTTCAACCATTCAGCTCAACTTTCCGGTAAAATCCTCAGTGGTTGCCAAGCTAATGCCCGGCAATTTCCCTTTTCGCAAACCGTCCGGTAACGATGGCCGGAGGGGTTTGATAGGTACCTCCCTCCTACTCATCGGCCCGCTCCTTCGGCTTCTGCAGAAACTCGATCTCCTTGAGCATGCGGTCAAAGTCGCTCTCAAAAAGCCTATCCTGCACGATCCGGTATTTCTCGAATTCGCTTTCGGCGTGTGCTCTGGCAATTTCTGCTGTCACTTTGCCCGGATCCTGTAAGATCTCACGATCGGTCGCTGCGATGAAGCGATTGAGACGGGTTTCCCAATCCTGCATGGTCATGGGCATCTTGCGCAGCGCCATGTCCTCGGCAACATCCAGGTATGCCGAAACCAACCGTGCAAGTTGTGCCATTTCGTGTTCGGTCAGGTAGTTCTTTGCAACCACAACATCGAACTTCTGGATCTTTCCGCCGGGAGCATCCTTCCAAGTGGTCAACCCCATATTCTGTTTTTCGGCATCGGCCCGGTTATAGATGACCTCCGCTACGGTCTCTGCATGTATAGCCCAGTGCAGTTTGCTCTGCACGGTGGCGAAAAAGCGCTTGGTGGCCTGGGCCGTCACGTCGTAGTCGATGGCAGTTGCATAGATGTCGGTGACCTTCTGGTAGAACTTGCGTTCACTCAGGCGAATTTCCCGAATTCGCTGCAACTGTTCTTCAAAATACTGGTCGGTAAGGATGGAGCCACCACTTTTCAGGCGTTCGTCATCCATGGCGTAGCCCTTGATGGTGAACTCCTCAATGATAGTAGTCGCCCACTTGCGGAACTGTACGGCACGTTCGGAGTTTACCTTGTAACCGACGGCAATGACTGCTGCAAGACTGTAGTGTTTGGTGTTGTAGCTTTTTCCGTCGGCGGCAGTTATCCGAAAATTTCGGATAACTGCATCTTCCTGCAATTCACTATCACTAAATATCTTTTTCAAGTGATAGTTGATAGTGCGCACGTCCACGTCATAGAGCACCCCCATCATCTTCTGAGTAAGCCAGATATTCTCATCGGTATAAACCGCATCGATGCCGCCTGTGCCGCTGGCTGCGATAAAGGTCAGATATTCAGCCGCCGAGGAGCGCACGATAGATACCTCCTTACCTGTTTTTTTTCTCCCGCTCATGCTTTCACCCTCTTGCCTGGCGTTTGTTAGCTTGGCTTCTCTATATCTGGAGTTGTTTCGTTTGATTTCTCTTCTACATTACCGTTATAACTTTCCATCATTCTTTGTGCGACTGAACGCTGAACAATAGATTGAACAATCGAATTCATATTTTTCAATTTAAAAATATTGTTGAACCCATAAAAGCCAAATTCAGTCACAAGCTTACCAATCAGCTCGTCTGCAAAAGAAGATGATACAATATTAATATTAGCAAAGTCAAGAGAAATGTTTTTACTTGATTGTTTATAAATATTTATTAATTCATTTCTGATTTTCTCTCCAGATGTTCTTGTCCCTACACCAGATTCTTTACTATGCAAGTCAATATTAATGTTACCGGAATTATCCTCTAATGATTCTAATTTGAGATTAACAGGTTCATATCCACCAAGTGCTTTAGAAATAGAAATTTCTTTTCCGTAATCTATTTGAAAATCAACAATACAGCCATTATCGTAAGGTAACTGTGGAACACGATCAAATGTCTTAAATTCATTATTTGTAAGATTGTAGCAAGCAGAATTTGATGTAATATTTAATATTCCAGTGTTCTCGCTCACTATTTGATGGAGCCCCCAAAGTCCATTGCCTTGCCCAATCTTCTTATCTCTTGTTACACCTTCTTTTACAGCAAGTTTTAAAGCTTCAGCCGGAGTTTTTGGTTTGTGAACTAAAGAGGAAAGCAAAGAGTTGTAAATTCCCTGCCCTGTATCATAGACACAAAAAGCAAAATGTTTTGTTTTAGGATGCACTTGCCCCATTACATAGCCAAAACTGCGACTCGAATGTTGCAGTACATTATCTAATACCTCATTGATTGACCACTCAAAGCCCTCTAAAACACCTTTCTCACAAACAATGATATGAGATAATTCATCAACAAATGAATTAATTAAAAGATAAATATCGTCCGCACTATCAAATCTCCATATCTTATCTAAACTTGCTTTTTGAGCAAGTTCTTTATTCTCTTGTACTCGAAGTGGGGTTTTAACTGAAAGTTTTTTTAAGTATTCAGTCAAATAATAGAATTCAAAGTTAATACCCCTTAAACTCATGTTTTCAATTATACCAGCTATAGGAACACTGACATTTGGAAACGTCGCTTTAACATTTTTAAAATTAAGAATTAAATTCTTGTTAGGAGAATTGATTATTTGATTCAGAATATTAATGAATTCTGAAACAATTCTTGGATTAGTCAAGTTGTCAAATATTAGTTCTTGCCCCTCTTGAGTTATCAGAGGAATATGTGTAGGATTTTTTTTCATTTTTTGTTTTCTCTAAGGTGCAAATTTAGTTGTTTTAATCGAGATTTTGGCTGTCGAAATAGCATTAAAGCTAACGTTTTGCGGCTTGGCATCCTGCATTCACTGTCACTAAATATCTTTTTCAGGTGATAGTTGATAGTGCGCACGTCCACGTCATAGAGCACCCCCATCATCTTCTGAGTAAGCCAGATATTCTCATCGCCATAAACCGCATCGATGCCGCTGGTGCCGCTGGCTGCGATAAAGGTCAGATATTCAGCCGCCGAGGAGCGGATAATAGAGACCTCCTTACCTGATTTTTTTCTCCCGCTCATACTTTCACCCTCTTGTCTATCAAAAGGCAATCCATCAGTGCGGCCTTGAGCGCCTGCTGCACCCCGTCGCCAAGGGAGTGTTTGTTTTCCGCGACATGACGCACGATGAGAGTTTTTTGATCCATTCAAAAGATGCAAGGGTTATGGAAGCCTTTGGGTAGAATAACTCGTTTTGCAAAAAGAAAATATACGATTGCAGTCAAAACACGATAAGAACAATAAATTACTGTGATTCTATAGCGCCGCGTCACCTATTTCCTGCATTAATGCAACTTGTCTGGCGAATCGAGACTGGGTCAAATCGGCATGCATATACTGGTTGGTTAGTATCGTAGAAGGATAATTCTTGATTATGGTTATTGCAAGTTCATGATTTCAGGATTGTCCCTTCATCCCCTAATTGCACTTAACGGCTGACGATATGGCAAGTGCAGGAATAAATTGTTGCTCAACTGTCTGCAAGCACAAATGTAAGTAAAGATTTCAAATGTTTCAACGAACACGCAAGCCCGCATTTGCTATAGCACTTGCTATAGCACTTGCTATAGCACTTGCTATAGCGTTTGTTATGCACCGTTCTTATTTTTAGTTATTGGTTTCAATTAATTCAAAAATCAACTCTGTTAATATTGCTACTTCACTTTCAATAGTCCCTTTCATATATTTTTCGTAAACACTTTTATTGTCGGGAGGGTTAAGGTTTAAAGTCAAACCCTTTTCTAACGCTAACATTCTTACAAACTCCCTTTGCGTTCGCCCGTTTCCTTCTCTAAAGGGGTGTAAATAATTTACATTGTCCAAAATTTCTACTAACTTCTCCGCTAAATGCTTTTTGTTGTTCTTTGGGATTTTCTTGAATTCAGTTATTAAAGTTTCAACGTATCTGTAAGCATTGTCAAAATGTGTAGTTGGAAAAAATTGTTTTCTGTCTTTGCTAATTTCAACAATCCGTTTTTTTCCAGCCCAAGCGTATATGTCTTGAAATAGTTGTTTGTGAATTTCAAAAAGACTTTCAATTCCCTTAATCTTTATCGGATTTTCATAAAGTTCTTGTAGTCGTTTAGTAACAGCACCGCTCTCAACAAACAATAATACATCAGGGTCAGTAATATTTTGAATATTTTTTTGTAGTCCTGTCTTTGGGTCAGTATAGGTGTAGTCAGGGTCAATGTATTTATAAGAATTAGACATACGCTTTTTCTTTAGCTAATATCACCAATTCAGTCATTGAAATTTTCCCAGCGACATAGTCTCTGATTATTTCAATTCCTTTCGGGGTTGGGTTAAAACCTTCAAACATATTACTTCCTAAAGCATTTGCTGTGCTTTCTAATGTATTCAAGTCTAAAAATTTCACTCCCATTATGGTTAGTTTGGCTCGGTCAATTTCGATTGTGTTAAACATATTTTCAGACTTGAAATCAACTACAAATTAACAACATTTTTCTGAATCTTTCGTCTATGTTCCGGTGTTTTAGAATGCAGCCTAACGACGTTTTGGCGGTATGAAACGTTGGGGATTGCAGAGTACTTTCCTGTCCAGTTACACCAAACTTGATGCGTGGTAGAATGTTTGAATAACCACTTAAACCCCAATGTTTTATACCGCATGTTGTAGCCAGTTATTTTTTAGGAACACTATTCCAAATTGTATTTTGAATGATTTCTTCCTCACGTTGTAATGTTATTTTTTCTCTATCTCTTACATTAAATGTTTCTCTATTAATCTCTAATTTGCTAAAATCATCAATCTGTTTTTCAAGAATAATTTTGTCATAATATAGTGTCATGAGATTAAGATAATTCAGCTTTTTGTCATCTGCTCCTTCTCTCTTAATTTCATCTTTCCAGATTATCTTTATCCAAAATTCCAGGTCATCTTTGTCACTAAGTTCCAGTTCCCCAATTTTTTTGTTAAAACTTTGGGCATATTTATTAATTGTTAAAGATATAGATGGCCCAGCTGATGTTCCAAGGTCTCTGAAATTAGTCCAGTCCAAAGATATCCCAAGTAGGTTTTTTACAATATCAACACAATGTTTAACTGTCAATTCAGGTGAAAATGGAAACTCCAAAACCAACGGTGTCCTATTATTTTTTACTTTTAATTTAAAATCAGAATTTCTAATTTTATCTCCATATTCCTGAACATACTTATCGTAATATCTTGCCTTTACAAATGCTTCTATTACTTCTTGTTCTGAAAAAAGGAGTCGATAGTCTAAACGATGTTTTACTATTTCAAAATGTCTTTCGCACAAATCACTCCAGAATTCTGCTTCCCAGAATTTTACCCTTGAAATATTCAAACCCAAAATTTTTGCTTCTTCTAAGATATTCACAGTAGCATTACCAGTATAGGAAGCATTTGTTGCAAAGTAATATTTATCCCATTTTAAAATATCAATAACTCCAAAAGCTGTTCGCAAAGAATCAACACTTGAATTATGAGAAAGTGAACCACTAGCCCCCCTTTCATCACTTTTACATTGAATTGCACGTAGATTACTATTTTGCAATAAAATATCAATCCCTTTATCAGGTGCAGCAAGTTTTCTTAATTCTCCATTCGGATATTCTTCCTTAAGAAGGTCAAAGCACAATGATTCCCATGCTTCACCAAAATTTGAATCAGGATGCAAAATCTTTAAAAAATGTGTCGAAAAACTATATTTCATTATGTTAAGCTTTAAGTTGATTTCGTCAGTCTGTATAATTGGCTACAACGTTTTTCCGCTTTGCGAAGAAGGGGATTTTTTAGCACTAAACTTCATTACATGCACAAAGCTTGAATTAAGCACTTCACTTTCATAGAAGCACGAAACCCCCGCTTTTGCAAAACGGCTGTTGGTGGCTGGCATTTTATTTACCTATCTTCCCAAGATTGTAAATTAAATCTTTTATATTATTGATTGAATCAAATACTTCTTTTGCAAAATTGATATTATCATTTTGATTATTTAAAGTCTGGTCTGCAATTTTTCCGTCTCCAAGTATTTCAAGCAATAATTTAGTTTCTATTAACTTGTTCGTTTCATTGTTTGGAAGAACAGAAGTTGCAATTTGAGCAAGAATGTATTTATTATACCTTTCTTTGCTATTTGCTAATGTGTTTGCATAATCAATAGTAGTTCGGTATTGTTTTAGATACCAACCTCCAAGAAACTGTATAAAAAAGAATATTACAGATAATGAGCTAAACAGAAATATGTGGTGATTTTGAAATTTATGAGTTTCAAAATGGACAAAGAATAGAAATGTTCCATATCCAAGATATGCTAATACGCCAATTAAAGAAACTAATAGCCCGCTCCTTAATTGTTCTTTTGCCTTTCCATTTAGATTGTCAATATTATGGTTAATGTCAATAATAGAACTAATACAAAATTTCTCAAATACATTAGTTGTGTTATTGCTTGGTAATATCTGTTCACTAACTTGATGGTTTTCAAAGGTAAAATTTGTAGCTTCTATTTTCTCGACAAGTTCTTCATATAGTCCTGAATTGGAAGTGTATGCAATAAAAAAAGGTATATTTTCAACTAATAAAAGAATTAAAATTAATAGATAATAAATAAAACGCATTGTTTGATTGTGTTCAATAATTTCATTTAGTGAATTTGTTTTTTCAATAAAATCTGATTGTGTTGAATATATATTTTCTCTCAATTTGCTTTTTTCAAAACGTAAAGTTTCAATTAATTTTTCTTGGCCTATAATTGTGCGTTTAATTTGATTTGCTACTAACCCATATCCGATCTTTCTGGTTCCTGTACCTATTAATTCTTGTGTCAATTGGTTTTGATACTCTTTTAGCCTTATATATTGTTCATCTATTTTAATATTATAGCCTTTTTCAGCAAGTTCAATATCTCTAACCTTATTCTTTATAATGTTAGAGTTTATTGCTCTTTCAAATACTTTTAATTGTAATGGAAATGCGATTGTAAACGCTATAAAAAATGAAAAAAATAACGAAAGTAAAAACCAATGGTATTTATTTTGTTTTCTTTTTTGGTTGTCAATTATGGAAGAAATAAGAAGTCTGTTGAGATTAGTAACCATTAACCCCCACATTAGTCCTATCAGTAAACTTGATAATGTATTCTGAGAGATTAATAAAATTGCATAGAATGCAGAAAGTATTGAAACAAATGCAGAAATCAATAACGAAACTCCAATCAGTTGAAATTTCCGTTTTTCAAATTCGGTGATTTTGTCCAAAATACTTATCCTTGCTCCCGAAGCCCAAAAAAGAATATTATTTAGTTGTTTCATTTTTATCGTGAGTTTTTTATGCTTGCCACCAACGTTCTGGGGGTTTGCGATGGCGGGGAGTTTTAGCACTAAACTTTGTTCGGAGAACTGAACTTCCACCTTGCTCAAATGTGTCTGCGAAGCACGGAACCCCCGCTATCGCAAACCCCTTGTTATCGGTAGTTTTTCTTTCGTCCGTCATTATGAAGTCTTTTTGATTACCCATTCTACAAGTCCTGCCGATATTGTCAATTCCGCAACTTTGTCCACGAGGTAGAGTTTAGTTTCTGTATCGTTTTGGTAGTTGCTTAAATTATTTTTTGCTGTATGAACTACATAAAAAAACTTGTCGTAGTCGTTCATTGTAGCGAATTGGTCTTGGTAACCTAAAAACTGTGGCAAGTCTGATTGTGCTTTAATTTGCACAATTGCTCTTTCTCCTGTCACTGGTGCGAAAAGTTCAAGGTCTAAAGTTTTTTGTGTTTTTCCTTTGTCGCCAACTCGTTGCCAACCTGCTTGTCTAAAAATTAAGTCCACCAAAGTTTCAAAGTCTTTCCATTGCAGATTTTGAATTAAGAAAGTCAGTTTAGTTTTGAGATTAAACATTGCTTGTTCAACTTCAACAACCTCTTTCATTTGCTCGCAGTTGATTTTTGCAAGTGCATATTTTTCTGCTGGAACGCTACAAATTGTCCCACGGAAACCTTGTGTCTTTAGGAGTTTACCGCTAATGTTACCGCCGAGCAAAACATTTCCGTTTATGTCTTTGTCCGACCACTTACCAATTACTGGTCGTGTTTTAGTTTTGTCAGCAAGCAACGTGATTACAGGTTTTGAGAAACACCACCACAGTTTGTTAGCGTAAAAAGTTATCCAAAGTGTCTTTTCGTCCTCCTCGTAAAACTGTTTTATTTGGTTGGTGTGGCTTGTCGCTACAAATGTTTTAGAATTTTCTTCTGTCGTGAAGTAGTCGTGAACTTTGTCCCAATGTTGGTCAATGCAAAGTTGGTGGTCAACTTCTCTGTAACCAAGTCTTAAAGTATTGTGCTTTTCAATGCAGTCTGTTTCATACTCACCACCTTGTCCGAGCTTGATAAATAGAACTTTATTTGCTTTAATTTTTGTCATTCGTCATTGTTTGGGTGGCCGTCATAAAATTACCGATAACGGTGCGGGGCTTGGAGATGGCGGGCATTACGAAGCACTAAACTGTCGGCAAGCACAGAAGTTTGATAGAAGCACAACACTTCAATAAAGCACTGTCCGCCCGCTATCGCTAAGCCCATGTTACCTGCTGCCCGACTGTCTGAACGAAGAGTTGTCGGTGCAAGCTTGTAGTGCGATTGTGCGAAGTGATTTATTTTAGTAAGTGGAAGTCCCAATAGTTGCGTTGGCATAGTCAATTAAATTGTCGTAATGTGCTACAAGCAACTTACGTTGCTCCAAGTTGTTTCTTCGTTGTCTGTATGTTCTGTCTGAATAATCATTTCGTCTACCAGCAACAACGACATAGTGAATTCTCGTCTTATCAAAGTCTCTAAATTCCTTAGGTAACACTTCACTTTTGTTTTGCAGTCCTTCAAATACAAGCTTTATGTTGGAGAAGTTTTGCTCAAGCCAAATTTCCCAGTCTTCAATTTGCTTTACTCCTTTCCGAATAGTTGTTCCATAAGTGCCGTCTTGTAAGGTGATGTCGCCATATGGGTTTTCTAATTCTACGAAAACGAAATGATAACCGTCAGAGTTTTTACCAGCCAACAAGTAGTCAGCTTGGTAGTTTGGTGGCATTTTGAACTCAGGAAAAACAAATAAGGCATGGTGTCCGAAAGTGTAATTGTTTTTGAGCAGAGAGCCAATTATGAAATACGCCTCATTGTCACGGATAAAATTTAGTAAGTCCCTTTCTGTTGTCGCTGTATTGTTGAGTAAATCTTCAAATTGTGTCAAAGTTGTTTTTAACTGTTCAGAAGATTTGGTCAAATCGGTAGCATCAATAAAGTTGTTCGGGAACAAACTCATAAAGTGTCTTGCTGATTTGGGATAATCACGATAAAGCGATTTTCTAATGGATGTTGGTTTACCGTCATGGTAAATAATTTCCTTTGCTTGAAGGTCTTCCAAAACATTTCTGTCTGCATCCGAAATAGTGCTATAATCTGTTTTGTAAAGTTTCATTTCTTGTTGTCAGTTGAGTTAAGCACTGTCGCCAACGATTGACGCTATGGCAAGTGCGGGAATAGATTGCTACTCAACTGTCTGCCAGCACAAATGTATGTAAAGATTCCAAATGTTTCAACGAACACGCATACCCGCATTTGCTATAGCGTTTGTTGGCAACAGGTGTTTATTCTCTAATCGTATAAATTTCACCATTCATTATTTCTATCATAGAATTATGCTCTTTCCTGTCCTCATCCTCATATGTCATTTTAATCTGGAGACCATTCAATTTTTCAGGAATTTTACTTTTTATTATTTCGTCAGCTTCAATAGATGTGCCTTCTAAAAAATCAGTAAACTTCGTGTCTAGGTCAATGTTTGAATATGGTGGAATATTATTGATTTTATGTAAATCAGACATGTATGAGAATCTTATTGTTCCCTGTGGTTCTAATTTCAAATTGAATGCTGGATATCTCGAATTGTTATGTAAAACAAATGAGAAATTCCATACTAAGTCCCAGAATATTATTGGATGTTCTCCACATGGAATTACATTACCACCAAATTCCTCTATATTTTTTTCACTAAATCCGCGATTGAATCGACCTCCATGGCTCCATAATAAGTCAGCTTCAATAAATGGATTCTTGATTTCAGATTGACGATCTTCAAATTTCCCTGAAATTTTATCCTTCATCTCATTCTCTGAAGATTCTTTCCACGTTATTAATAATTCAACTGGGAAAGCCGATTTATCCTTGTCAATAAGCGTGGCACAATTTGCACAAAGCCAAATACCATTATTAATATTTTTCCTTTCAGTTTCAGTCATACTTAAATCATATCTTGGTCCTCCAGGTGAAGCTGCTTTAATATGGGCTGCTATACCAATTAATGTAGCCTTATCTTCCTGTTTATTTGGACCAACAGTATGCTTTCTACAGTCTGGATTAGAACATTGATATCCAACTCTTTTGGCAAGAATATCAATTGTAGGTTTTGTAAAATCATCACGTTTAATTGTCATGGTTTAGGTGTTTTTACACTTGTTGCCAACGGTGGACCAGCAGCCGCAGTGCGGTTTTAGCAGTCGTTTTATACTAGTTTCGTTTCCACTTCCAGTAGCTCCAGCCCCTTTCTTGACCACGATTACCGCATTGCTGCTGCTGGCTTGTTAGCGGTTGTTGAGTGATAATATTTTTGGGATTTCCATTTTAAAATAATTACAAATTTCAACTATTTCCATTATCATAGTACACCGAAATTTATTTAGGCCTGCGATACATCCTTTATTGTAAATTTCACAATTATTGCATGAAGCTGGGTTTTCACAGGTTTTGCAGGCATAATAACTAAATTCATAAATTGCCTGTTGCATATTTGTTAAAATACCATATAACCAATTTGTGTCTTCCAATTTGTTTTTTTGATCTTTAAGATGTTCCCTGATTTCAACGATTGACTCAAGGACTCCGCCAGGACATCCGACGGCATAAGGAGAATAAAGCACTCTTTTATCTTCGAGAAAAATAATTAATAATTTTGCAATATCTTTCTCAGATACTTTGGCTATAATATTATTTTCATAAGGATTGACAGTAATTTCAATATTACCTGTATTACCTTCAATAGCCCCAACCTGAATAGCATTGGACCTGTTGATATTTTGATGAATTTTCTTTTTCTTGTTCTTCTTTCTTCCAACAAGTATAGTAATTATTGCACCAATAATTGTCGCACCTGTACCACTGAAAATCCACTCTTTATTTTTAATTAACCATTCTATCATAAACCGATTTTTTATTGATTTGCTGATTGTTTACGATCGTTTGAGGCCAATAACCGCTAACGGTTTGCCGCTTTGCGAAGGCGGGGATTTTCAGCACTAAACTTCATTAGATGCACAAAGCTTAAATTTAGCACATCACTGTCATAGAAGCACGAAACCCCCGCTTTTGCAAAACGACTGTTAGCGGTAGTAATATTTTTAATACGGCATGTTTTGTTCATATTGCTCTCTCATTAATCCTTCATAGTAGTTTTCAATTTCGTCTGCGTAATCGGTGTATTTTGCAAAAACGTCAGACGTATGAACAAACAAAGTCATACTTTTTTCGAGCAGTTCAGCGACATCTATAACGTTAATTCGTTCTCCCTTTTTAAAAGATGGATTTTGCTCTTTGTCTACTGGATACCGAAATGCGTCAGAGTTTTTGTCAAGGAGATGAAATGTTGTGTTTAGTTTTTCAACTTCGTCACACAATTCTTTGAAGGATTTTTTATCGTCCTTTTCAACCTCAATTCCATACTTCGTTTTTAAAGTTTCAAATGTTTTGACAACGTGCATTTTAAATGCTTTAAATAAATTTTCGAGGTCATGAGTTCCTGCCTTGACATAGTCGTCCTTCTCCGAATACTTTGCAAAGTATCTAATATTTGTTTTTAGCCCCAACTTCATGCAATGTCTTGCAAGAAATAATATTGGGTAAGCGATGTAGTCTACATAAGAGTTTGTAACCAATACGTCTTTTAGTAAAATGTCAAAGCTCCTTTTATAACTTTCCAAATAGCTTGGAAAGCTTAAGTAATAGTCAATAAAAGCGGTGAACTGATGTTCGGTTCGTTTATTTCTTTCAATCTTTGTCATGTTGTCAAATTATTACCGCTAACGGTTTGCAGCTAAAAGAAGTTGGCGATTTCGAAGCACAAAACTGTCTGCCACCACTGAACTCGATGCGAAGCACAAAGTTTCATTTAACCACTGAACCGCCAATTTCTTGTAGCTGCTGTTATCGGCTAGCG
>CAIWUU010000036.1 GCA_903915955.1 uncultured Chlorobiaceae bacterium | reverse complement strand
GTGACTCCGTAATTCGTTTTAAACCGAGATTCAGGATTATGGGACCTCTTTCTTGATTTACATGTGGATCAGTTTACGCTCTGGCTTGTTTACTACGGAATCAATTCTTGAGGAGCGCTTATTTCAGGCGACATGGCTCATCTTTTCACCGGTGAAGAGTTTTTCAAAAAAGCTGCGGGCTCTTGAACCAGCATAAAGGCCAACAGTCTTCATCAGTTGTGCCTGATCCATACTGCGGGCTTTCCCGGCAACATTTCTGAGAATGCGTTCCTTATCCTCGTCCAGAAGATGAATATTGTTCACAAGATCAACAAGCAAAAACTCTTGGGTACTTTCAGCAGGAAAGCGCGGCCTTTTCAAAAAATAGAAGTGGCGACCATTGAGTGTATGCTGCCCGTCGCGCCGGTAATTGTAAACCAGCTTCTCGTTGTAGAGCTGCGTAGTGCCAACACCCAGAGCATTATAGCTGTTCAGGGAGGCGATATAAAAGTGGTCGTCTTTGAGAAAGGCACGAACCAAAGCTGCATCTTCAGGTGGCACATTCCCGAATGCTGTTGTTTGCGGGCAGTAGTAAACACCTCCGGAAAGTTTTTGAAGCTCCCCTTGCTTGACAAGTTGCTGCATATTGCGATCAACAGCCTTTGAGCATTTCGCCAAATCCGAACGCCGGTACACTTGCCCCGGTTGAAGATGTTTTTTCAGTTCATCGGCCTTTGACATGAGTGCTCCTGTGGACTGATGTGGCGATTGTTGCTATGTTGGTTTTTTAGTCTAAATTTCATGCAATTTAACAAAAGAAGCGACCATTATCAATAGACAAGTATGGATCTGGTTCATTCGTGATCATGTTGTTCAGCATTCTTTCAGTGGTGGTCTGTAAGCACTCGCTTCATGATAGCGCCAACAGTGCCGTAAATCTGACCACAACCCCCTCTTAAATCATGCTCTATATCGAAGGAGTGTCCCAGCTTGCTTGTCCACCGCCCTGTTGTTAATTGACGTGCGGCATGAGTGGGTTTGGTGGTAAAGGGATCAACCAAAATGGCGATTTTTTCAAACCCATCTTCATATTCTTCTGACTCACAACGCGCATATTGCAACGTCTCGAATGCCGCGACAAAACATTCAAGGGTAACTCTTCTCGGTAATCTGTTGAGGCCAAAAGGCAATGTACTCGGAATCTGGCCACCAGAATTTATCAGAAACACCAGCAGCCCATGCAACACAGTTATAGGAGGATGTTTCTGGGCTGGTGATTTTGCAATCATGAGCGAGATTGGGGAAATTCTGTTTAATCAGCTCCGTAGCCATTTTCACGCCCCCATTGCAACCAATGTTGTGTCATACTAACCATGTCTCCCCGGTCAACAGCAGGCACAGGATCTTCGCCCGTGATTGCTTTCAACGCCCAAAACCAATAGCTTGGCGATGTTATCAGCTTTTCAAGAATGAAGGGAATGACCACTGGCCCCATACCGATAATTCTCTGGTAAGCAGGGTGCAAAGCTATCTCATCAATATTGGAAAGAAATTTAGTGTCACACCGCCACTCTTGCATGAGCTTCTCAAACCTCTCTTTGGAATCTGATGGTGTTAGAGGCTCCAGAGAAGCGGCCAATTTTCGATAATTGCGTCAATCAATTCCGGTTTATGAGCCCGAAGCGAAGCAAGGTCCGTTATCTGATCCGGTCGAAGTGCAATCTTGAATACCATTACGACTCCTTTTTGGTTGGAGTTACATGCAACTACCCGCTTTTTGTGGAATAATAATCATTTCGACCGATAAGACCCTGTTTTTTAGCCCTGCTTTCATTCAACACACTGATATCAGAGTATCGAATTGCCCAAATCTTCTGTTCTGCCGACAGTGATTGCCTGAACTTATCCGAAAGTTGTGGCAGCATGGAATCCGGAGCTTCAGGAACCCTACAACGTCACTTGATCAGTTAACCCCAGTTTTTGAACAATTTTTTTCCTGTGCGACATATACGCACTGAGATTTCTTTTCTGTATCCAGATTATCTTTTTAAACACTGCTTTTAGCGTATTACGTCTCAGTGGCAATATAGCTGTCAATAGTACTCTAAGCTGCGATATCGTAATAAACGGTGCTTTTTTTTCCCAACTTGATCTTCAGATGCCAAAGAAAAAAGTGAGCCAACATGGTCGTGAGCATGTGGTGATGCCATCCGGGAAATTTTCGTACTTCGTAATGATCCATTCCCAAATCACTTTTGGTTTCCTCGAAGCACTGTTCAATAGCCCATCGAAGTCCGCTTAGCCACACAAACGTTTTAAGCCTTATGTCTGCGGGTGCATTACTGATAAAAAAGTCGTATTGTTGCTTATTGTCAAGCTTTCGACGAATAACCAACCAGACAGTCTTTATCGGTATTCCTTCTGCGGCAAGCGTTATCCTACGTCGAGTAAATTCATAAACAATTGGGCCTTTGCTGCCTTCTGAGACCGTTCTTCGATACCAAAAGTATTCGTTTATAGCTCTGGCTAACTTCTCTACTGTGATGGGTTTGCTGTCAGGATCAACCAGGGTAGTTTTTGTTCTGGTTTTGCCTCCCCATTGATATGTTTTCGTAATGGAAAGAGGCTCTTTCGACCAACACAAGGTCGTTTTAGGAATTGACACAAAATACGTTTTGTCAGGCAGTTCCTCTACGGCTCGAATAAAATCTGGACTGACACCATAGACAGAGTCGGCTAAAACATACTTATAAGGTATTGTATTTTCTTGAGTAAAAGCATGAAGTATCTCGACAGCTAACTGTGGTTTTGTCCTGAAAACCGTTTCGGGTGGCAGTAAGCATTTTGTGCGTCGTTCAAGAAAATCTTCAGCAAACCAGTTTTCAGGAATAAACAGTCGCTTGTCAACTAAAGAGTATCCTTGTTCGGAAACGTAAGCAGCAAAAACTCCAACCTGGCAATTATCAACCTTTCCGGCGGCTCCACTGTACTGCCTGCCAACACCAACAGAGTCGTGGCCTTTTTTGATAAATCCACTTTCATCAAAAATCAAGGCACCATCAGGATGACCGAGATCATCATTGACGAGACTATGATATTTAGCAATCATTTTTTCAGTTTCCCAAGTGGTATCACTGACAAAACGCTGCATAGCTCTGACATTCCCGTCTTGAATGGCTAACGCAATTGGCTCAATAGACTTACGCTCCAATGGACAGAACTGGCCAACCATGTACTTGAGAAAATGCTCTCTTGATTCACTACGTTGAAAACAATCAGCAAAATACTCGTGAAAACCAGTGAGTTCAGTCATAAAGTCTTTGACATCTTTGTGACCAAAATCAAATTTTGGAACAGGATAAAGATACTCATCATGTCGGATAGTTGGTAGCATGGCATGCTATGAACATCAAAATTAATTATTTATAAGTGACGTTATAGGGTTCCTGACGCCTCACCTTATCTACTGCATCGTTCAGGTACTTGCTGATGTGAAACCGATCATGTACAATATCTGCTTTCGGAAGACATTTCTTGACCGCCGTAGCGAACGCTTGCCACATATCGAGAGAAACTGACTTTACACTCTCACGTTGTTATTCTGTAAGGGTTTGTAACAACGTTTCAGTGGCTTCCAAGGTGCGACTCTCAACAACATCCAAGACACGACTTCCATTAATATCATTGAGCGTCGTAATGTACTTGTGGCCCTTTCTGAAGCTTTTTTCATCAATACCTATACTACAAATCTCTTCTGG
>CAIWUU010000035.1 GCA_903915955.1 uncultured Chlorobiaceae bacterium | reverse complement strand
GTCGTTCATGCCGATAAGCACCACAACCCGGAAGGGAATACTCCGCATGGGCAGCATGGCGCAAAAGGTGATGCCGCCCGTCATGAAACCAAGCCCCTGCTCCTGATGCTCAAGGCGTGCTTTGAGCCAGGACAGGATTACTGCGGGAGAAACATCGTGGGTAAACTCCGCCTTCGTCACAATGTTGCCAAGCTCTTCGGCAAGCTCGGCAATGGCCGCAAACTCCCGCTCGGAGCTGTCGGAGGGGGCAATAAAGTCGGCCAGCATCGCCTGAAACTGAGTGCGCCACTCTTCAAGCGTGCGGGAGTGCTCAAAGCTCCGGACAAAGCGGTCAACCCTCTCAACAAACTCGGCAAACTTGCCAAGGCTCTCCGCAACCGATCCTGACATATCATCATAGGGGAGAATGCCGTTAAAGAGCTGATTCTCGTCCGGCATGGCGTAGCCGAGCAGCAGCCGGTCGAGCCCCGCCCTCCAGGAGTTGTCGCGATAGGCGGGAAGGTTCCGTGAAGTGCGGTCGCCTTCATCCATGCCCCAGCGAATCCCGCTCTTTTCAATCCAGCCACGAATCAGCTCAAGCTCACCGAGGTCGAGCGAAAAGCGACGACTCACGGGCGGCGAGGCAAGCAGGTCAAACATCTCGGAAGCGGCAAGACGGCTGCCGGGGAGAGCCAGCAACTTCAGCAGCGCCGAGGCAATCTCCCCCTCATTCATCATCCGCCGGTCAGCAATGGAGTAGTGAAGCGCCACGGTGCCATCCCCGCCAGCTCCCCCCATTGCCCCAAAAACGCTGGAGATGTAGGGAGAATAGCTCTCAATATCCGGTGTCATCACCACAATATCACGCGGGCTCAGGTCGGGGTACTCCTCAAACATGGCGAGAATATTGTCGTAGAGCACCTCAATTTCACGAAGCGGACTGTGGCAGGAGTGAATCCGAAGTGAACGGTCATCAGGGTCAAGCGGGCGCAACTCCCCCTCTTCGCCCGCGCCCGAGAGGTTCAAAATATCGGATTGCAGTGCATGAAGCAGGCACTCCTCCCCCGGATCGTCATAGCGCTCCTCCTGGTGCAACGCGCTGTCACTCAGGTCGATAATCATCTCGGAAAAATCGCGCCCGATGCGCCCAAGCGACGCAAGCAGCGGGTTTCCCTCACTGCGCAGGGCTCGCTCCTCCTCCGTCAACCGGGCGCTTGCCTTTTTGGAGAGAATATCGCCCCAATATTCTTGGGTCGGGCTCAGGAGAAAGAGGTTCACCTCCGTCACCCTGGCAACCGCCGAGAGCATATCGAGATGGAACTTCGGCAGGTAGGAGATACCGAAGAGGGTGATTCTCTCAGGAATCTCTTCGACCCCTGGTGACGCAGAATTCAACTGCCTGCAGAAAAGATCCTTCAGCCTTCCCCGATGCACACCCTCTCCCTCAGCAAGTTTTCGCCAGAGGATGGACTGCCACTCCTCGCCCGATGGCTCCGTCTCCCCCGCCTCCCAGCCAGCCAGCATCTCCGAACGGAAGAGGGTGTACTGGTCAAAGGTATCAGCAATTTTTTCCGACAACTGGAAGAGCTTGAGTCCATCAGGATCATCGGCCAGATAGTGACGCAACGTGCCGAAAGGCTCCGTACCGAGCAGCTCCGGCAGCCGCCGCATGATCTTCCAGCTCATCACCTCCGGCGCAAACGCAGAGGTATCGGGCATATCCCGCAAGATCTCGCGGAACAACTCCTGCACCATCGCGTTCGGGAAGGGGTAATGCCCGTTAGCCCAGACACCAAAACGCGCCGCAAGCTCCATCGAGAGCCAGCGCTGCATCCCCCGGCTCTGCACCACAATCACCTCTTTGGTGAACGCCGAGGCGAGCGGCTTCTGGAGCGTAACGGCGAGGGAGTCAACCAGAACTTCCATCCGGTTGCTGGTGTAGAGGTTAAGTGGCATGGGGTGGAGATAATTCAGTGAATACCATTAGCGATTCATAAACCTTTTTCATATTACGGTGATTATTATCCCATTGAGGCGACAATGGTTATTTATGGTCTCCTCAACTTGATTCATAGCATTGGCTGGAATATTAGCACCTAATATAATCTCGGTAATTCGGCCATCGAAAATAGCGTTAACCTCTGGCATTTTTGAAACAAACCTGATTTCTTTTTCTCGTTTCCATGTATTTGTTTTCGTTAGCAACAAATTCCTGAAAGTCTCATACGCTTTCTCAGGAAATAATGCTGACTCAAGAAAAGAATCTATATGAAAAACTTTTTCTGGCACATAACAAACCTGATGATAACGGTCTTTAATAACTTCGTCAGATATTTCAATTTCAATGCATGCCCCATTTCCATTTCCACCATACTCTTTCCATAAATGATCACTATTTTTCGTGGCAGAAAAGCTTGTAATTCCTATTGTATCCCTACAATTGCTAATCATTTGTTCAATAATCGGTACTGTAATCTCCTCCAATTGCTTGTGTTGCATGACAAAAGAAACTGATAGATCAGGTGGAAAGTAATCTGTGGTTCTATATCTCTTAACAACTTGGGATAAGAGGTTTGCCGTGTGTACAGAAGGAGCATAGTTCAATTTGAAATCAAATTCCATTTCATCGTTCAATGAACCGGGTTTAGCGCACCACATGGAATTATGCAAAACCATTTGGTAAAAGTGAGGACGCTTTTTTTCGTCAGTCAGATCCTTGAACTTATATATCTTCATCTATGCAAAGATCTTAGGTATAATGAAACCAATATTAAAATATTCAGCAGTGGCGGTAGGAATCGGCATGGAAATCACTTCTTTGTCATCACGTTGATGCGCCTGAATGTTTCAAAACACCTCCCGTCAGGTTGGCATGCTTTATTCATCATGCAATCAATAGCGACCGGCTGAATTGCTTTGTCTCAGACTGTTACTTGTGATGTATGTGCAACTTCTGCCTGCAATTTCAAGCCCAGGGCACTTATTACTTTAAGAATGGTGTCGAAACCTGGACTTCTTTCCCCGGAGAGAGCCTTATACAGACTTTCCCTGGACAAACCAGCATCACGTGCCACCTGTGTCATACCTTTCGCCCTTGCGATATCCCCCAATGCCTTAATAATAAACGCTGTATCTCCATTTGCTTCTTCAATGCACATTTCCAGATAAGCGGCCATTTCCTGAGGGGTACGAAGGTGCTCGGATACTTCATATTTAGTTGTAACGGTTTTTGCCATATTTTACTCCTATAAATTTTGTACCAAGTGAAGCGCAGCTTTTATATCTTTGGCTTGCGTACTTTTATCGCCACCAGCCAGCAAGATTATCACTGTTCGTTCATGCTGTATGTAATAAACCCTATAACCGGGGCCATAATCAATACGCATCTCTGAAATCCCTTCACCAACAGGCTTAGCATCCCCAGGATTACCCATAGCCAGTCTCTCAATTCTTGCCTGAATGCGTGCACGTGCCCGGATATCTTGCAGGCTGTCGATCCACTTGGCGAAATGGTTTGTTTTACGAATTTCAATCATAGCCTCAATGTAGCCTATAGACTACACTCTATCAACAGGATAATTAGGGCTTTCTGAACAAACCCTCGTTTTAAAAACACCTCGACGGTAGGGAAAATCTCGCCTCTATACGCCAATCCAATAATCGCTGTAATTTTGGCCTCAAGAGGCTGTGCCGC
>CAIWUU010000034.1 GCA_903915955.1 uncultured Chlorobiaceae bacterium | reverse complement strand
GTGCTTGATGAGATGCGCTACCATCAGAAACGGCTGAACAAGGAGCATGTGAATTTCTCCTTTATGGACGACAACATCAGTTTCAGGCCTCAATATTTTATGACGTTGCTTGAGGAGATGGCAAAGCTTGGCGTACACTGGAATGCCAATATTTCCATGAACTTTCTCGATAAACCAGAGGTTGCCGAGCTGGCTGGCCGTTCAGGCTGCGATTTGTTGAGCATCGGGTTTGAATCGCTCAATCCTGAAACCCTGAAAAGTGTTCATAAAGGCTCTAACAGGCTTGGAAGTTATGAAACTGTCGTGAGCAATCTCCACAAGAATGGTATTGCGATCCAGGGGTACTTCATGTTCGGCTTCGATAACGATACCGAAGAGAGCTTTCAGCTTACCCTTGATTTCATCATGAAAAACAGGATCGAGTTTCCGGTCTTTTCACTGGTGACTCCCTTCCCCGGAACACCCTATTTTGATGAGATGAAGCCCCGCATGCGCCATTTCGACTGGGACAAGTACGACACCTACCACTATATGTTTGAGCCCAACAAAATGAGTGGAGAAAAACTGTTGCAGAATTTTGTCAAACTCCAGCAGGAAGTTTACAAGCCAGGGGCAATTATGAAGCGCATGAAAGGCAAACCGCTGAACTGGGTCTGGCTTGCCAACTATGCCATGAATCGCTTTACCAGTAAACTTTCAACCGCTTATTACTACTGAATACCGCGTCTTTATAATACCATAATATGAAAGCAATTATACTGTATGATAGTAGGACTTCCGGGGGCTCTACGGAAGCTGTTGTTGATTCAATCGGGTTGGGTTTGGCGGAGTGTGGATATTATGTAGAAAAAGCAAAGTGCAAAGCCAATGCGGACTTCAGTTTTGTCAAGGAGTTCGATCTTGTTGTTATAGGGGCGCCTGTATATTATTTCATTGTTGCATCACAGCTTTTGGGTGCGTTGATTCATGGCAATCTGAAAAAGTGTCTGAAGAGGAAAAAAATAGCTCTTTTTCTGACCTGTGGAAGCCGGCAATCACTGGCGGCGGTGCTTTATTTGCCGCAGATAAAAATTCACCTGATTCGGAACAAGATTCTTGTTGAAAAAATTTTTGCACCTGAAGCTCTTTCAGATGGCACTGTTGACTCATTTGTTGAGGAGATGTTGCTTGAGTATACCAGAACCCCTAAATCCAGGGTGCTCTCGGCGAAGTGGACCGACGAGGCCAAGGAGTGTTTTCAGTCCATGCCATCATTCATGCAGGGAACGTTCAAGACTATGGCGGAAGAGTTTGCGGAAGAGATGGGATATACCGAAATTACCCTTGAAGTTCTGGAAGAGGCAAGGGATAGGCTTGGTGCTACATAACAGTTTATTCTCCCGCTCCATGCTTCAGAAAAAGCCGCAGTTTTAAGGGAATGCCCCTTATTTTGTGTTATTGGAGGGTTTCTTCCCTATAAATTTGTTCAGGGGAATGACAATGGCAATTCCTGCGCCAAATAAGAGGACTGGGGCGTATAATGTGGTATATTGACCGATTTGGGGGGCATGGCTGAAAATATTTTTTTGTATTCGAATTTTTGATGAAACTAAGAAATTCTGCTTGCTTTAAAAGTTTTTTTCATGGTGAGGAATCTTCTGATGCTCTTCTTTTTGGTTACATTGTCGTTCGTGGTTGATGGAAATTTGGGAGATAGTTGGTTCGTCATCTTTTGGCGGGAGTGCATGGGGCGTAAGGGCTGTAATGGGGTTGGTCGTATTTTAAACTTTTACTCGCATAACGATTATGGCAAAAACTGAAAAAAAAGGCGGCTTTTTTTCTATGTTCAGGAAAACTGCGGCATCAGGTAGTGAGCGTGCCGGTTTGCAGCCTCAAGCTTCACCTGCAGCTCCGGCCACAAGCCGTGCGATTCCGCCGGAAGCCAGGGGCGCTTCGGTGAGTTCCGTGATCGGCAAGGCAGCGGTTGTCGAGAAGCCGGTCGCAGCGCCTGCACAAGTCGATTCAGCCATTGATACTGTTGAAGCGTTCAAGTTTCTCTGCCAATCTTTGGCGGATATCGGCGCTTCACAATTGAAGGCTGCGGAGATGGTGTTGAACGTGTTATCCAACTCACTCAATAAAATAGCCCAGGGTGCGAAGCCGGAAAAATAGGGTAACGTACTCTGGAGCCGTGCTCGTTTTTAATGTACCAAGCGCTCTATGGTAATTGATTCCGTAATTAAAATAGCGAAGATGCTCATGATACATTGTCATTTCGACGAACGAAGAGAGGCGAAATCATACAGCACAATAATCAAGATTTTTCGCTAACGCTCGAAATGACAGGATTGAATAGCCAAGGCGCTCATAATTCAAGCAATGCTCGATGCGGAATTACGGAATGACTTTTTGCTAAACACTTAAATACAAACCAGGAGATCCTTTATGTCTGGTAATCGAAAGAATTTTTCCTCCGAAGGCTTTATCAAACCGACAGCAACGGTGGCGGCAGGTGCGTTTTTGTTGTCGCCTCTTGGCATTCCCTTCTTTGTTCGCGGAGTGCCAAGAATCATCCTTGCAGGGATTGGTGCTTTTGTGGCAGGGGCTGTGGCCGACAAAGTTGCCGATACTTTTGCTGAAAATCTGGGACACTTTATACCATCTCAAAAGCCTGAAGATAATGCGC
>CAIWUU010000033.1 GCA_903915955.1 uncultured Chlorobiaceae bacterium | reverse complement strand
TTTCGTCCGGAATACCTGGTACACTTTACTCCGGTACAGGTGGTACACTTTGCTCCGGAATCGCTGGTACACTTTGCTCCGGTAGAGGTGGTACACTATACTCCGGTGTGCTCAATTATCCTTCTACGATACTAACCAACCATTACATACATGCCGATTTGACCCAGTCTCGATTCGCCAGTCACGTTGCATTATATGATTATCCAGGGGATCGAAAAAATAGAGCTTATTGCCGACGATGAAGATCTCAACAGAAAGAGAGGGTCGTTCCTGAAATCATAAACTTACAATGACCATAATGCAGGCTCAATCATAAGGAGCAGAAACAGGGGTGTCGGTGCATTGCTTGGTTCCCGTGCAGGAGACTTTCGTATATGCCAGGCGAAACGGATCGTTAATTGGTGCCAACCTGTGCCCGCATAAGCAGGATAATGAGATAAATCTTTGAAATAAATCTGTACTTTATAGCTTGAAAAGTTGGCGTAGTTCACCCTCTACAGTGACTGACTAAGCGACGCTGTATTGAGGGGTTATTTTTCGTTGGAAGGAGTTGTAAAACTATGATTCAGACCAGCAAAATAAATCACCAGGGCGAGGATAGGCTGAAACTCGTGTTTGCCTATAATGACTTCATTATAAATAAGATAAGGCATATTGAAGGTGCTGTCTGGAGCAAGACACTCAGAGCATGGCATATCCCGTTCACCGAGGAAGCTTTTGGCGAATTTAAGAAGCTATTTCCTGATATAGTCCTACCAGATCTTGCAGGTTCAGCAAACATGTCAGGTACCGAAGAGCTAACAGAAGCTACTAATGAGCCACCGGAGCCACCACCTTTGGCAAAGGCGCAATCTGAAGTGAAAACTTCGGCAAAAGCAGATCTACAAAATGTTACGCAACACAACGGAATCGTTATAGAAATATCTCCGAAACAAATTACCGTTACAATGCCTAAGAATGAGACGGATATACAGTTCATCCGTACCTTCAAATATGTGAGGTGGAACAGCAATAATTTTTGCTGGGTCATACCGAACTACGGCAAAAATATAGACTTGTTAAAAAATTATTTTGGTCAGCGTATCACAAATATAAAAACCGTAATTGCGCTACCGCAAAATCCGTCATTGAACTACGCGGCAACTGAAGTTATTACCGATTTACCGTTGTTGGACGAAGTCAACCATGATGAAATTGCCGCCTTCAAACAGTGGATGGAGCACAAGCGATACAGCGGATCTACGATAAAGACCTATACACAAGCAATTACATTTTTTTTAAGGTTTATTAAACCCAAAAGGAGTACCGAAGCGACCAACGATGATATGGTGCGATTCGTTCACCAGTTTATGCTACCGAAGAAGTTAAGTCAATCATATCAAAACCAGACAGTTAACGCAGCAAAATTGTTTTTCAAGACAATACAAGGTTCAAAGCTCATAACAGAACAGATCGAGCGGCCAAGACCAGAACATAAGCTGCCCAACGTGCTGAGCAAGGAGGACGTTGCAGCTATACTTCAGGCATCACAGAACCCCAAACACCGTACGATGTTGAGCTTGATTTATGCCTGTGGTCTTCGACGGGGAGAGTTGTTGAATCTCAAACCTGAGAATGTTGATGCGAAAAGGCATTTATTGATAATAGTCAATGCAAAAGGAAAAAAAGACAGAGTCATTCCCATATCGGATAAAGTGATTGTAATGTTGC
>CAIWUU010000032.1 GCA_903915955.1 uncultured Chlorobiaceae bacterium | reverse complement strand
TATGACCGATGCTTCTCCGCTATCGAGCGTGTTTTGCAGATAGGGCATGAGCTCCAATGGCTCGGGGCGCACCTCTAACCATGATGCCTGCTCAAATACCTCGATTCCAAAAGAATCGCGGCCACCTGCCCGGATTTCTTGAGCAACTTCATACGGTACAACTACCCTTGAGTAGAGACAACGAAGCACCTCAAGATTACCGGTTTTGCGGCGGTCAATGCAATAAGTGGCGTGGTGTTGACAACAACCACTTTGGTTTGATCAGGCATTGCTGACATCCTGGGCAAGTTCGTTCTGATCAAGATCAATCATTGGGACACCATATCGGTGCAATTCAGCCAGAAATTCGACCCTGCTCACGCCGATGAGCGTAGCTGCCATCCCCGACGAGAGCCGTTTCATTTCAAAAAGTTTGATGGCCATGGCCAGTTTGGCTTCTGTTATGAATTGCTGCGGTGTGCATTGAGCAGCATCAGGCACATTGCCTGGCACGTCAAGAAGGAGTTGCATGATTCCCTTTGGTCCAACATTATCAGTATACCCGGATTGGTATGGGTCGACTCAACATCAAGAAGCACATTTTTTACGATAAAAAGAACAGATATTTATAAACGGCGGTCTATCTAACAACGTATTCGATCGTTCAGGGAGTCCGTTGCCTACACAAAAATCCGGTCATACTGTTCTATGCCCTTTAATCGGAGGGTAAATGTTATCAGCGTATTTCCCGGACTGATAGCGTTCAGGGTCTCTGTGACTTCTCTCTACACCATCAAGGTTGGCCGTGGTTTCGTCGAGAATCATGATCGGCGCACTCTGCAGCAGGACTCGGGCAATAGCGATGCGCTGTCTTTCGCCGCAGTTGAGTTTCATGCCCTGCTACCCGCGCCATTCGGTGGTACATTTACGAAATATTTGTAAAAAAAGGTTATTCTGTGGATAGTGATGCCTTCAGCAGATTGAATAGAGATTGATTTATCGGAAATCAGTATACTACGATGGGAAAGTACTCCAAACTCAAGGAAAGAATCCTGTCAGGTACGGCGGACAGCAATATTGAGTTTCGGGAACTCTGTCGACTCCTCTTTCGTCTCGGGTTTGAAGAGCGTGTCAAGGGAGATCATCATATATTTGTAAAGGATAACATTGCAGAAATTATCAATTTGCAGCCAAACGGGAGTAAGGCCAAGCCTTATCAGGTCAAGCAGGTCAGATCAATTTTAATAAAGTATATACTCGGAGATGTCGATGTCGATTAAATATGAATTGATTATCTACTGGAGCAAAGAAGACGATGCTTTTATTGTAGATGTCCCGGAACTTCCCGGGTGTATGGCCGATGGGGTGACTTATGAAGAGGCCGTAACGAATGCTCAAAGAGTTATTGAAGAGTGGGTCGAAACTGCTCATTCACTCGGCAGGCCAGTGCCGGAACCAAAGGGACGGTTGATGTATGCTTGATCATGGGGTCACCATATTTTGCAATTCCCACATCCTCACACTCACATCCAATACGTACAGGTTCTTGGCCGTCCCGCCAAACGAGCTGCCTGAATTTCCTCTGCACTGACTGGTGTTTTGGAGCATTCCGCCGGGTGAATAATCTGTCGACGGC
>CAIWUU010000031.1 GCA_903915955.1 uncultured Chlorobiaceae bacterium | reverse complement strand
GTAGCCAGTGCGCTCTATGCTCGCCGACTGATTACCAAAGGTACCTTGCTGGCCGTGTTTCTGGCAACCTCGGACGAGGCCATTCCGGTGATTCTCGCGCAACCAGGCAAGGGCAAGTTTGTTGTGACTGTTCTGGTTACCAAACTGATCATCGGATTGGTAGCCGGATATGCGATTGATCTGGCTGTTGGGAGTTTATCACGGAAAAAAGAGGTTCATGCTCACCAACACCCTGTCGAAGCACCCCTTGATGCTGGTTGTTGCAACCATGATCTTTCAGGGACTATCGGCAAGTGGCAGTGGATCACGCATCCACTTATCCACACAGCAAAGATATTCCTCTTTATCATGGCAGTAACCTTTGCCCTCAATGTTCTGATAGCGTCTGTTGGTGAAGAGAATCTCGGTCGGGTTTTACTCAAACAGCATCTGTTGCAGCCATTCCTGGCAGCATTGATTGGCCTTATCCCCAACTGTGCCGCTTCAGTTGCAATCGCTGAATTGTTTCTGAAAGGCGGGCTGAGTTATGGTTCTGCAATTGCCGGGTTATGCAGCAGTGCAGGACTTGGCGGTCTGGTGCTGCTCAGGGAGAACCACAACAGTTGGGATACAATCCGAATTCTGCTTCTGCTTGTTGCCATCAGCACCGTCGCCGGAATTGCCATTCAGCTCGTTTATGGATAATTGCTTCGGTAGTGCTCAGTGATCCTTGCTTTGCGTTATAATGGCACATTTTTATTATAGAATACGAATAAAAGTGGTAGATTTATTGCGGGCGAAGAGGTATACCCATACAAAGCTAAAGAGATTCACATGTTCAGCCGACGTGCAATAGAGGAGATAAAGGCATGGTACAACCAGAGCAAACGCAAGCCACTGGTCATACGCGGTGCGAGACAGGTTGGCAAAACAACTGCTGTTCGGCTTGCGGCAAGTCAGCTCTCGGTGGAAATTATAGAAATCAATCTGGAGCGCCATCAAGAGCTTGAACCGTTATTCAAAAGCTACAAGCTGGATGATTTACTCTTTAATATGTCGCTCATCAGCGGCAAAACCATCACTCGACAGAGCAAAGGTATCCTGTTTCTGGATGAGGCCCAGGCAACTCCCGCAGCCTATTCCTGCTTGCGATACTTTTGGGAGGAGATGCCGGAGCTTGCCGTAATTTTAACCGGATCATTACTCGATCAGGTACTGCACGACGACAAGCTTTCGACACCGGTCGGGCGTGTTGAGTACCTCTTTATGGCTCCATTAACGTTCGATGAATTCCTTGCTGCTACCGATGCCTCAAAAGCTCTCAACACCATCGGGATGCTCACGCTTGGCAACATCCATTTGCTCCCCGACAGCGTGCATGATGAGCTGATGGCTCAGGTTCGGCGCTACACTCTGACCGGAGGAATGCCCTCTTGTGTGCAGACCGCCATTAACACGAATTTCAACCATGCTGAAATAGTCAAATATCAAACAGAGCTTCTTCAAGCATATAAAGATGATTTTTCAAAGTATGCGGGTTCTCAAACGGCATTGAAACTTAACGCATTTTTCAATGGCATTATCAGCCAGATCGGGTTGCAGTTTTCTCATAAACAGGCCAATGAAATTGCGCTGAACAGCAGCGGCAATAACCGTCAGTTGAACGATTCGCTTGAGCGATTTCTGGAAGCCCGACTCTTCTATCGCGTCCTGCACTCTGGTGCCGAGAGTATTCCGCTTGGTGGCGATACAAAAATAAGGATCAGCAAATTTTTATTTCTGGATCTCGGGCTACTGCTGGCAGCACAGGGCATTCCTGCACAAACAATCATGAGTTCACCCCTGGAACTTGCCAATCGCGGCGTTATCGCGGAGCAGTTTGTGGGGCAACAACTGCTTGCCGCCAAACCTGGGTACGTTAACCCGAGTCTTTACTACTGGCAACCCCCAAAATCAGAAGCGCAAGCCGAGATCGATTTTCTGTACGAAAGAGGCAACAAGGTGTACCCGGTTGAGGTGAAATCCGGCACTGGGGGCACCATAAAATCGCTGCACTCGTACATGGTGAAAAAGCACGCTGATCAAGCCATAAGAATCAGTTCCGCGAAACCATCACTTCAGGAACTTGTCGCAAAGGTGAATAACACGGCCAAACCGTTCAGGCTGATCAATCTGCCGTTTTATCTGGTCAACCAGATTGATCGTATACTCTGCGATGTATAGCATAACCTTTGACAAAAATTAACAATGGAGAAGAGCAAATGGAGATCAATAAACTCAAATTAATTCGGAGATAAACTGATGAGTGGCGGTCATTTCGATTATAAGGAGAGTTATCCGGGCTTATATTGCCATTGAAGTTAATTCGACCGATTGTGGGTTTCTCGCATCAGTTTCTGTTTGACCACGCTAACTATTTAAAATTCAGCAATGTACGAAAGCCTCTCAGATCTCCTCAGGCAAATCGCACTGGGTGAAGACTCAGTTCTTGAGCTCAAGAGTGTTGAATTCAGTGGCAACAAGGTCGTTGGTCCTCATAAGGACGGGATGGCTGACGAACTTGCAGCAATGGCGAATACGGCCACAGGAATTATTGTTTTGGGTGTT
>CAIWUU010000030.1 GCA_903915955.1 uncultured Chlorobiaceae bacterium | reverse complement strand
ATTCTCCACCGGGCGTCTTGTCTGTTTTTTTGATGAGTCCGTGTGTTGCGATTACAACAGTGTCTGTTTGACCAGTCTTGTCCCAAAAAGCAAACAGCCGATAATGAGTTCTGTTAAACAAAGTCCTGAATTCCCAGATTTCACCATTAAGTTTTTTGAAAAGTTCCTTGTCATGAGAAAGTCTTGCTTTTTGAATATTGTAGATGACTTTATCTCTCGCCTTTTCATCAAGGCCCGTCGAGAAACTCAGTTGCTTCTTCTAAAAACTGAACCTGAAATTTTTCAGTCATGTTGTAAACGTTTTATGTAAAGGTAAATGTTTCTTTATCAGGAAACAAGGGTATTGATTATTTTACCAGTGACCGCAAAATTGAGGCCTTCCCCGGCAGGACGTTTCGCCTGATTGAGTGCATTCCGTATAAACCGAAAAGCTTCATGGCTTTTCTGGAGCGCCATGCCATTGCAGGGGCAAGCATTCATCGGCGCGATTTTCCCCTTTCGGCAGAAGAGCTTCGGAAAATCATACCCGTAGCCATAACCTGGTTTCAGGAGAAAAAACTCTCATTGGGGAAAGCTGCTGATTTGGCGGGATGTAATTGGTTTAGCTTTATGGATATTTTGGCGCAAAAAGGGATTGTCATTTTTGATTGCGACGAGTCTATTGTTGACAGTGAGTAACGAGGAGTATATATGCGGGACGGAAACGATACGGTTGTTCTTCTTTGTGTCTGGCACAGCAAAGAAAAGAGAACGGAGAGCCAGTTGAATCATTCAGTCTCGAATAATTATTCCTGCCGTCGCCGTTTTGTTGGTGATCTCAACGTACTCTTCCGGCGTTGAGATACAAAAACCAAAACGGTTTTGCTTATATTGGCGCTCGTCACTGATGAGTTTGTGTTCACTCTTTGTTTATCAGACAATACTTAAAGAAAGCAGTGGTTCGCTGAGGCAGGTGGGGTAAGGTGTGGACAATAAAGGACTCGAACCTTTGACCTCTCGCGTGTGAGGCGAACGCTCTAACCAACTGAGCTAATTGTCCATAATTTTCAGCCATAGTATAGGATTTGAGAGCCAATTTTGCAACGTTGCACATCGTTATTTTTTTAATTTCAAATGAGATCATGGATAGAGAGCTGTTGGTAACGAAAGTGGGGAGGCAGATGCGTTGTATTTGCAGCAGAGTGTTGATGGTGATGCTGCTTTTCTCTCTTCTCTTCAGTAATGCCGCCGTTGCCAGTGACGGGGTTGAACGTGCTGGCAAAATTCTTTCGGTGCTGTTGCCTGTTAGCGGAGCCGGAATTGCTCTTGCCCGGGATGACAGGGATGGTCTCACGCAGCTTGCCAAATCAGGTGCGCTGACGCTTGCCCTTACTTTGGCGATGAAGTATACCATTCCTGCTACTCGCCCTGATGGAGGAGATCACTCCTTTCCATCTGGGCATACCTCGGTTGCTTTCTCATCGGCAGAGTTTATCCGTGAACGATATGGATGGAATTATGGTTTTCCTGCTTATGTTGCTGCCTCTTATGCAGGGTACAGCCGGGTAGAATCAAAACGGCATTACACCCGGGATGTGATTGCCGGTGCGGTAATTGGCATAGGGAGTAGTTTTTTATTCACAAAGCCATATAAAGATTGGCTTATGCAGCCCGCAGTTGCCAGTTCATTGTATGGGATAACTTTTTCTCATGTATGGTAGCAGCTTTTTTCAGCCACTTTTTGCAAGCATCTTGCATTGGTGTGTGCTGTTTCTCATTTTATCATGTAATGCTATGGGATATAATCAATTGACACCTGATGAAAAGAGGGTAATTCTGCATAAAGGCACTGAAATGCCCGGAAGTGGTAAATATTATCTCAACAAGGATGCTGGCCTTTATCTCTGTCGTCAGTGTGATGCGCCTCTTTTCAGCTCTTCTGACAAGTTCGATTCAGGTACCGGCTGGCCAAGCTTTGATGACGCTATTGATGGGGCCGTCAAGCAGATTCCTGATGCCGATGGAAGGCGAACGGAGATTGTTTGTGCCAAATGTGGCGCTCATCTTGGTCATGTGTTTTTCAGGGAAGGAATGACGGAAAAAAATGTTCGTCATTGTGTTAATTCACTCTCTCTGAGTTTTTTGCCGCAGAAGAGCTCTCCAGCAGTGACGCAAAAGGCGATTTTTGCAGGCGGATGTTTCTGGGGAGTTGAGTACCATTTCAATAAAATAAAGGGTGTTCTCTCCGCTACATCGGGTTATACGGGAGGGCTTGTTGAGCATCCAACCTACAAGCAGGTTTGCAGTGGCAAAACAGGACATGCAGAAGCGGTTGAGATCGAGTTCGATCCTTCTCTTGTCAGCTATGAGACGCTTGCCAGGCTATTTTTTGAGATTCATGATCCCACACAGATGAACCGGCAAGGGCCGGATAGAGGTACTCAGTATCGTTCGGCTATTTTCTATACCGATGAAGAGCAGAAAATGGTCGCCAAAAAGCTGATTGGAGAGCTGGAGCGGAGAGGATATCATGTTGTGACAACTCTTGAAAAAGCAGGAACCTTCTGGGCTGCCGAGGATTACCATCAGGACTACTACGCCAAAACGGGCCACCAACCTTATTGCCACATCTATCAAAAACGATTTTAGGTTTGGGGATGACGTTGTTCCAGGAGGATATGTTGCTCGCAGGCAAGCAATATGGCGTTGGGTTGTCAACCATCACTGCTGTGGCACCATCGGCATTTTTCTGTGTTCAGTTGCATACACCAGCAGAACTAGTCTGTGCCGGTGTACCAGTCGACCAATGCCATCAGTACTCTTTTCGTTCCATTAGTCCCTTGAGCTTATGATCAGTGGATACGACCTTGTTTCGTTATGGCGTGAATACAAGAAGATTGAGAGCGGGCAGATAGCGGTTGATATTAATATTGGTGACTACAGGGGTTATGTGGCAGGGGTGTGCGATGTCTGTAACCGGTGGTTGTTTACCACTCCTGAGGGGACAACCCAAGGGCAGTTGTGCGCTGTCGTGGGCAAGTGGCTTGAGGAGCATCCAAAGCGCTGGCATGAACCAGCCATGCTGCTGGTGATCTGTGCATTGCAGGAAGCGTTTCCCTATAAACGTAAAAAACGTCAACGAATGTGGCTGAGTGTTCTTTTAGTTGACAAGGTGAAATATCTTTAGTCTCCTCATTTTAATAGTTGAGAGTAATGCTGTCGCTCGCACGCTGGTAGACATAGCTTTTTGGATCTTCTATCTTTTTCACGGAAAAGCGGTGTGATGCCCTCTCCCACAAATCAGTATCTTCAGCATAATCAAGATCCCTGAATCCCTCTATCGCAAAAAAAAGCTCTCTTTTTCCGAAGATGGTTCCGCAAAGAGTGCACTCACGAATATCGATCATTTTGTCAAGATTGCGACAGTCCTTGACCATGGTTGGTTCATCGCAGAGAAATCCACCCGAGAGCAGATCAACATCAGGCATCGCTTCCATGAGAGTAATTCTCGATGCAAGATGGTTTTCCAGATAGTGGTCGTCACTGTCGAGAAAGGTGATATAGCGCCCGAAGGAGGCCTGAATGCCCGCATTTCGGGAGAGGGCGACTTTCCGGTTCTTGTGCTTCATATACCGGATGGTGGAGTACCTTTCAAGCAATGGTGCAACTATTTCAAAGCTGTTGTCCGAACTGCCATCATCGACAACAATGAGTTCCCAGTTTTTGAATGTCTGGCAAATCACACTCTCTATCGCCTTTTCAAGATGAGCCGCCCGGTTAAAGGTGGGGAGGATGATGGAGATGTCAGGTGTAGAGCTGAACCTCATGGCCTTGCAGCTCTGATGGCAAAGGCGCAGACAAGCATACCGGCAACCAGAAAATTCTGGGCAATGGCGTTATAGCGTACATCCATTGTGCCTGGTGATTTCACCAGAGAAAACTGCAACAAGAATTGGGGAATAACGAGTGCCCCAACCACAAGCCCGTAGGTGGATTGTCCAATCATGAACATATAGAGTGCGGCCAGAATTTGGCCGGCATTAATCAGTACCGCCGCAATTTTGGCTGCGTTGGTTTCACCGAAGACCACGGGCAGCGTTCTGATTCCAACCTGTCGGTCGCCTTCAATCGATTTGAAATCGTTGATGGTCATGGTGCCGGTACTGGAGAGGGTGAAGAGGGCGGCAACAATCAGCGACGGTTGCAGCGAAGAGAGGGTAAATGCCGGATTATAGGCGATCTCGCCTGCTATCCAGGGGATAATAAGATAGGAGACTGCCACAATGATATTGCCAGCCCAGAGCCGCTTTTTCAGCTTGATGGGATTTGCACTGTAGAGATGCGCATTGACAATGCCAATGATCACGTAAAAGCCAATCAGCGGATGAATCAGATAGCCGGTGATGACCGAGAGAACCGACCAGATTGCAATCAGGATGGTGGCATTTTTCAATGAAATTGCTCCGCCGGGTATCGGGCGATTTGGTTCGTTGATCTCATCAAGATCACGGTCAAAATAGTCGTTCAGCATCTGGCAGGTTCCACTGGCCAGCGGGCCGGTCAGCAACATGCCAAGAATGAACTTCATGCCGAGCAGATCCGTCCATCCAAAAGCGCTACTTGCCACGGCACCACACAAAAAACTCCAGATAACCGGAATCCATGTGATCGGTTTAAGAAACCGTATAATCAGCGCCAGTTTCGACAAACTCTCAGCAGGCATTGGGCGGGCTTGTACCAGCTTGCGCACATTGAGTGGTGTTTGGAACTCACCACTCTCTTGCGGTTGTTCTGAATTTCTGGTGGTACGCAAATCGCTCACACTTACTGGCTAATAGGTTGACAAACAGTGGCTGACGGAAAATAACAGGTAAAATGGAATAAATGAATTACATGTCACAAAACAGCTATGGTATTGCAAAATCTCTTTGTCATTTCCGCTTTATCGTTGCGCGATGGTCAGCTTTCTTGTCATCCATTCATGATGCGCACTATATTTGTATATTCAACACGATTCTATCACTAGAGTGAACCTGCTGCATAATGCGGAAAGATACCTACAGCCTCTCTTTTACCACAGGCGGCCTCTTTCATCAGGAGTCTCTCATCCTTGCCAAGCTGTATGTAGAAGCCAATGACTGGGACCGAGTGCGCACTCAAGTTCTTTCCGAAAATTTGTTACAGTCAAGAACCCTCAATACATCGAAGCGTCAATGCCGTGAAATTATCTCAAGATTGAAAACTCTTGACCCGAAAGAGCTGGATTTACTGATTTCCGGAAGCGCCCAGGAGCAGAAATATCTTCTGTGGCTCGCTGTTTGTCGCCACTACCGTTTTATAGCTGAGTTTGCGGAAGAGGTTATACGTGAGCGATTTATAGGTCTGAAGCATGATCTTCAGTACGTGGAGTTCGATTTCTTTTTTAATAAAAAGTCGGAGTGGCACCCTGAACTTGAAGCCATAGAGCTGACTACCAGAAAGAAGCTGCGTCAAGTCTTGTTCAAAATATTGCGGGAAGCCGAACTTCTGACAGTCAGGAACACCATCAACGCTTCAATGTTGAGTCAACGGCTTCTGGCAGCCATACCTCGCCAACGACGCAGGGATGTTTTTTTCTTCCCGGTATTTGAATCCGATCTAAAGTGGATTGCCCAATGAGTGTGGATAATGGAAAAAAGCCAATGAATAAGAGATTGGAGCATTTATTTAATGTCATTTCAGGTCGTCGTTTTTTAGAAAAAAGAGCGCTGAACGGTGAGATTCCATTTTACGTCTGTGCATATCCCCCCGAAAAATCTGTCGATATGGAGCGTCTTCAACGCCAGCTTCTTAACCGGCTTGAGCAGGCAGGTGTCAAGGTGTTGGAGATTAACCTTTATGATCTCTCCATTGAGATACTCAAAGAGCGCGGAATCTGGGAGCAAATCCTCGATATGGAGAAATCCGTCTCCAGGGAACAGCTTAAAGAGTTGCTTCAGGGAGTGCTTGACCCGGAGGCTAATCTTGTCCCAGCCATGGCGAAAAAACTTGCCGCGAAGGATTTTGACGTGCTTTTTCTTACAGGAGTGGGGGCGGTATTTCCCTATATCCGGTCACATAACGTTCTGAACAACCTGCAAAGTTCTGCAAAAGAAAGACCTACAGTCATGTTTTTTCCGGGCACCTATGAACACTGCCAGGAATCAGGCGCGTCACTCAATCTTTTCGGAAAGCTGCATGACGACAAATACTATCGGGCGTTTGATATTTCTCATTGCGAAGCATAAACGAAAATAACAGGATGATTCTCAAGAGCATTTTTAAAAAACCGGTTGATCGCCCGATTGAAGGCGTTATTAAAGCTGATGATGACGCGAGCCTTCGGCTTGAAATCGAAGAGTATGTCCTGACCAATGAGGTTGAAAAACGTCTGGAGTTATTTCTCGATGCCTACAACAATTATGAAGGGGCCAACGGGGTTTGGATCTCAGGCTTCTTTGGCTCGGGTAAATCGCATTTGCTTAAGATACTTGCAATGCTCCTTGAAAATCGGGAGATCGATGGTGCTTTGGCTCTCGACCTGTTTCTGACAAAATGTGTTGATAACGAAATTCTTCGTGCCGATCTCAAGCGTGCGGTAGCCATTCCTTCCAAAAGCATTCTCTTCAACATCGATCAGAAAGCTGATGTGATTAGCAAGACGCAGTTCGATGCTCTGCTTGCGGTCTTTGTCAAGGTCTTTGATGAAATGTGCGGCTACTATGGAAAGCAGGGGCATATTGCGCAATTTGAACGGGATCTCGATAGCCGGGGCCTTTATGCCAAGTTCACAATGGCTTATCAATCTCTTGCCGGAAAAGGATGGAACAAAGGGCGTGAACAGGCGCTGCTCGAATCGCAAAATATCGCTAAAGCTTACGCTGAGGCTACCGGAGAGTCAGATTCGACCGCACTCGGGATTCTTGATAAATACCGGAGCCAGTACCGGGTCTCCATCGAGGATTTCGCTGATCAGGTTAACGCCTATATCAACAAGCAATCACCCGGTTTTCGGTTGAACTTCTTTGTTGACGAGGTGGGGCAGTATATCGCCGAAAATGTCAAGCTGATGACCAACCTGCAAACCATAGCCGAAAGTCTTGCCACCAAAAGCAGAGGTCGTGCATGGATTATGGTGACCTCCCAGAACGACATGAGCACGGTTCTTGGTGAAATGAACCGTCAGCAGAGCAACGATTTCTCGAAAATCATGGCTCGCTTTGCCACCAAAATGCCACTGACCAGCACCAATGTGGCTATGGTCATTCAAAAAAGGCTTTTGGCCAAAACAGAAGAGGGTACGGAACTCGTTTCTGACCTCTACCACCGGGAGGTAAACAACTTCGGCACGCTCTTCAGTTTTACCGATGGATCACGCGATTACAAAAACTATAAAGACAGGGAGGAGTTCATTCAAAGCTATCCCTTTGTGCCCTGGCAATTTGAACTGTTTCAGTCGGCTATTGAGAATCTTTCACGACATAATGCCTTTGAAGGCAAGCACAGCTCGGTCGGGGAGCGGTCAATGCTTGGTGTTTTTCAGCAGGTTGCCATAAAGATCAGTGATTACGAAATTGGTCAACTGGCCACTTTTGACCTGATGTTTGAAGGTATTCAAACGGCACTTAAGGCCCAGACGCAAAAAGCGATTCTCGCAGCAGAACGGCAGCTCACCAATGACTTCGCCTTGAAGGTACTGAAAGCTCTTTTTCTTGTCAAATATGTCAAGGAGTTCAAGCCATCCCCCCGAAATCTTTGCGTTCTGATGCTCGATGGTTTCAATCAGGATTTGCCCAAATTGCGCAAGAAGGTTGAAGAGGCGCTGAACTATCTGGAACAGCAGATCTACATCAAGAGGAATGGAGGACTTTACGAGTACCTCACCGATGAGGAAAAAGATATCGAAAAGGAGATCAAGAACACGGAGGTTGAAGCAACCGAAGTTGCGGCAGAGCTGGAAAAGATTGTTTTCGATCATGTCATCAAGCAGAGGAAAATCCGATACGAGACAAACGGGCCGGATTATCCCTATTCCAGAAAACTTGATGACCGTCTTCACGGTCGTGAATACGAGCTGGCTATTCATGTTGTCACCCCATTCCACGAAAACGCCGAGAATGAGACCATTCTGAAGATGCACAGCATGGGTCGTGTTGAACTTCTGGTGCTGCTTCCTTCTGATGATCGACTGATGCGGGATATCATCCTTTTCAAACAGACCGAAAAGTATATCCTCCAGAACCCTACGACAGCCAAGCAAGAGGCGGTCGCCCGCATCCTCACCAACAAAGGCGATCAGAACCGCGATCGAGAGAGGGAGTTGCTGTTGCGATTGCAAACCCTTCTTGGCCGGGCCAAACTTTTTGTGGGTGGCAGTGAAATTGAGATTGGCGGCGAAGGTCCTCAAAGCAGGATCATTCGGGGTTTTCATAAACTCATCGAACAGGCCTATCCAAACCTCCGCATGCTTCGCGGCATTACCTATACCGAAAACAATATTGCGGGTTGCCTCAAGCAAACTCAGGAGGTATTGTTTGGAAATGATGTGACCTCACTGGCTGAATCCGAGCAGGAGGTGCTGGCTTTCATCCAGAGCAATAACCGGAGTGGCGTTCGCACAACGCTGAAGCTCCTGCTGGAAAAATTTGAACGCAAACCTTATGGCTGGTCCTACGCAGCAGTGCTCTGTATCCTTGCCAAACTCTGTGCCCGTGGTAAGGTTGACGTTCGTTCGGAGAGTAATACCCTTGAAGATGCTGAACTCGAGCGTGCGCTGCGCAATTCGCATGGTCATGGCAATGTTATTCTGGTACCGCAGGCTGATTTTACGGCATCCCAGGTGCGCAGCCTGAAAGAATTTTATGAAGATTTTTTTGATGTTTCACCAGTTGCCACTGAAGCCAAGGCTCTCAGCAAGGAAACCGGCGAAGCCTTGCAGAAATCAATGCATCAACTGGCTCCTTATGCAGCGCAAACCGCACTCTATCCGTTTCTGAGTGCATTGCATCCGATTCTTGAAACGCTGAAAGGAGCAAGCGGTAGACCCTATACATGGTACCTCACTGATTTCCTCAAAGAGGTTGATCTGTTGCTTGACTTGAAGGAAGAGGTTATCGATCCGATTCGCAAGTTCATGAGCGGCCCGCAAAAAACCATTTTCGATGCTGCCCGGAATATGGCTCAGGCTCAGGAACCGAATTTTGCCTATATCCAGGGAGATGAATCAGCGCTACTCTCCGAGGCGTTGCTGGATCCGAAATGTTACAAGGGGAACCGCATACAGCAGGTGAAAACCCTGGTGGATAGCTTGCAGGAAAAGGTCGGGGCGCAAATTGAAGCCGAGATATCCAGTGCAAAGGCAACATCCCAAGCACTTAAGGATCGCCTTTGCAGTATGGCTGAATTCAGTGCGCTTTTACCT
>CAIWUU010000029.1 GCA_903915955.1 uncultured Chlorobiaceae bacterium | reverse complement strand
TCGACAATATGGTTTTCTGCTTGGATGCAGAAAGTGCTGATCTATTCGATGGAGTGTTTTGCTTGAAATGATGACAAAATCCGGCAAGGCATTTTGTCGATTGCCGCTAAAAAAACCACCTGTTCCACACTCAACAACCGCAACTATTCAAAATCGTTACCTATATTATCACGTGCATTTCCCTGTACACTTTCCGTTCAGGGTGAGCGTACAAGCGGCAACCATCGCGATGAAATAAAAGGCATCCAACTTCAATGGCAAAAAAACAGGCAGTCGATACAAAACGTCCGATTGAGTCTTATGAGCATAAAGACAAGCTGAGGGTGAACAATCCGCCTGCGGGGTTGGTGACACCCCAGACTGATCCTGATGGTGGAGCAAAGAAAAGCTATGCCTACGATCCGCATCTTGACCCTCAACTGCAATGGGCTGGCAAGGCGGAGCATACCTCTTTTGAGATTCCGACGGTTTCGCTTCATGTTCATGAGCGCATTGACCCTCGCAGCATCATCGAAGCGGTACGCAAAATCAACGAAGAGGACAATCAGTTGTCGTTTTTTGGTCAGTTTGATGAGAACCCCCCTTTGCGCGAAGCCATTAAGTTTTATCAACATGCCCACGGATGGAGCAATCGTCTGGTGGCGGGCGACAGCTTGCTGGTGATGAACTCCCTGCTTGAAAAGGAGGGGATGGCGGGCAAAGTGCAGATGGTATTTTTTGATCCACCTTATGGCATCAAGTATGGCTCAAACTTTCAGCCTTTTGTCAACAAGCGCGATGTGAAGGATGGCAAGGATGACGATTTGACCTCCGAACCGGAGCAGATTCTTGCTTTCCGTGATACATGGGAGCTTGGCATTCACTCCTACCTGACCTATTTGCGCGACCGACTTTTACTGGCCAGAGAACTGCTCACTGAAAGCGGGAGCATTTTTGTGCAGATCAGTGATGAGAACGTGCATCATGTCCGGGAGTTGATGGATGAGGTATTTGGGTCAGGAAATTTTGTGAGTCAACTCAGTTTTAGGAAAACCGTCGCTCAAACAACAAAGTTGCTTTCAACAAACAACGATTATTTGCTTTGGTATGCGAAATCAAAAGACACCGTAAAGTACCGAAGAATATTGCTGCCAAGGAATCTTGAGGATTCAGTTAATGCAAAATTTCAATGGCTTGAAACATCAACAGGTGAAGAAGTATCTCTTTCAGGTGCAACTGAAAAAGATATTCGATCTGGACGAATTTTTGCTAAAGATGGCTTGGATTCCCAGACTGGAAATGAATCGACAAGATTTTCTATCGAATATCGTGGTCTTCAACAAATTCCAAAAGGGAACAGAGGTTGGAGAACTTCTTTGCAGGGTATAAAAAATTTAATTACTGCAAAAAGACTCACAACAGCAGGCCAACGAATCGTATACAAAAGGTATTTTGTTGATTTTCCATTTATGGATTTATCGAATAACTGGCATGACACCATGAATAGTTTTGAAGACAAATCTTATGTCGTTCAAACTAATATGATTGTTATTCAGCGCTGCCTCCTGATGACCACCGATCCCGGTGATCTCGTTTTTGACCCCACTTGCGGCAGCGGCACCACCGCCTTTGTTGCCGAGCAGTGGGGCCGTCGCTGGATCACCTGCGACACCTCTCGCGTAGCGCTCACCCTGGCTCGGCAGCGCCTGATGACCGCAGTTTTCGACTACTACGAACTGGCACACCCACGGGAGGGTGTCGGGAGCGGATTCAGATACAAAACGGTGCCGCACATTACCCTGAAATCCATCGCCAACAACGAGCCCCCCGGCACAGAAACTCTCTACGACCAGCCAATCCTCGACAGCAAAAAGAGGCGGGTCAGCGGTCCCTTCACGGTTGAGGCCGTTCCTGCGCCTTCAGTCAAATCGGTTGATGAGCTGCTTGATGGTATCCCGCAGGTTGGTGACCTCTCCGTCGCACGCTCTGGTGAAACCCTTCGTCAGGCCGAGTGGCGCGACGAGCTTTCACGCACCGGACTTCGCGGCAAAGGAGGGCAGCAGCTCCATTTTGCCCGGCTGGAGCCGCTGCCCGGTTGCCACTATCTTCATGCTGATGGCGAAACCCGCCCCGGCGCAGATGGTCTCATCCGTCAAGAGGGCACCTCTCATCAGCCTCAACGAATCGTCGTCTCATTCGGCCCGGAACATGCGCCTTTGGAGCAGCGCCAGGTGGCCCAGGCAATCGAAGAGGCGCAAACCCTTGTGCCAAGGCCCAAGCTCATTCTCTTTGCTGCATTTCAGTTTGATCCTGAGGCTGCCAGGGATATTGATGAAACCAACTGGCCGGGTGTGACTTTGCTCAAGGCACAGATGAATGCCGACCTGTTGACCGACGACCTGAAGAAAAAACGGGCCAGCAGTGAATCCTTTTGGCTCATTGGCCAGCCGGATGTGTCGCTCCGCCAAATCCATCGCGGCGAACATCAGGGGAAATGGGAGCTGGAGGTGTACGGTTTCGACTACTATAACACCAGAACCGGCACCATTGAATCGGGCAGTGCCCGGCAGATTGCGGTCTGGCTGCTCGATACCGACTACGATGGTCGAAGCATTTTCCCTCGACAGGTCTTTTTTCCACAAGCCAGCGAAAACGACGGCTGGGCAAGGCTGGCCAAAAATCTGAAAGCCGAGATTGACGAAGAGCTGATTGAGGCATACCGGGGCACCCTCTCACTGCCCTTTGAACTGGGCAACCACTCACGGGTAGCGGTAAAAATTGTCGATGACCGTGGTGTTGAATCGCTCAAGGTTATTGGGGTAACGTAAAGGAGCTTATGCGATGATAACAAACATGAGGCTCTCGAATTTCAGAGGCTTTGAGGAGGAGGTATCGGTCAGAATTCGACCGATCACCATCCTGATTGGTCGCAATAGCTCAGGAAAATCCTCACTGATCAAGTTTCTGCAAATGCTGCGCCAGACGCTGGAGTCGCAGCGTGATGAATTTTTTGTTACCGACGGCGGAGCAGTTCAGTTGGGAGCATGGAGTAATCTCAAAAATTCACGCTCTAAAAAAAGAAGCTTTGAATTCTCAATTGAGACGGAGACCAGGGATATTCCTGCGGCAGATATTCGGCAATTATGGGAAAATTTCAGTAATAAACGG
>CAIWUU010000028.1 GCA_903915955.1 uncultured Chlorobiaceae bacterium | reverse complement strand
TACATTCCCGGCTTCGACTGCTTCGTCGCCGGTTCGACCATATCGTCTCGACTCTCATCAAAAACTAACAACAGCCTCTGATGCTAAAGAATACAATGTTACCTTTTACTCTTTGGAGATGATTCTGGCCATTGGCTTTTCGGGTGCGCAGCAAAAGAGGAACTCAGTTCAGTATCTGGGCAAATCGTAGTCTGAGTTAACAAAATTTGATAAGGATTACCGGTTGACTTGTTGTTGAGAGCTTATTTGTTCAGCTCCTCATCCTTCTCGGCAAAGACGATATACTCCTTCAGGAAGGCCAGAGCCTGCGGGATGGCGCAGAAGCTTTTCACCTTTGCCTTCAGCTTGCCGACATCCTCATCCTCCCAGTTAAAAATGTTCCGGCGCACCATGTTCCAGCTCACCCCGTAGGAGAAGCCGATGGCGTCGGAGGCGGTGAAGAGCGAAAAGTTCCTCGCACGGTCGGCAGGCGGCACCGCTGGGTCAAACCCGCCCTCCTTTTCTCCGCCTCCTCTCTTGAAACAAAAGACCACCCGACCTCATGCGCGTAGGCAAGGATTCGAGTCTGAACGGTTTTGTGTTCGGAGGGTTTCATGGAAGGGGCTCCAGTTTCAGGGCTCTCTCTATTTTGTCCCGCTGCTCAGGATTGACACGCGATTCGTCAGCATAGTTGCGCCATTGCGCTACAACGTTCCTCACTTCTTCAATGATCGTTTCCGCCCGCCCGCGTTTCATGGAGGCGCTCTTTGCATACGCTTTGAAATCCTCCAGAGTAAATTCACCTCGTTTGCCATTCATCGTCATTTGATGACTGGATGTCCATTTTCCGCCTGGTTGATAACTGTAGGTCATGTCGAAGGCGGGAGAGAGTGACCAGTTGCCCGACCTGTCCATCAAAAAGGCAATGTTCTTGACGTGGTCATCCAGATTGCGGGCCACGATATTGAAGACCATCCGGCGGAACTGCTCCTCGATAGCCGCCATCGGCAACCCAAGTCGGCGGATTACTTGCAACGCCTGTTCGTAGCCGTATGCTCCGGCCTGATTGAAATCATAATGCGCCATGCCGCAAAGCGACTGCATGTGCAACTTGCCTCCACCTTCCAACCGGTCGAACCGCTTTGTCATGAAATGGCGGCGCCCGTTCTCCTCGAACAGACGGCTTGAACTCATGGTAATTCCCGCATCGACCGCCATCCTGTAATAGGCATGTTCGATCGCGCCGTACCCCTTTGGGTCATCCAGTTCCTTATCCTTATTGTCGCTGACACCGTCGAATTTCATCAGCCAGTATTCAAATCCCATGCCTGCAATCACTTGCCCTGACCGGACTTCGTTCGTTTTTGGATTCCAGGCGATCACCGCTTTGGCCCGTGCGCCGCCAGCAGATGTGCCCACCTCCAAAATATCCCGTAGTGTTGTATTCTTTCCCGCCTCATGGAACCAGCTCTGCAGGTTGTTGCGATGGGTCAAAACCTCCGAAGCCAACGCAACCAGCTTGTCAACTTCAATGCGGGAAGATCCGGGTGCATCCAACCGGGTTGCAGGCTCATACTCCAGCGCACCCATACCACGCGAACCCGTATAACAGAGGCGCTCCACCGCATTGAACGATTCCGGCATACGTCCAGAACGGGCAAGCCAGGCATCAATCAACGCATTACCAAACCGATCCGGCAGTGAATCCGCCAAAAGCCCCGGAAGACCATGAAAGGTTTCCGGCCGAAGCGATGGAAAGGAGTAGAGACTGCCGGAGAGCGGCATCATCAGCGGGGCCACCTCGATACCGCTGCGGGTGAACGCCGAATCATATTCAAAGGTCGCGGTCGCACTATTGTCATCCAGCGACACCGCCCCGATCGTGCGTCCCCACAGATTCACCATTGCTGTCGTGCTCATGCTTCGTCACTCCACTTCCATGGAATTTCATTCGTTGGTTTTCTCTTGCCACTGGCACGCTTTCGCACCTTGCCTTTCAGCTTGAGCAGATCCATCGGACGCGGCCCAGTCTCGGGCACCAATGTCTCCAACCGATCCATGAGCCCCAATACCCGCAGAATCCGGATCATGGTTGATATTTGCGTCGTAGCCCCGGCCTCGACACGCTCCACGGTTCGCTTCGATACACCCGCCTGCTCGGCAAGCATCTCCTGGGTAAGCTGAAGTTCCAGCCGATGCCGCGCCAATCGTCCGCCCAACTCTGCCAGAATCGCTTCATCTGTCAATAATCCCTCAATCTTCATCAAAAGCTCTTGTTTGTCTTTTTATTATATATCGTAATTAGTGACGATAAATGAAGGGAATATAGCTATTTTTCGCTCTCTATGGCGACTTAAAGAATTTGTAATTATTGCCTTTCGAAAGCGTTAAAACTCTGGCAACTTGATCTCGTCGCATTGTAACTTTGCCATACCAGTCCACGAGTTTCCGGGCTCTTCTTTTTATGGGAAATTCCTCATTCGTCACTCATTCATTGAACTGAACTTGGTCGTTTTTGTGTTTATCCTCTTTTCTATCACCGATTCGACACTGCCAGTTTCCCTCGCATTGGTGCCACAGAGCCTTTTGATGAAATCTTCTGCTCGTTGGTGGTTGATCTTGCTCGGGCTGATGATGGAGGCTACAGGAGAGCTGGCGCAAACTGTTTGATGACCTGCAATTGTTTGTTATACTGAAACAGATGGTGATTCTCGAAAAGCGTCTCTGGTACAATCTGTCAATAACAGCATTGAGGGGGGAGTACGATGGAAATACAACAAAATGAATTGTTCCAGAATGGCGCGACCTGGTTGCGGGCGGATTGTCATTTGCATACAAAAGCTGACAAGGAGTTTATTTTCTCTGGAGAAGATAACTCCTTTTGCAGTACTTATGTCGACGCATTAGAGAGTGCTGGAATCAGGATCGGCATTATCACCAACCATAACAAGTTTGATGCAGGAGAATTCAAGGCGCTGCGAAAAACAGCCCGGAAAAAAGATATTTTTTTACTCCCTGGCGTGGAGCTGTCAGTCAATGATGGAGCAAATGGCATTCATGCTCTCGTTGTTTTCAG
>CAIWUU010000027.1 GCA_903915955.1 uncultured Chlorobiaceae bacterium | reverse complement strand
TCTGTATGATACTGAAGCCAGAGCGAGGCTTAAAGTTGGTGTCGATAAACTGGCCAACGCTGTTAAAGTTACCCTCGGACCTGCCGGACGTAACGTTCTGATCGACAAAAAATTTGGTGCACCGACCTCAACCAAGGACGGTGTGACCGTTGCAAAAGAGATCGAACTTGCTGATCCTGTTGAGAACATGGGCGCTCAGATGGTGCGCGAAGTTGCATCCAAAACCAGCGATGTTGCTGGCGACGGAACAACCACAGCCACAGTGCTTGCCCAAGCAATTTACCGTGAAGGTTTGAAGAACGTCACCGCTGGCGCTCGTCCGATTGACCTGAAAAGAGGTATCGACCGTGCGGTGAAAGAGGTTGTTCAGGAGTTGAGAAACATCAGCCGCAGCATCTCCGGTAAAAAAGAGATTGCGCAGGTTGGAACCATCTCAGCAAATAACGATCCTGAAATCGGTGAACTGATTGCCGAAGCGATGGAGAAGGTTGGAAAAGATGGTGTCATCACTGTTGAGGAAGCAAAGGGAATGGAGACTGAGCTGAAGGTTGTTGAGGGTATGCAGTTTGACCGTGGCTACCTCTCTCCTTACTTCGTGACCAACTCCGAGACGATGGAAGCTGAGCTTGAAGATCCGCTGATTCTGATTCACGACAAGAAGATCAGCAACATGAAGGAGCTGCTCCCGATTCTTGAAAAATCAGCACAGTCTGGTCGTCCTCTTCTTATTATTTCAGAAGATATCGAAGGCGAAGCTCTTGCAACGCTTGTGGTGAACAAGCTGCGTGGCACACTGAGAGTATGTGCAGTTAAGGCTCCGGGCTTTGGCGATCGCCGCAAGGCCATGCTTGAAGATATCGCAATTCTCACCGGTGGTACCGTTATCTCCGAAGAGAAGGGCTACAAACTCGAAAATACCACCATCAACTACCTTGGTCAGGCTGGTCACGTCACTATCGACAAGGATAATACCACGATTGTTGAAGGTAAAGGCACTGCAGAAGAGATCAAGGCCCGTATCAACGAGATCAAGGGACAGGTCGAAAAATCAACCTCTGACTACGATACAGAAAAGCTTCAGGAGCGTCTTGCAAAGCTTTCAGGCGGCGTTGCTGTGCTGAACATTGGCGCATCCACAGAAGTTGAGATGAAAGAGAAGAAGGCCCGTGTTGAAGATGCGCTGCACGCTACCCGCGCTGCTGTGCAGGAAGGTATTGTTGTCGGTGGCGGTGTTGCCCTGATTCGTGCGATCAAGGGTCTTGACAGAGCTGTTGCAGATAACGAAGATCAGAAGACCGGTATTGAAATTATCCGCCGTGCGCTCGAAGAGCCACTTCGCCAGATTGTTGCCAACACAGGCACCACTGATGGCGCTGTTGTGCTTGAGAAGGTCAAGGCAGGAACTGGTGATTTTGGTTTCAATGCCAGAACTGAAGTATACGAAAACCTGGTTGATGCAGGTGTCGTCGATCCTACCAAGGTGACCAGAAGCGCTCTTGAGAATGCGGCATCGGTTGCAGGTATTCTTTTGACCACCGAAGCTGCTATTACTGACATCAAGGATGATAAAGCCGACATGCCAGCAATGCCTCAAGGCGGAATGGGTGGTATGGGCGGCATGTATTAATCTGCGCTCTCCATCTTTATTCTTTAAAAAAGCCAGCCTTCGGGTTGGCTTTTTTTATTCCATTTTCGCAAAATAATACCTATACTTCTACCACAAATGTATGCATTCGACAAAAGGGGGAACACAGGATGTTGGTAAGCACTTCAATAAGGATCAATCAGGAGCTTTACGAACAAGCGAAACAAGACGCTATAGTTGAGCATCGTTCTATTTCAGGTCAGATAGAGTTTTGGGCCCGGGTAGGTCGGGCGGCGCTTGACAACCCTGACTTGCCTGTTAGTTTTGTTGCAGAATCGTTGGCATCACTTGCCGAACCACGGGAACACTCGACCCCCTTTGTGCCTCGGAGTGTGCAGCAATGACTTGGTCAGTCCGCCAAACGCGAAGATTTGCACGACAATACAAAAAACTTCACGATAACACCGCTGCTGATGTAGATACTGCTGTTGAGAAGGTACGGCAAAGCCCTGATATCGGAGAGCGAAAGAAAGGTGATCTGGCGACATTGTTCGTTTATAAGTTTCGCAGCTCAGGCCAGTTGTATTTGCTTGGTTATTCGTTGGATGAGAGCGTTCGGCTGGTTTACCTTGAATCCGTTGGGCCACACGAAAACTTTTATCGGGATTTGAAACGATAATTGGCTAGTTATGATGGCACTGCTGAAAATCTTGATTGTACTGTATTTCTTGCCGCTATCGGTGATTGTAGCTGCTTGGTGTCTCTGTGCTTCTATATGCCAGTCGCCGAGTACACCTCGATTCGCGCTTCGCGCTACTCGGTGACCGGCTAATTGGCGTTGTCGATCGGACGTTGAGTAGCGCGAAGCGCGTATCGAAACGATCGACGTAGAGGTATATTGTCATCGTGGAGAATGTTGCTGAACGCAATAGAATTTGTGTTAGCAAGCACTTCAGCCAGGAGATTTAAGAACAGGCAAAACAAGACGCGATACTGAATCATCGTTCTATTTCATTTAAAGATAGAGTTTTGGGCATGGATAGACCGGGTAAAACTTAACAACTCTGATTTGCCGATTAGTTTTGTTGCACTTTCGTTGGCATCATTAGCCGAACCACGGGAGCACTCTACACCGTTTGCGCCTCACATTTTAAACTGTACCCAAGTTATTATCAAATCAAAGAATAAATATGGCTGAAGTTATCTTGAAAATACATCGCCTATTATGTGGCTTGTTGGGGCACAAGATGGACTTTTGGAAGCAAACGTCTTCTTGCTCTCAGAAACGGAAATGTCATCGATGTGATTATGCTGAGTCTAAAATTGAACATAATTGGGGGGAGTGGCAGAACGTAAAAAATGAATGTGAGCATTTTAGAGTCTGTAGGACTTGTGCTATGAAAGAAATCACTACTGTCCGGTTATAAGTCAAATAAATTCAACTGGTTACAGGTATAGGTATCCTGAGTTTTGTAAATTGAATTCATAACTAATTGTTTTATATGGACTTTCTCAAAAACACTGACACTCAAGATTTGTAGAAATGTGTAGAGACTTATATCAAAATTCATACGCTTTTTAACCAAAGCTATAAGCACATAAGCTGATATTGCTGTCCAGATTTGTGTTTTAACTGCATTTTCAGAAGTACCATAAAAAGCCTTAATTCGTAAATGTTGTTTAATCCATTTGAAGAAAAGTTCAATCTGCCATCTGCTTTTATAAAGCTGTGCTATGACCTCAGCAGGAAGCAAAAAGTTATTGGTTAAAAACACAAACAGTTTTCCTGTTTCTTGATCAGAATACTTGATTCTTCTCATTGTCTCAGGGTATTCTTTTGCGGATTTGTCTCCTGTAAGCTTTATGGTCTGATCACATCGAACACTGGTAGATTTATCCACAGAATGGGAATATTGCCGATTAAAACTCAAATTTGACTTTCCTCTGATAACAAAGAATCCTTGTGATTGATGAATATGATATAACCGCTCAAAATCGATATATCCACGATCCATAATGTAGAAAGAGCCTGGTTCAATCATAAGCATATCAAGGATATTTACATCATGAACTTTGCCATCAGTAATGGCTATGAATGACGGAATATTACCTCTTAAGTCTAATAATGTATGCATCTTAAAAGCTCCTTTGTGTGTACGGAACTTTGCCCATGGAAACAATGCAAGACATAAATCAATTGTTGTCGAATCTAAAGCGTAAACGGTATTCTCCAGTGTGACTCCAAAAGGATCTTTACAGTACAGTTCTCGAGCATGATGAATCAAAATATGGGCAAAATCCTGGTAAATTCGCCAGTCTCGATTTTCGTTAGCATCGGCCAATGTACTTCTGGCAATCGTTCCTCGTATGCCCATGTGATAGAGTTTATTCTGCATACCAAGCAAACAAGTTGTGATATCACGAAGACTTTCTCTATACGTCAATTGTGCAAAGAACAAACAAAGATATTGATCAAGACAAGTAAATGATTGCACCTTATAATTGCCATCATAACGCTTCACACAACGCCGAAATTGATGAAGAGGTAAATGTTCTTGAAGCTGAGCGAAAACGGTTTTTCCTGTGTTCATCAATCATTCCTTTTTGAAGAGTTATGAAATGATTAAAGATAACAGGTTTTTTCAAATCGATTACGATCAAAAAGGCATCTTAAATCGTTATATTAATTAATGTTAAATGGCGTTAACTTTTTCAACAACCGGACACCAGTGGAAAGAAATAGAAAAAATCGGACACAATTGGGGAGAATGGCAACGCGTTGAAAAATGTAAGTATTTTAGAATCTGTGCGATTTGTGATAAAAAGGAAATAGAAGAATTTCACGCGTGGTGTGAATGGTCAAAAGATAGAAATGGCTCCGTTAGGACATGTAGTGAATGCAAAATTGATGATATTTGTCATCACAATAATTCTCAACTTATGGGTCATGGTGTGAATGGTGATGTAATGTATAGTGAATATTCTTGTCCAGATTGTGGATGTCGCTATTCTTGGCCATAATCATGAAACATTTAGATATTGGTTTAGTGTTATTGGAGCAATTTTTTTTGTTAAAAAAATCCATTGATGAGGCTTATGTCAACAACACAACCAAAAGCCGTAGTTCTTCTAAGTGGCGGTATGGACAGTCTGGTCACCACAGCAATTGCTCATGCGCAAGGCTTTTCGTTAGCGGCCATGCATGTCAATTATGGACAGCGGACGTGGCAGAAGGAGCTGGAGTCGTTTCGGGCTATCTGCAATCATTACAATATTGAGCAGCGTCTTGAGGTCAATGCGGACTTTCTTGCCCAGATTGGTGGCTCATCTTTGACCGACTACTCCATGCCTGTTGGTGGCGCCGACCTTCAGGGCTCTTCAATTCCTACCAGCTATGTGCCTTTCCGTAACGCCGGTTTTCTTTCGATGGCGGTGAGTTGGTCGGAGGTTATTGGCGCCAGCAAGATTTTTATTGGGGCGGTGGAGGAGGATACCTCTGGTTATCCCGATTGCCGAAAGGTATTTTATGATGCATTTAACAAGGTTATCGAGCTGGGGACAAAGCCCGAAACGGCGATTGAAATTCTTACACCGCTCATCGAGATGCAGAAATCTGATATTGTCCGCAAGGGGATGGAGCTGGGTGCGCCGTTCCATCTGAGCTGGTCGTGCTATAAAAGTGATGGTAAAGCGTGTGGTGTGTGCGACAGTTGCGCCAGGCGGCTTCGGGCTTTTGAGTTGATGGGTCAGCGTGATCCGATTGACTATGAAGAGCGTCCTCAGTATATTACGTGACATCAATTAATTTAATTGTTCAGTCATGAAATCTGTAAAATCGTTGAGTCAAAGCTTTTCCTCTTCAGAGTCGCTCAAGGTACGCTTGACTCTTTCATTCTCGCTTATGGGGGCGATATGGTTACTCGGTTTTGTCGGTCATTTTACTCCGCTAAAGGAGTGGCCAGCGCTTTTTCTCTATGCCTTTGGTTCCATAGGTTTGGTGCTTTATCGGGGGAGCAAGGTTGGTGAATGGCAGGAGATGTACCTTGCCGGAGGGAATTTTGGGAAATCCCTGAAGTGGGGTGGCATTGCTGGCGGTCTGCTTTTTGCCATGGATATCATCAATACCGTGATGTATTACAAAAATGCTGGAGCGCCCATGGCCGGTATGGAGTTTATTCTTGTGAATGGTTCATTGCTCTATCTCTTTCCGATACTGATTTTGGCAGAAGAGTTCCTCTGGCGTGGCATCATGTTTTCTGCTATGATTGAAAGGGGAGTCAACAAGCATCTCACGGTTTTTCTGACAACGATTTTTTATGTTGTTAATCACTTTGCTGTGGCACCGGTTGGCATGCAAGAGCGAGCGTTAATGGGAATGATGGCTTTTCCTATCGGCATTTTAGGTGGTTATCTTGTCCTGAAAACCAAAAATATATGGGGTAGTGTTCTGGTGCATATAACGACCATGGTGTCCATGGTGCTCGATATTTTTGTTATTCCACAACTGTTACGTTGATTGATTCATCCTTTATGTCCCAAAACAGAATTACGACCCTGTTGCAGCAGGATAAAAAACTGCTGATAGCCTATTATATGCCTGAGTTTCCGGTTACCGGTGCGACGCTTCCTGTGCTTGAGGCGCTTGAGGAAAGTGGTGCTGATATTGTAGAGCTTGGTATGCCCTATTCCGACCCGATTGGTGATGGGCCGGTGATTCAGGATGCGGCACATACCGCTATTCGCAACGGTGTGACCATCAAACATCTCCTTAAGTTGGTACGTCGAGCCCGCCAGGGTGAGGGGTGCAGGCGTATCAACGTCCCCATTCTGCTTATGGGTTACTGCAATCTGGTGATTGCCTACGGCATTGATACGTTTTTGCATGATGCCGTAGCGGCTGGTGTTGACGGGCTGCTGATTCCTGATTTTCCTCCCGAAGAGGCTGCTGATTTTCTCCAGAAAGCTAAAAGTTGCGGGCTGACGGTGGTCTTTCTTGTCTCTCCGGTTACTCCTCCAGAGAGGATTGAGCTGATTGACTCGCTTTCAACCGATTTTTCATACTGCCTTGCCGTCAATGGCACAACTGGTACTGCCAAGCTCTCCGAGGCGGTATCAGAGAATGTGGTCGATGAGTATCTGAAAAGGGTACGCCAGCATACCCGCAAAAAATTTGTCGTCGGATTTGGCATTAAGGACAAGTCGCGCGTGCAGTCTATGTGGGCTTTGGCGGATGGGGCTGTTGTTGGGACGGCACTGTTGCAGCACATTGGCACGGCTTCGACTCCTGAAGAGTCTGCCCGTCTTGCCGGAGAGTTCTGGAGAACACTCCGGTAGCCCTTTATGGAGAGCTTTCCTTCTGTTGATATTATCATTCCCCATTTTAAACGACGGGATATGCTTGAGCGATGTCTCGATTCGCTTGAGAAAACTAGCTATCCCTCAGTGGGTATTATTGTGATTGATAATGGTGGAACTGAGGCCGGTCTCATCTTTCTTGTCAAACGCTACAGGAATGCGCGGCTGCTGCGTATCCCGGAAAATCGGGGCTATGCCGGTGGTTGCAATGAGGGGCTGAAAAACTCCACAGCGGACTATGTCGTTTTTATGAATGATGATACGGAGCATGATCCGTTGTGGCTTGAGCAGCTTGTCTGTGCAGCTCTTGAGGATGATCGCATTGCAGCTTTACAGCCTAAAATCCTTTCATTGAAGCCGTATCATCGGGGTAAAAAGCTGTTTGATTATGCTGGTGCGGCGGGCGGTATGATTGACCCTCTTGGTTATCCGTGGTGCCTGGGGCGCACATTTTCAGCGTGTGAAACTGACCGTGGGCAGTACGATAACCCACAGGATATTTTCTGGGCATCAGGTGTTGCCATGTTTGCAAAGCGATCGGTTGTTGAACAGCTTGGCGGGTTTGATGATGATTTTTTCATGCAGATGGAGGAGATTGATCTCTCCTGGCGCATGAAGCTTGCTGGTTATCGCGTCCGCTCAGTTCCATCGGCAATTGTATTGCACGAAGGGGGGGCATCGCTCGCGGTAGGTTCAGTCGATAAAATCTACTATAACCATCGCAATAACATCACGATGCTGCTGAAGAACCGGAGCATGGCTGCGCTGTTGTGGCTCATGCCTCTACGTTTGCTGCTTGAGGTTACTGCCGCGCTGTTTTATCTGACACAAAATCCTGATGGACTGAAAAAATCAGCAGCAGTGTTTCGTGCGTTGGGGCACAATCTGCGCTGGTTTCGTTATACCATGAAAAAGCGCCGCAACGCTGCAGCAAGTCGTTAGCAAACAGGTGCCAGCAATAGTGACAACAAAACCAAATTCTCACCATCTTTACCCCCACCCCTTTTGCACACTCCAAATTCCCCTCCTCTGGAGGGATGGCAGGCGAAGCCTGACGGGGTGGTTGTGTATAGCGGGGGGCTATTCGTCATTCCTCATCAGGCATAGGTCACCCTATGCTATGGATGGCACCCCTTCAGGGCTGAAAAGTGGTAGGGTATAAATCGTAGAGACAACGCATGCGTTGTCTCTACGGGATGGCGCAGGGGCGGTTCGCGAACCGCCTTGACATTACGATTTGCCTGACGGTGTGGTTTGAACTTGCTATATTTTCGTGGACAGGGTAAGAAGTCATATCTTCAATCCAAAGGAGATATGGGAAATGACAGAGAAAGGCAATGAGAGTCGCAGGAAGTACAGCAAAGAGTTTAAGG
>CAIWUU010000026.1 GCA_903915955.1 uncultured Chlorobiaceae bacterium | reverse complement strand
TCGGAAATGCCCACCGAATTGAGTTGAAAGGTGAATCATTAAGAAGAAGGAATTTGGAAATAATTTTGTAAGTTCTAACAGCAAATCTGGCATGAAAAAGGTGGTACACTTTGCTCCGGAATCGGTGGTACATATTCGTCTGGAATCAGTGGTACACTTTCGTCCGGAATCGGTGGTACACTTTCCCCGGAATACTCACTCAAAGTCACCGGGATGTCGAAGGCGTGCTTCGTCAACCGAGTCCAGAAAAAGCCATCCCTCTTCTGCTGATACCAACCATTCATTAAAAGCTTCGTACGTGCCGACCTCAAATGCATCCTCAAAATCTGTAGGAATATGTTCCAGCCGAAGAAAAAATGCAGGCTTTCCTTGCTCTCGAAGCTTACATGCGACGTTACGGATTTCTGCAGTTTTACCTGATCCTGCCTCGGACAAAATGATAATACGGTACTCGTTGATGAGATTGACCCAGATAAAGCTCTCAACACCAAACGCCTGGCTGATATCCACGTAATCGTTTTTACTGCTTTCATTCGATATCTCGTGGAACGTCCTGTTAAGCTCGATAAAATCGTAGCTTGAATCAAAGGTGGTCATCGCATCCATTTATTCAGTTGATCGAATTTGAAAATGCTCTTCTGGATTTCCTTAAACGGATAACCTCAACACATATACTGGCCAAAAAGCATGAACGCTCCAAACTGTATTCAATCCATTTTGAACGCCACCGCCCTCAAACCTCTTACTGAATTTCCCATATACACCATATCAGCCTCTCTCACATCCTGAAGTGTCAGAACTTTTTCGCTCACAAATGGCCGGGTAGCAAGAAAGTAGCTGCGAAAAATACCGTGCAGCAGACCGCAGTGAATTGGTGGAGTAAAAAACTTCGCCCCTTTGCGAATAAACAGATTGCTGATTGCCCCCTCCGTTACCTCACCTCGCTCATTGAGAAAAATCACCTCATCATAGCCTTGCACTCGGGCAAGAGCGTAAGAGCGGTTGTACACATCACGTGCGGTTGTTTTGTGATAGAGCAACAATTGCGATGAATCAATACGATGCCCGGAGAGCGCCAGACGAAGCAGCCCTCCAGAACCCGGCGCCACTATCGGTTCATACCTGAGGCTGAATACGCCGGAAAGAGACAAGCTGAGCTTGACCTTGAAGCGATTGCCGGAGGATTGACGCAGCTCCTCTTCAAGCTGTTCGAGCATCACTCTGGCGACAAGAGTATCGCATGGAAAGCAGAGGGCAACAGCCGATGTCGTGAGGCGTTCGAGATGCTCCTCCAGCCAGAGATAGCTCCCGTGCCAGAGCATACTCTCGAACAGATCGACAGTGTGCAGTATTCCCGCAGCAGCAAGAATTTTGGCCTTGAGCTGGCACTCCCGATACTCCTCCAGAGGGTCGGAGTCCCAGACAATACCGCTGCCAGACCCATACACTCCCCTGTTACCCGACAACTCGACCGTGCGAATGGCTACATTAAAGAGCATATCACCCTCTGGCTCAATATAACCGATGGTACCAGTATAGATCCCGCGTGGCTCCGATTCAAGACGCTGGATCAACTTCATGGCGCTGACCTTGGGTGCTCCTGTTATTGAACCGCAAGGGTAGAGTGCCCGAAACAGGTCGTACAACCCGACATCCTCACGTCGCTCACCACGGATAGTTGAGACCATCTGGTGAAGCGTCGGCCATGTCTCGGTGGAAAACAGCTTCTCTGCCTCAACAGAACCCGGCTTGCATATCCTGCCGAGATCGTTACGCAGCAGATCGACAATCATCAGATTTTCAGCCAGGTTTTTGGGACACTGGCCAAGCGCCTTTTTCAGCAAACTATCCTCATCAATGCTCTCGCCTCGTGGAGCCGTACCCTTCATCGGCATGGTTTCAATGAGAGAGCCGCGCTTTGCAAAAAAAAGCTCGGGAGAAAACGAGAGAATAGTGCGTTTACCGCAATTAAGCAATGCGGTGTATGAAGAGGGTTGCGCACTCCGCAAAACTGAGAAAAGATCTTGCGGAGAACCATTGAAAATGAAATGGTAACGTCCGGTAAAATTAACTTGATAGACATTACCCGCTGCAATCTGCTCCTTGATTGCAGCTATGTTGAGAGCATACTCACTTTCAGAAAGGTTGAAAGCTGCCACACCACTATGGCACAGAACTGCCTCAGAAAAGAGCTGTTCAGCCTCACTGGCAGAAAAACGCTCTGGCTCTCGGTAGACACCAAACCATGCCAAAGGACTAGTGCCCTCACCATCAACAAAACCGTTGAAAAGTGTTGGCTCAAAACCATAGCCAGCCTCATAAGTGAGCCATCCGGCAAGAAAAAAGCCCTGCTCACGCCTCTCTTCGAGCGCACGAAAAAAGGTCTCAAGATCAGAGAGTGAGGAGAGCATCAACACCTCTACAGGCTCCGAAAAAAGCAACGCTCCGCCACCATACGCTTTACAGAAGGCAGACTCAAACCAGAGGGAACCCTCCCTTGAAAGAGTCGCTGCAATCCGTTCAAAGAATGCCACACCCCTCATCTCAAACCGATTCGATAGCGATAGTTTTTTGCAGAACAGTCTCAAGCCACAATTTCAGCAAGTTGGCGGCCCAAATCTCGATATCAGGTTCAAAATGCGTTTTCAGGCGGAGAATAATGGCACTCCCTCTGACCTCTACGTTAATGTCTTGAATATTTTTACGATGACCACGCTCAAGACCATTGGCAAGACGAAGAATACCGGAAAGCAGATCAACCGCCCGTTTATGGGCTGGCTTGAGCAAACTATAGGCTGTATGCTTCTCCGACGGAGAAGATTTTCGGTGATAACGAACAACGTGGCCCATGATCTCGATTTCCGAGGGCGAAAATCCACGAAGCTCCCCGTTGAGGATGATATACTGGCCATGTTTGTGATGAGAGGAGATCGAGATAAATGCACCGATATTATGCAGCAATGACGCATACTCCAGCAATTCGCGGTAAGGCTGTTCAAGCTGGTGCTGCGTTGCCAGCTTGTCAAACAACTGCAGGCTGAGCCATGCAATATACTCTCCATGCTCACGATCCCAGTCGCAACGGAACCCCAGTTCGTTAACGCTCTCTCTCCTGATATCAAGCGAATCCTCTTGTTTACCGGCTGAACTACTCTGGTGCTTCAGATAGTGAAGCACCATCCCCTCCCTCAGGGCTGAATCCGAAATCACAATCTGCTCAAGCTTGAAAAGTCTGAAAATCATGTCAACAAGAATCAACCCCGGCACAATAAAATCGACCCTTTTTTCATCAAGACCTGTCACCTTCTTCCTCTCAGCCGCGCCAAGTGGCAGAACAACCTTGTAAAGAGCCTGAAACTCTTTTCGGGTAAACGCGCTGTTATTGAGTGAAACGTCACTCTCACGACCATTCATGGAGCGGATCATACGAGCGATATTCTGGGCAGTACCAGAAGAGGCTATTGCACGGGTCACCTTGAGTTCAGAGGCTTTTTCAACGGCAGAGACCATCTCTGCCGCAAAAAATTGTTCGAGCATCTTTATCTCATTGCGATCAATTGGTTCAGTGGTGACAAACCGTTCACGCATTCTTGCCACTCCTATTTTACGGCTCTCAAGAAGCTGCACGCCTTTGCTATCCGCGAGAACAAACTCGACAGAGCCCCCTCCAATATCGAAAAGAAGATCTGCGGCTTTGCCAATCTTCACCGAATTACGCACGCCATAATAGATAAACTCCGCCTCCTCCTTTCCTGAAATAACCTTCACTTTCAGGCCAGTCTCCTCCCTGATCATGCGGAGAAAATCTCCCCGGTTTTTTGCTTCCCGAATAGCACTTGTGGCAAAGGCAATCACATTCTCTGGAGCCACACCATGCTGTGAGGCAAGAACCAGAAAATTTTTCAACGCGGCAATACCCGATTGCATCGCCTCTTCATCAAGCATTTTCGTTGAAATACTTCCTCGGCCAATGCAGATCATATCCTTGACACGATCTATCTCAACAAGCCCCTTCTCCTTGCTCTCTTCAACAATAATCATGTGAAAAGAGTTGGTGCCAAGGTCAATAGCAGCTACCCGTAATTTTTCAGTCGTCATAGATATGGTCTCAACCCGATTTTTAAATGCGCTGCATGAAAATACGAAAAACCGGAAAGCCTGCAACCAGACAAAGGGGACAGCACTCGATAAAGCACAACAGATAGAACAGAAACAGAAGTCGTGTTTGAGGTACTGTAAGACGCGATGATATGGATAGTTGGGGACGTTATCAATTAACCGGCATGGCGATACCTCATGAAAAAGCTGCTGATTTGGCAGGATGTAATCGGCTCGGTTTTATGGATATTCTGGCACAAAAAGGAATTGTCATTTTTGATTATGACGAGTCGATTGCTGACAGTGAGTTACGAGGAGTCGCACAGTTATCAAAAGGAGCTGCATGATTATCTGCCGTTGATTCACGCCTTCTGTTGCTGAAGGCGCTCTCCAAGCCAGACTTTTATCACCGACTGGCGCGATACTCCAAGACGGGTCGCCTCTTTGTCAAGCGAGTCAATCATCCAGACCGGAAAGTCAACATTCACCCTTTTATGCTGTTGCTTTATCCGACGAGCCTTGTTCAGATCAAGGTAAAGGGTAATATCTGAACCGTCATCAAATGCTTTGTCAAATTCTTCTGTTTTCATAGAACGTTACCTCCTCGGGACGGGATCTTCTTACTGAAATTATTCTTATAGTTTCACCTCTGAATGTTATTACTCCAGACCAGCATCTGCCTGAAATCTTGCCGATAACAATAAAGCGAGGCTCCCCGACTGTTTTGGCAGGAATTTCAACAAGATTTTTATCAACCCACAGTGCCTGAGCCTCAATAAAGTCGATGCCGTGCTTAATGTTGTTCAGCCTGCTTTTTTCAGGGTCAAACTCAAACTGCATGGTATTGAATTGATGCTGTTTTTATACCAAAAATATATAAAGAAAGAGCTGAAAGAAAAAGTTGCATGCACCAGTCGCATGATCTCGGGATTGGCATTATGATTCACATCCTCAAGATGGTCAAGAAACCCTTTCCCCGCCATTTGTTACCGCCAGGTTTTCTTTCTGTCAGGCAAGGTTAACAGTTTGGTTAAGCAATTCAACGTTAAAATTCACTTTCGCGTTTAAAGCTTTGAATACTTTGATTATTGTTTCAAATCTTGCATCGGTCAAACTGTTTTCTAACTTGGATATCTGAGATTTTTTAACCCCAACCAGTTGTCCAAGTTCTTCTTGAGTCAAATGGCGTTCTTTTCTTGCTTGCCTGATTGCTTCTCCGAGCAAATCAAGTCGCAATTCGTTTTCAAATGCTTCACGCCTTGGAGTTCCCAGTTTGCCGATATATTTATCAGTAACTTCATCTAAAGTAATTTTTTTTAATGGTTTAGCGTTCATTGTTTTTTCCTTTCAAAATAAAGTTTTCTGATTCTCTCTGCTTTCTCTAATTCTCCACCGGGAGTTTTTTCTGTTTTTTTGATGAGTCCTTGTGTTGAGATTACAACAGTTTCCGTTTGACCAGTTTTGTCCCAAAAGGCAAAAAGCCGGTGGTGGGTTCTGTTAAACAAAGTCCTGAATTCCCAGATTTCATCCTTTAGTTTTTTGAAGAGTTCCTTGTCATTAGAAAGTCTTGCTTTTTGAATGTTGTAGATGACTTTATCTCTCGCCTTTTCGTCAAGGCTGTCTATAAACTCAGCGGCTTCTTCTAAAAACTGAACCTGAAATTTTTCAATCATATTGTAAAAGTTTATGCAAAAATATAATGTTTCCTCACCAGGAAACATTATATTTTTTTAGTGCGGTCAAACAAACTTGGCGCTAACGATCGGCGGTATGGAACGTTGGGGATTGCGGGCTACTTTCCTGTCCAGTTACACTGAACTTGATGCGTGGCAGAACGCTCGAATAATCACTTTTTTGAAGTTTTTGGTAATACGCTACCAACTTTTATACATCGTGATTAACTGATTCTGACTACACAGAAACAATGACGTTTGAAGTATCCCTGGACTTGCTGGCCTCACTCAAGATTGGGATTCAGGAATTGGTCCCTGAATAGCCTGTTTACGGATTTAAATGCGGACGATTAAACGAACCAACCGATGTAAACGTGACTCTCGTCGCGAAAAATCGGGGTTAGACGGTAAAAAAACATCAAGCCTGATGCAATTGTAGTTTAACGTAAAACTGACATCTTATAGATTGAAGAGTCTCCAGAACGATATATCAAAGTTACATACCATGACAGCGATTGTTATTGAGGTCGATGAAAAGGTCGCTCAGACTTTTTCACAAGTATCTGCCGATAGAAAATTAAAGCTTCAACTCCTGTTGAAGTTGCGTTTACAGGAATTGATGTCAACTCCTGAACGATCTCTCATCGAGATTATGGATGAAATTGGCCATTATTCGGAGGCGCAGGGAATGACCCAAGAACTTCTAGTATCATTACTCAATGAAAAATAAAATTTCTGTTGTTATTGATACAAATGTTGTGGTTAGCGCGGTTTTACTTCCCCATACCTTATCGCGACAGGTGTTCGATTTTGTTGTGTTGAGGGGAGAGCTGTTAGTGTCAGAAGGGTCACTTGCAGAACTAAACGAGGTGCTTGGTCGTCCAAAGTTTAGAAAATACGTTTCAGAAAAGAGGCGTCTTGAATTTTTTTCGGCATTAGTGCGGGTAGCAAAAATTATCACCGTGGTTGATGTTATTTCGGAATGTCGTGATGAGAAAGATAACCTGAATTATTCATCAAAGCAATAAAAAAAGGGTGCAATAAATATCGCAATTGCTTAAATTATTAGTAGTTAAAGTCAATAAATAAGACGCGATATTTATGCAACCCTTTCCTTCGAATATAGTCACATCAGAGAATACGC
>CAIWUU010000025.1 GCA_903915955.1 uncultured Chlorobiaceae bacterium | reverse complement strand
TTATGATTGCTGACGTGACCACCCCGTCAGGCTTCGCCTGCCACCCCTCCGAGGGAGGGGAATTTGCTCTCGCAGCTCATCTTCTTGATTCCCCTCCTCCGGAGGGGTGCCCCGAAGGGGTGGGGTGGTGATTGCATTTGTGTCATGAAAGAGCATGTTCAGTTTGCACAAGCCCCAGGTGGTTCCGTTCTTTTCCTGACCGTAGAGAGTCAGTTTTCTGGCGCTGCCATACTTGCTTTCGACGTAGTTGAACGATTCAATCAGCATACCGCCCGAGCCAACAGTGGGGTCGCAGATCTCTGCATCCTCCGCAGGGTCGAGAATGGTTACCAGCAGCTTGACAACGGTGCGAGGAGTATAGAATTCGCCCCCCTTTTTCCCTGCGCTGTCGGCAAAGTATTTGATCAGATATTCATAAGCTGAACCAAGCAGATCGGGAAATTCGAGGTTGTCGTCGGTGAGCACCACCTCATCGAAATGGGCGATAAGTTCAACCATGTCGGCATCGGTAATCCGTTTGTTGTTTTTACCGAAGGTTTTATTGAAGTCGATCGGCTTAAGAACACCTTCAAGGCTACCGAGATTCTTCTCTTCCAGTTCAGCAAAGGCTTTCATCAATTCAGAGCCAACTTCCTGCTTCTGGTGCTTGATTTTTCCCCAGCGGGCACGTTGCGGCACAAAGAACTTGTAGGCATCTTCACGCTCCAAACCCTCTTCGAGCTCCTTGCCAGCTACACCACGTCTTTCAAGCTGCCCTTTCCGCATCAGGCGTTCAAGAGCAAACTGGTCGTTGACTCGTTTCAGAAAGAGCATGGCAATGACATACTCCTTGAACTCCGAAGCATCCATGTTCCCGCGCAACGATTCGCACGCCTCTTCAAGGAAGTTTTCTAACCACGACAGTGAAAGTTTATGAGCCATTGGGGGGGTTGTGTTTTAAGGCTGAAATGAGTGCTTGGGTGGGGAGCGCTTGAGTATCTCGCATGTTTCTGTTATATCGCCATTTTTCAACAGCTCGCAGTATCCGCACCTGCAAAGTCAAGAGTAACAGATGGGTTGGAGTTCACGACACTACAATAACTTCGGCATGATTTCAAACTCAGACTTCGAGCGGTAAAAGCAGACCGACAACCTCAGCCTGCCGATTGTTACAACGAAGAGAAAATGTCAGACGAGGCAGACTGTCATATTCATTTTGCGACGGATCGCTGACAGAGTATCTGAATTTCAAAATGTTTTATTATCCGTATCAGTTACTTCAAGCTTATTCATCAATATTTCTGCTACTCCGTAAGTATGGTACGGTGTAGGCATATCATAAATCTTACCGGGTTCCAGCGGAGAGATATTTTCATCCGTATCAAGCTGTTCCGCTATTATCCTAATCAGTCTGAGTTTGTCAAGTGTCCGTAACTGTCGGACAAGGGGAAGAATATCTGTCAAAGTCATAATTTCGTTGTCTGCCGTTCACTCAAAAAGCTATTTCAATTGATGCATGCTCTTTCTGTCATCAGTATGATGTTTTTGCCGTATAGCTCTCTAACGGCAAGGTAAGCGGCTCCGTCTGCGGCACCAATTAGTTAGGGGTTCTCACCTGTTTTTCAAGGTATCTTGAAATTCCATAGCCTTTTTACTTATTTCATTTCCGCTTAATCCATCAAAAAGATCCTCTCTCCATTTTGTGTAGTCAAATCTTTCTCTTTGAATCAGAACGATAAATCTTTCAGTTTCAACCATTCCAAGGTTATGATTCAATACTTCAAAACCTGACATCTTTATTTCAGAATCAGTCCTCATTGTTTAGTTCCCCCGTTCAATTATAAAATTTACAGGATTTGTTACTTTTATTTCTGGAAATTCTGTCGCTTTCTTCAAAATACCTTTATCCACTGTTAAAAAGTATTGGCATTGTAATGAAACCGCACATGCAATATGCAAAGCGTCAAGAGGTTTTAAGCCAATAGCCGTATATTTATTCATTTTTAGTAGAATCACCTCTGTTTCATCAACAAATGAATCAGCCACTTCTTTCCATCTTTGAATCTCAACTCGTTTTTCCAAGAACGGATTAGCATTATTTTCCAAATCAAGAATGTAAGACCAGCCCAACGAAAGATGTTCCGATTTGATTTTCTCCTGAATACCAAGTTTTGCTTCTGTTTCCAGTCGTATGCTTAACGATTACTGGTCATCAAACGGTCTGTTGAAACAGCAATTGTCAAGATAAACTCTCATTTCATTTTGCTTTTTTTATTCATATTTGGAACGGACTATTTACAGAGTCTATGAGCTCTTTTGAGTTGAATCTCAGCTCTTTTACGGTAGCTCTCATGTTCACCCCTCCGTATAGAATGTTTATATTCCGAAATATACACTTGATATTAAGTGTAATTAATCATGTTTTCTTGGTAGCGGGTAATTAGTCGAATATTTCTCACTTGAGCTAACAAGGACACTTTTGCAGTATAACAAACAAGTTCAGCCCATCAAAAAACAGCTACCCGAAAAAGACTCAGAGTGCTTTCATGTATTACTTGTCGCTCAAATCAGTTGCTCTACCTGCCGCGACCGCTCTGTTATCTGCCAACTTCTGAAAATCCGTGTAACCATTCCTCACTGCGTCCAACGGCAATAAGCTTGCTGGGTGATTTTATGGGATAGTCTGATATCATTGCTTTCTTTCTCTAAGCCAGGTTCTGCCTTTTTCCGTTATTCTGTATTTTTGCAGGCGGCTTCGTGGTTTATCCGGAATGGTCATTTCAATCAATCCTGCCATGATGAGCGGGTTAATGACTTGGTGCCGGAACTTGGTGCGATCTGAGCGACGCACAATGCTCATCAGTTTTGACAATTCACTGTCTTTCAAGCAATTAGAGAGAACTTCGACTTGGTGCCAACTTAGTGCCGACTTTCGCGGTGACTTGTGATCGTCTCATTGAAACGCTATTCCAGCCGCCGCCGCTATTTTAGCTGCCAGATTCTGAAAATCCAGGTAGCAACTCCTCACGGCTTCGATGTGGGCTCCAATAGCCCCGTCGGCAGATTTAAGGAAAAAAATCGGTTTACGAGCCTCCATTGCCATTGGCATCAAGCTTCGATAATGCTTGAGTAATGAGAGGCAGTATGGATCTTGCGCAACAGGCGGCAAGGAGGTAATTGGTTCATTCAGAACAGCATCCCTATAAACAAGCGGTATTCTGTCCATCCAGCGTTTATAAGCCTTGACGGGTCGGGTATCGAGAATGCCATGCTGCATAACAATATAACCAACAGGCAGCATCGCCCCTCTGGGCATCGGGAGATCCAGAGGAGCTTTGGTGAGAAGTTCCGCCCATACGGCACGCCACTCTCGAAGTGTTGGCCCAAGGTTCTTGAGACCTTGCAGAGAGAAAAGATCAGGAGCCAGCGGCAAACAAACCTGATCGGAGGCAATCAACGCCGAGCGATTGATGGCCCCAAGATTTGGGCCAACATCAATCAACACCAGCTCTGCGCCCCATTCCGATCCACGCTGTACAAGACGATGAAACGCTGTCATGGTTCGAAAAGCAGATTCATCGCGGTTGTGACATCGTGGCCAGGCATCCGAAAGTTTGTCTTCAAACCGTGACAAGCCAAGGTCACCCGGAACAAGAGCGAGGGTGCCGGTGATCATTTCTACACTGGGTTGAGCAATATCCCCTGTTCCCCGTAAAATCGGGCGGATTGCTCCATACACCGTGTCTGGATGCTCATCATCAGGCCATAAAGTTTCCAGACGATCCTCATCAAGAAACATGGCTGTGAGATTTGCTTGCGGGTCAAGATCGAGCGCAAGTGTTTTGATGCCATGGTCAGCAAACATCCATGCCAGATGATAGACAAGCGAGGTCGTGCCGACACCTCCCCTGTTGTTAAAAAACGCGATGGTTTTCATGGAAGCCTCCGAAATATCTTGACCAACACAGAGTGCTCATCAAACTCAAATTGAGCTGGTGGGTTGCCATTCTGTGCCAGAAGCGCTTGCGCTCGCTGAACACCATAGCCAAACCTGTTTACAAAACCGAGTGATTTCATGGCTTCGGCAATAACCGGATTGCGGTAACTGTTCCTGGTAGGAAAGTTTTCCGGTGTAGCTTCACCATACAAGCCACCTGGACTCTGGATCTCAATGTGATCACTGAATGCGTAAAAACGAACCGGTGAATTGCTGTCGTAGTTGCGGTGCATGATGGCATTCATAAGCAGCTCCCGTAACGCCCACTCGGGATAGTCTGGTTGCAGTTTTTCCTCAAATGCACTGACCTTGCGCATGGTTGTCTGTATCAGAAGCTTGATTCTCCCTTCCAGCTCTCGCAACAGAGTGTGAAGGTCGCCGGAAATCTCTGCCTGGTCGTCAGGCTGTTCCGTCAAGTCTGTTCCGGGTAGCTTGAGATATTGAACATAGGCTCCTGGTAAAAAGAATCTGGGGTTTTTCCCGAAGAGTAGTATACCGCCATACGTCGGGCTGGCTGGTTTGGGGTCGTAAAGCCGCAAGGATGCCAACTGTAATTCAATAGTTCGATTGTTTGCCGCAATTGTTTCAGGATCAACAGCTTCCCGCCGATAGGCATCGAATTGACCTAACGCGATGTCTTCAATTGTTGCTTCTGAGCATGGCCGTGCATCAAAGGAGCGGGCAAGGGCAACACGCCGCTCAGCAAGAACTCGCTCTTCCTGCTCATTGGCAATACCTTTTCGAGGCCCAACTCTGATATACACTCGCCCTTTGTACCGAACAGGAGGAAGATCAGAGGGATGAACTTCAACAACAGCTACATCTCCACCGGAGAGTGGGAATCTGGCGACCGTCATGTAAGGCTGGGGTAACACATTGCCTTGAGAACGAATACCGCCAAGGTTTTTGAGGAGTTCGTCAGTAACAGTCAGCCCTGACAGAACCCCTTTGTCTGTTACTCCTATCAAAAGATAACCCGGGTTTCGATGATTGGGCAAATCATTGGCAAATGCACAAATCGCCTGACTGAATTTATCGGTATCACTTATTGATGTCGTTCGTTCAATAGTATCAGCCTCCATATCGGTCAGTAATACCTTGAGCTGATCTTCGGTTAGCATAATACTCACATTTTTACAAATTAATTTCTTCCTTTTTCAGAAATTCGCTGATTTCAAAATTGCACCTTTCACGCGCCCCTTGACGTTCAATATGCCGTGATTCAGGGCTTGAGGCCAGCCGACGCTGAAGAGAGGTGAGAGCAAAGCCAACAGAGCTTTTTCGTTGACCGTCAAGCTGGTCAGCTTTGCCCATTTCCGTTTTCACATAATCGGTTACATCAAAAGACCATGGGCGCTCGGTGGTGGCAACCGCAATGTTCTCTTCATCGGCCCGACCAAGCAGCCGCTCTTTGAGGGTACCTTCCGGAGTCTGGTAGATAACCCGAACAGCTCCGTCAGCAACTGGAATGACCGCGATAACCGTTGCAACAGCCGAAGATTCAAGACCTGTAAGGGAACTGCCCGACGTTATCTCTTCAATGCGCATTGGTCGTTTCTTGTGATATTCGGTCATTCAAGAGAGTCACGCTATTTACCAAATATTCACATCAATTACGGCGCAAATATTTCAGTAATGACTGACAATACCTTCGCTTTTGTTTTGGAGTCAATTTCTCCGAGTTTGTGAACCAATCGCGATTTATCAACGGTTTTGATTTGGTCAAGAACCACCTGCCCATCCTTGTGGTTGAAAGTGCAGTTGACCCGTGTAGGGTAATCTCTGCCTTTGGTGGTCATGGGAGCAACAATAACCGTCGCAATGTATTGATTCATTTCATTTGGTGAAATAACAAGACAAGGCCGAGTCTTGCGTATTTCACGCCCTGTCGTGGGATCAAGGTTGACCAGGTACACCTCAAATCGTTTGACTACCATTGCCATTCATCCTCATCCCATGAGGATTGGCTATCAAATTCACCGTCAAGGAGAGTGTCATCTCCTGCAGCGGCCATGCTCGTGAACTTTTCATCCCAGCCCTGTCGGGGAAATGATGCCTGACGAATAATTAACGTTTTACCCTCGACATCCAGCTCCACATTTGTACCTAACTGGCACTGTTCAATCAGCACCTTCGGAATCCTGATTCCCTGAGAATTTCCAATACGAACGATACTTGTTCGCATACATCCCTCCTCTGTTAAAACTTACCCTGAATAGATACAATGTAATTACAATAGAAGAGTGTTTCAATAAAAATTATAATTCCATGCTTCAATTCGCAGTTCATCTCATAATTCCTTTAAAGGGGATATTTTCGACAATGAATTCTTCCGGCGTTGAAGGAAGAGAATATAAAACCTCCCTGCCCTTATGGTTGTATTGTTGGTAAACTTGTCTTATCTCTTTTCCATTATCACTGATTTTCAAAACCGTTCCTTCCAGAATTTTCGACTGGGTCTCTGACATTTTCTCTTCCACTATCTCTCCCAGTAATACAAATTTACCGGAGTATTGTTTTCGTATTTCTGACCATTGCATTAGCTCTCCTCCTCATGTCATGTCATGCGTATGGTATGCCGTACCTCATTCATTATATATCAAAACAGATCTCTTCACTCCTGAACCTGCACCACCATCCCATTCTTCAGCTCATTGGAGGGATGAACCACAACGCGCTGCCCCTCACTGACACCGCCAAGCACCTCGGCCTGCCAGGTACCGCGCATTCCGAGAGTGACGCTCCTGTCAATCGCCTTGCCATTCTCGATGACAAAAAGATGCCATCCACTCTTTCCCCTGAAGAGGCTGCTGACCGGCACTTGGAGCACGCTCTTTGCTTCACGGAGCACAATGCTTGCCTGAACACGGAAGTTATCGCCGAGCAGCGGTTCATTTGTGCCAAGAACCGCGACAATGTTGACCCGTTTCTCCTCAATACCGAGCGCAGAGACCTTGTTGAAGGCTGCTGGACCAACAGTTTTCACCACACCCTGCAACTCCTTATCACCACCCCAGTTGGTGATAAGCACCCGGTTTCCCGGCTTTACCGCAATGGCATCAGAAGAGAGCACGTCAATAACAATTTCAATTGAGGAGGGGTCGCCAATATCGAGCAGGGGTGAACCGGCAGAAATGATCCTTTCACTTTTTTCATGAATCCTGAGCACCCTCCCGTTTACCGGAGAGAAGAGGCGAACAGGCTTTTCCGCAGTCTGCCGATCAACTACTGCCTGAAGAGCTGCAAGATTGAAATGGGCAGCTTTAACAGCGGATCTGGCCTGATCGGACTCTTTTTTTGATATGTTCGTCTCATTCTCTGCAAGTTCATAGCTCTCTTTTGAAACAGCGCCTTCGCGATAGAGGTTCTGTTGGCGGACTAAGCGGCGTTCGACCTGCTCAAATGAGAGCCTGACCTGTCGCTCCCGTGCAATGGCCTCATCCAGAGCAGCATGGGCTGAACCGACACGTGAAGAGGCTTCGCTGTAAGCCCGAAGGTCAAGTGCCGGAGGTAACAGCTCCACCACCAGACTCCCCTTCTGGACACTATCACCCTCTTCCAGCCGCACTCGCACCAGCTTTCCAGTCACCGGAGCGGCAAGAATAAAGCGATCATTCACACGGGTTACGCCCTCGCTATCAAGCGTCACCTGCAACGCACCCCGCTTCACCATACCCGACTCCACCGGAAGCGGAGAGGGCCTGAAGACAAAAAAGAGGATCACTGCAGCAATCGCCACTGAGATCCCGATAAGGCGCTGTGTTTTTGATAGTATCATAAAGTTCCTATACCTAAAGCCAAGGGTGACCAGCAGCGGTTAATGAAGTTGGGTGCGATGAGCACAACGCTGCTCCTTGTAGTCTTGTTGACCCGCTTGTTATCGACACAATTCATTCATAGTGTGACCACATCCTCAGCACCTTAACGACATGAAGCTCTTCTAACACTTGATAAACCAACCGGTGCTGAATATTGATCCTCCGGGAATAAGCGCCGGATAAATCACCAACCAATTTTTCATAAGGGGGTGGATTTTGAAACGGGTTTTCAACGAGAACCATCAAAAGTGCCAGCGTTTTCTCTTTCAGACCTGCTGAAGAGAGTTTCTGAGCATCTTTCCTGGCATGCTTTGTATAAACCAATTCCCACATCACCACTCTAACTCTTTAGTACATTCGCCAACTGGAGTCTGTAGCCCTTCCATAATGGACTCGCGCATGCCCTGAACGGAGAGCAGGTACATGGTTGCCTGAATAGATGCCCAATCTTCTGTTGAGATGAGCACGGCATTATTTCTTTTGCCGGTGATGACTACAGGTTCATGGTTAGTGGCGGCTTCGTCAATAATGCGGTAGAGGTTTGAGCGTGCCTGGCTTGCCGTTAGTGTCTGCATGGTATCCTCCGATAGATGCGTTTATCATACGTTTTTCATCCGGCTTATAGAGAGCAGTCCAAACCGGCCCAACAGTCTTTTAATATATCTATTTTCATCACCTCCGCCATTGGCTTACTCATTTCTTGCATAAAGGCTTCCAGATAGCGCCATGTTCCTGGTGTCATGCTCAAACAGCTCTGCATTATCGTTGCGGAGATGACATCAGTCCATCCCGGATCAGTCGTCAGCGAAAATTATCATAATCTATTCCCTTGTTTTCAAAACTTCAACCAGATCAAGCGTCACCAGCCGCCTTCTGACCAGAATGCCGGAGAGCGCTGAAACAATAATGATAACCGTAAATGCAAACAGAAAGTTATAGGCGCTGAAAACAAGCGGCAGCCGGTAGAGTTCAGAGCTGAGCCCTTCGGCCAGCAACCAGGAGAGCCCAATCCCTATCAGAAAGCCAACCGGAATGGCCAGAATGGTGAGCAGCGCCTGTTCGCCGAGCAGAATAACCGAGACCTCAGCTTCCGTCATGCCAAGAACCCTGAGGCTTGAGAGTTCACGCGCCCGTTCCGAGAGCGAGATACGCGCCCCGTTGTAGACCACAGCGAAGGCCAGCACACAGGCAAAGGTGGTGAGAATGAGCGTCGACGTGGTCATGCTT
>CAIWUU010000024.1 GCA_903915955.1 uncultured Chlorobiaceae bacterium | reverse complement strand
TGTTTTTTGAGCACGCTCAACATTCTCCATCATAAAATATTTCGGTCTTATAACACAGATTATTTGTGAGTATGAAATGGTGAGGTTTGCATGTTCACCAGTTTCATCTCGTTTGCCTGCGGAAGAAAAATCTTGGCACGGAGGGCCACCGACAATTATGTCGAAATCGTATTTGTGGAGATGTTCTGCTACAACATTGCTGTCGATCAGGTCAAGGTTTTCAATCGGATGTCCATGGATGTTTCTTTTATAAAAAGAAATAGCGGCATCCCAATTATCAAATGCAGCCGAAATTTCTATTCCGGCATCCGATAGCCCTTTAGATAACCCACCACCTCCGCAAAACAAGTCAATAGCTTTAAGTTTACAGTTCATTAAAAAGTTCGTTGGAGTAGTAAATGATTGCATCAAAACGGCGTTCGGGCGAAAGAAACTTTTGTCCGTCGCCAAGTATTATTTCTTTGATTTCCTCTTTTTTGATAATTGGCTTGGTGAGGCGGTCACAGCGCATGTGCAAGTTGGTTTTTTTCCCACTGATTGCAAACTCCTTGTCATTGAGGTTGTCGAATGTCATCCCATCGTAAATGGGCTTCTGATAAACTTTACCTTTGGTTGAAAGTTCGTAGAGAAAGCGTGCCAATCGAAGTGATGCTCTTTGTGGACGAGATATCTTTTCGTCATCGCCATTGCCAGAGCCCAAAAGGAGGCGGCAAAGCGCAAAATCACTCCAAACAAAGATATCGAGGCAGTTATCGGCAAGAACGGGAGCTTTTCCTTTCGTCTTCCAGAGAGGTTGCATCAAGAGCGGTTTCTCGTATTTTGAATATGTATTTAAAAAAATATCAAGCGCCTTGATGATGTTGTCTCGATGCTTTGAAACCTCAACAATGTTATCCCAATCTCGTATTTTTGCACATGCAGGTGAGAACAGATCCTTTACTTCTGTCATGAAAGAGGCGCACGATTGACCCATACCCATTGCGGCGTAACGCATGGTCGGTGAGCGGATAACAAGTTCTGAACCGTAATTTGCTTCTGTCTCATTAACCGTGGTGTTGTCAGGTATGGTTGTAAGTTTCACTTCGACGGGCGCAAGTATACGCTTTGAATCATTTTCGGACACAACCAAATCAATTGGTTGAATGTCGTCAAGAGTCATTGTGGCGTAAGGTGTGAATCTGGATTCAAAGGAGAAGAAGAGCTTCTCATTTGGCAAGGTTGTATGCCAAAAGTCATTAAAAGAGATGTCTGAAATTACTGTGTTTGAATTTTGGCCGTGCCTTAAGAATACGGCAGGAATGTTCTTGTCCCGCATATAGCATGCCAGCGCAGCAGGAAAAGAAGAGTTAAATTGGTTCTTTCCCCAGGCATAAGGGCTTGAAAAATCACGGTTTGAGTTTATTAACCCGTAAAGCGCTGGTTTTTGTAGCATAATGCCGGTATCCAATTTTCAAATCTTTTATCAATAAGGACAATCATGATGAAATCTTTTTCAGGAATTCATTTGTGTCGATATATTCATTCGTTCGACCAATTTTTATAGCATTGGCCATACCAATTTCCTCAATTTTATCCTAGGCTTTTTTGCCAGATCAAGTAATAATTTCAGATCTGATACTGATTCACTTTCTAATAAAGCTTTTTGCATATTCTTGAACGAATGAGTTGGTGGTCGTCGGGGCACGGCATGCCGTGCCCCGACAAACTACCGCCGTTATGCTTGTGCGATCATTTTTTTCAAAATCGTGATCGCTGCCTCGGCAATGATGGTTCCCGGGCCAAAAATGCCTGCGACACCCTTTTCATAGAGGAATGCGTGATCTCTTTCAGGAATGATGCCGCCTGCAATGACCAGAATATCCTCCCGTCCGTTGGCTTTCAGCTCATCAATGATTTTGGGAATCAGGGTTTTGTGACCTGCGGCGAGGCTTGATATGCCGATGAGGTGCACATCGTTGTCGAGAGCCTGCTGTACCACCTCTTCAGGAGTCTGGAAGAGAGGGCTGATATCGACATCAAAGCCAATATCGGCAAATCCTGCCGCAATAACTTTTGCGCCACGGTCATGGCCATCCTGTCCCACTTTTGAGACCATGATCCTCGGACGACGACCATCAAGCGATGCAAAGGTATCGGCAAGCTGCAGCGCCTCCTTAAAGAGTGTGTTATCCTTCATCTGCGACATATAGATACTGCTGTTGAGTCTGGTGATGGCACGGTACCGACCGAATGTCTTTTCGCAGGCAGATGATATTTCACCGAGTGTTGCTCTTTTTCTTGCGGCATCCACGGCAAGCTCCAGCAGATTGCCCTCTCCTGAAGCGGCGCTCTCTTCAATGGCCCGAAGCGCTTCAGCACAGGCCTCATTGTTGCGCTCAGCCTTGATTTTTAAAAGTTGCCGGAGCTGTTGTTCAAGAACTTTGGTATTGTCCACCTCAAGCAGTTCGATGTCGGTTTTGCTGCTGGTTTTGTAGCCGTTAACACCGACAATAATCTCTTTGCCGCTGTCAATGCGTGCCTGCTTGCGGGTTGCCGCCTCTTCAATCTGCAATTTGGGGAGCCCCTGCTCAATTGCTTTGACCATGCCGCCAGCCTCTTCGATATCGCAGATAATCTTCCACGCTTTTGCGGCAAGCTCTCCCGTCAGGTACTCAACAAACGATGAGCCAGCCCATGGGTCAATGCTTTTGGTAATATCGCTCTCCTTCTGCAAATAGAGCTGGGTATCGCGAGCAATTTTTGCTGAAAAGGGGGTGGGGAGTGCAATCGCTTCGTCAAGGGCATTGGTATGCAGCGACTGGGTATGGCCAAGTGTTGCCGCCAATGCCTCAAGGCAGGTGCGGGTGATATTGTTGAACGGATCCTGCTCGGTGAGGCTCCAGCCGGAGGTCTGGCAGTGAGAGCGGAGCATCAGCGATTTTGGATTTTTCGGGTTGAACTGTTTGACAATTTTTGCCCAGAGCATCCTTGCGGCACGCAGCTTGGCAATCTCCATGAAATAGTTCATCCC
>CAIWUU010000023.1 GCA_903915955.1 uncultured Chlorobiaceae bacterium | reverse complement strand
GGAGCTGAAAGCCTGCAAGAAGATCATCAAAGAGATAAAAGAGCGCAAAGAGAAGCTGGTTGAGGAGGCCCGCAACAAGATTGACAGCGCTGAAGCGAGGCAACTCATTCTTGCGCGGTGGGAACGGACGCTTTACGCAACGGTTGAAGAGTACCTTGCCCAATACAGCCGGGTGCTCCGCTCAAGCCTCGAAAATCTCTGGGAGAAATATCACCAGCCATTGCACAGTATTCTCAAAGAACGGGATGCTGCAAGTGTTGAGTTGTCAGGGTATTTGATGGAGTTAGGGTATGAGTGAACAACGCAATATCAAATATGTCAAACAGTGGTATCTCTTTTATTATCAAACAGATATAATAAGCCAACAGCTTGTTGGCCAATTACCCTGAGGAGAAAACATTGTTCTCATTTCCAAATAGGGGAGAGCAAAAAAGCGCTCTCTTATGTTTAGCAGACCTTGCTGAAGGAAGGGGATAGCGCATGGTGGAGGTTCAGGAGTGAATTTGTTTTTGTAGATGTATTTTGATGAGCTGAAATTGTGTGTTATACTGCAAAGTGCCGTTACTCTGACAAGGCAACCACTTATGATGGAGGGTAATAAGTTTATTTCTCTGATCAATATAAAATCAGAAAGAATGGGTTAAAATAAGATTGTAATTCGCCTCTATGTATTTAATTAGTGGTATATTAACTATCTTTTGATTGACGAATTTATATGTATTACGATTCAAAAATCTGCCGTTCAGGTGAATCGATTTAATGAATGTTATGCACAATGAAACATTGATGTAAGGAGCGTACATGCCTGGTGTTAAAGTTCTGACGAAAGCTGCCACAAGTAAGGCCGGTAAAACTCTTGCCACGTCATCCAGTGCTAAGGAGAAGTCGGCTGCCGCAAAAACACTCGCCAAAAGTTCAGTTGCAACACGGAAAGTCCATGTGGCACCCAAAACAGGTTCGGTTTCTCGTGCTGCTGCAAAAAGTGCCGTGAAAAAAGCCATTGTAAGCCGTAACATGGATAGTGGCAGGAAGTGAGATGGCAACGTCCTTGTACAACTCTTCGGTGTTTATTAATTGCCCGTTCGATGATGAATTCGAATCAATACGTAATGCAATTGTTTTTGCTATATATGATTGCGGGTTTATTCCTCGTTGCGCACTTGAGGAAAACAATAGTGGAAATGTTCGTTTCGATAAAATCCAGAGAATTGTTGCCGAGTGTAAATTTGGTGTGCACGACATTTCCCGCACAGAATTAGATGCGCATAATAATTTACCGCGCTTTAACATGCCGTTAGAACTTGGTGTATTTCTTGGCGCCAAGAGATACGGTGGGCCTGATCAACGGCGCAAAAACTGCTTGATTTTAGATCGGGAACAATATCGCTATCAGCAATTTATATCAGATGTTGCAGGACAAGATATTCGATCACACGATGGCGAACCGCTAATAGCTATTGGGTTAATTCGGGCATGGTTGAGTGACGCATCGGAACGTCGAAGAATACCGGGTGGTCGCGATATTACTCGGCGATACCAATCGTTTTGTAATGATTTCCCTGAGATTTGCCGAAATGCCCGATTAGATATCGATGAAGTTACGTTTAACGATTTTTCAGTTTTTGCTTCGGACTGGCTACGAGAAAATGATGCAAAAAAAGAATACAATGCCGTTTAACACTCGCTCGCCCGAGTAAGCCTGGTTACTTCGCGGTTGTGCTTTGATGGGTGTTGGTCAGCTCGCTGTTGAATCTCTCAGGGTTGAATTCTCCATCGCTTGCTGTGAGAACCTCAATTTTGCCACAGGCTGTGGCTAAATTACCTGACACAATCCTGCTTGCAGGTATTCCCTGTGGGGGCATCCCGAAAAATATCTGGTTGAACTTTGCGCCGTTTTTTTCTTTGTCGGCTTCAAACCGCAGAATATGCCGGAAAGTTGCATTATTCCTTCTCCGCTGACGCTCATGCGCTGACACAAATATCCTGCAACCACTGCGTGATTTTTCTCTTGTAACCTCGCGCATCTCTTTTATTTGATATGAATATTCGGTAAATAAAGAGACTCTGTAGCATGACCGAATATCACAAAAAACGACCAATGCGCATTGACGAGATAACGTCGGGCAGTTCGCTTACAGGCCTTGAACCTTCGGCGGTTGCAACGGTTATCGCGGTCATTCCCATTGCCGACGGAGCTGTTCGGGTGATCTACCAGACGCCTGACGTTTTCCTTTTTGAAGATATACCGGCCTTAGACCGCCGACCTGACAACGTCTATCTTGAAGAGGTGGATCGTTGTGATCTCTCTATCGGACTATTCGGCGATAGTTATGGTTCCGAAGGGCTGGAAGGCATCTCGCCCACAGAAGAGGAATTTGATCGCGCTACCAAGGCTGCAAAACCCCGAATCATCTTTGTAAAAAGCGAGAACGCATCTGGCCGCCATCCAAAAATGGAGGCGCTGATTCGCAAAGCAGGCGACCAGCTCATCAGGCATCGGTTTGCAACTATCCCTGAACTGACCGCAGGTGTTTACGCCAGTCTGGTAGAATATCTTGGATGATGGGGAGCGATTACGACAGGCCCTTTCGATGCATCAGCCTGCCGGGGAGCTGCACTCACCCATATTTCAGAAGAGAAGGTGGCAACATTTCTTGATCGGGCAGTGCATGAACGCGGTTATACACATGGCCGGGGAACACCGATGCGTAGCGTACTGGTTCATCTCAACCTACTCGACAATGATCGACCGAGTAACGCGGCCATACTACTCTTTGGAGTTCAACCGCAGCGGTTTCTGCTTTCATCCGAAGTCAAATGTCTCCACTTTCACGGAACCCAGGTGAGGAAACCGATTCCCTCTTATCAGGTGTATAAAGGAGACCTCTTTCAACTGGTCGATTCCGCCATAGACTTTGTGATGGGCAAGCTCAACAGAGCTGTAGGTACCCGTGCTTTAAGCAATGAGGCACCGGTCACCTACGAAATTCCCCGTGATGCCGTTGCTGAAGCAATTGTCAACGGCATTGCGCACCGCGACTACAGTT
>CAIWUU010000022.1 GCA_903915955.1 uncultured Chlorobiaceae bacterium | reverse complement strand
CTAACAACAAATCTGGCCTGAAAAAAGTGGCACACTTTGCCACGGAATAGGTGGTACACTTTCGCCCGGAATACCTGGCACACTTTCCCCGGAATACTCATCGAGCAGGCGCACCGTGCCCATGCCATCAACATCAGCGGTATATTCAGGTGACTCAAAGCTGACCGCAACATGGCTTTGCGCACCAAGATTATAGACTTCATCAGGCTGTACTTCGGCAATAATGCGGGTGAGGTTACTGCTGTCGGTCAAGTCGCCGTAATGTAAATAGAGTGCTGAATGCTGAATGCTGGGTGCTGGGTTCTGACTCTTTTTCGATATCGTGGCGATCACGGTAGAGATGATCTATCCGCTGCGTATTCAGACTACTGGCACGGCGTTTTATACCGTGTACTTCGTAGCCTTTTTCAAGAAGAAATTCAGCCAGATACGATCCATCCTGGCCGGTAATTCCGGTTATAAGCGCAACCTTCATTGGATGTTGGTATGGTTTTTCAAAAAATTGATTTCATAATGATGGACTCTCAGAGTTTACAACTGTGTCGCCCAAGACCAAGCAACAATCACTCAAGGCGCAAGTGCACTCATTCACCTACGTCACCCATTCTTGATTGCCAATACCATGGTTTTCTGTGCATATGAGCTATTGCCCAAATAATGATCGAGTCTTCTTCTACCGAATAAAGAATTTTATAGGGGAATTTCGGGATATAAACCTTGAAAATTTCTTTGCTTTCTCTGGGAAACCATTCGGGATTTTTCCTGATTTTATCGACTTGCAAAACCACCATCTCCTGAAAGCGCTTACCAAGTCCGTGCTGCAGTTGATTATACCACGTAACGGCATCAAGCTGTTCTTTTGCGGCTAATTCATGAATTCTAACCTTCACTGGAATAACGCATCAAAATCCAGAAGTGTCGAACGACCTTCATTTACTGCGTTTATCCTTTCATTGACCTCACTTATCCAAGTATCGCAAATTTCTTCCTCTTCATAATCAATACTTGCCAGAAGCAACTCTGCCAATGCAACCCGTTGAATGGGCGGCATCTTCATTGCCTTATTTATTAACAGCTTATCCATAATTATTTCTTTAGTTATAATGGAAAAACATCTCCACAATAATACGCTAATTCATTATTTCTTTTTCCCACATCCTGAAACTGGATTCTTCGCTTCGCTCAGAATGACAATTTATCGCTCATCACCTTTTATCCATTCAGCATTCGTAAAAAATCGCTGTAGGCAAGCCGAAGCCCCTCTTCAAGTGAGACACTGGCTCTCCAGCCGAGGTTGTTGAGGCGGGTACTGTCCATCAGTTTTCTTGGAGTCCCGTCGGGTTTCGCGGGGTCAAATTCTATGCTGCCCTCGTAGCCGATAACCTTTGCGATGGTCAGCGCCAGCTCTTTAATGGTAATATCCTGGCCTGAGCCAAATTCATCACATGAACACAAGCTGCTGCCAGATAGAGCTGATCGGGCTTGTCCTGTTCTAAAAATGCACGG
>CAIWUU010000021.1 GCA_903915955.1 uncultured Chlorobiaceae bacterium | reverse complement strand
TCGCAAGCTTGGCGGTAACTTCACCTTCCTGATTCTCACCGACCGCGACGATCTCGATACGCAGATTTACAAGAGCTTTGCCGGTTGCGGTGTGGTGGATAACGACCGCGACCCGTGCCGTGCATCGAGCGGGCAGCATCTTTGCGACTTGCTTGGGCAGCACAAGAAGTATGTTTTTTCGCTGATCCAGAAGTTCAATGTGGAGGTGAAGCCGGAGGAGAGCTATACCAGCAGGGACGACATTATTGTCATCACCGATGAGGCGCACCGGACGCAGTATGGGATGCTGGCGCTCAATATGCGCAATGCGCTGCCGAATGCCAGTTTTATCGGCTTTACCGGCACGCCGCTCTTCAAGGATGACGAAATTACCCGACGTGTTTTTGGCGACTATGTTTCGACCTACGATTTTCAGCGGGCAGTGGACGACAAGGCGACGGTGCCGATCTACTACGATGCCCGTGGTGAGAAGCTGGGTATAGCGCTGGGCGACCTGAATGAGCACATTGCCGAGAAGCTTGAGCAGGCTCTTCGGCGCGATTATCACATCATCACGGCTGAAAAGCGCATCAATCAGATTGCTCGTGATTTTGTGCACCACTATTCCAACGGATGGGAGTCGGGCAAGGCGATGATGGTCTGTATCGACAAGATCACCTGTGTCCGCATGTATCTGCTGATTGAGTTTTACTGGCAGGAGCGGATCGGGGAGCTTGAGCGTGAGCTGCCTGCGCTTGCCGACGAGCAGGAGGAGATTCAGCGTCAAAGGAAGATTGCCTGGATGCGCGAAACCCTCATGGCGGTTGTGGTGAGTGAAGAGCAGGGCGAGGTGGAGAAATTCCGCAAGTGGGATCTCGATATTCTGCCCCACCGGCGGCTCATCAAGGAGGGTATGGAGCTGCCGGATTCGATGAAGACGAAGCCCCGTTTTCGCAACATGCAGCGGATGGCTCTCGACGATGCCTTCAAGGAGGATGAGCACCCTTTCCGCATCGTTTTTGTCTGTGCGATGTGGCTGACCGGCTTTGATGTGCCAAGTTTGGCAACCATCTATCTCGACAAGCCGCTCAAGGCGCATACGCTGATGCAGGCCATTGCGCGGGCCAACCGGGTCAATGCGGGGAAGAACAACGGCCTGATTGTCGACTATTGCGGCATTCTCCGTCATCTGCGCCATGCGCTGGCCACCTTTGCCGGTGTGGGCGACGATGGCCATGAGGGGAGAGAGAGCGATCCTGCCAGACCGAATGAGGAGCTACTTGCTGATCTTGTTGCGACCTTGACGGTTATCCGTTCGTTCCTTGTCGGGCGCGGCGCCTCTCTCGACGAAATTATCAACAGAAGCGGTTTTGAGCGCAATGCTGCCATTCTTGCAGCCAAGGAGGCGGTTAACGAGAACGATGAGAGCCGCAAGCGTTTTGAGGTGATGTGCCGGGAGCTGTTCAAAAAGTTCAAGGCTTGTATCAATATTGAGGGAGTCAAGGGAGTGCGGGCCGATTATCCTGCCATCACCATGGTCTACAGGAGCTTGCAGGAGGATCGTGAGCAGGCCGATATCACCGACATCATCCGGCAGTTCCACCATCTTGTTGATGCGGCCATTGAGGTGATACCCTCACAGCTTTCAGAAGCATCGGAGCCATTCGATATCAGCAAGATTAATTTCGAGCGGCTTCGTCGGGAGTTTGAGCGGAGCCGGGTCAAACGCACTGCCGCACAGAATCTCAGTCAGGCAATTGACAACAAACTGCGGCGAATGATGGAGCGGAACCCTCTGCGTACCAACTTTCAGCGCCATTATGAGGAGATTGTTGAAGCTTACAACAGGGAGAAAGATCGTCCTTCAATTGAGAAGACCTTTGAAGAGCTGGTGCGTCTGGTGCAGGAGCTTGATGAGGAGGAGAGCCGGGCCTTGCGCGAAGGGCTTGACGAGGAGTCGCTCGCTATTTTTGACCTCCTGAAGAAGCAGGAGCTGACCCCGCAGGAGAGAGGTCGCATCAAAAAGGTGGCGAAAGGGTTACTTGAAACCCTGAAGGCCGAAAAGCTCAGGATCGACCACTGGCAGGAGAAGGAGTCAACCCGCGATGCGGTGCGTTCGGCAATTCATGATTTTCTCTGGAGTGAGGCTACAGGTCTGCCTGTGGAGAGTTACACCGAAGAGGTGGTGAAGGGGAGGTCGGAGGAGATTTTCCGCCATGTCTATCGAGTCTACCCGAGAATCCCCTCTCCATTTTATGAAAAAACGGTGGCAGCATAATGTAACAATGCGATCAGGATGATCACCATAAATCTTGAGTACTGATTTATTATACAGCAATGATATCGAGGAATAAAACAATAGTAAACACAAGGAACGATAATGCAGAAAAGAGAGCTTGGAAATACAGGTATGCAAATTACCCCTGTCGGCTTCGGAAGCTGGGCGATTGGTGGTGATAATTGGCAATTTGGCTGGGGATCGCAGGATGATGGTGATGCGATTGCTGCCATTGAACGAGCCGTTGAGCTTGGCATAAACTGGATAGATACGGCTGCGGTCTACGGGCTTGGCCACTCGGAGGAGCTGGTGGCGAAGGCCGTTGCCGGGATGAAGGACAGGCCCTGGATATTCACGAAATGTTCGCTGGTGTGGGATGCCTGTCGCCAGATGGGCAACAGTCTCAAGGCTGATTCCATAAGGCGTGAGTGCGAAGCAAGCCTGAAGCGCCTCAACGTTGATGCAATCGATCTCTATCAGATTCACTGGCCAAACCCTGAAGCTGACCTTGAAGAGGGCTGGCAGGAGATGGCCCGCCTCAAGGAGGAAGGGCTGGTACGCCATATCGGGGTTTCGAATTTCAGTGTTGATCAACTGCGACGGATTATCCCGATTGCACCGGTTGCCACCCTTCAGCCACCCTACTCCATGCTTCGACCGGCGATTGAACAGACCCTCCTTCCATTTTGTCTGGAGCAGAACATCGGTGTTATTGTCTATTCTCCAATGCTCTCTGGTATGTTGAGCGGCGCAATGACACGGGAACGGGCCGCAAATTTTTCAGCAGATGACTGGCGCAGAAATAACAAGGAGTTTCAGGAACCACGTCTTTCAGCCAATCTCGAACTGGTCGAATTGCTCAAGCAGATAGGTGCACCATACGGGCGTTCAGCAGGGGAGGTTGCCATTGCATGGACCCTGCGTCATCCAGCCGTTACCGGAGCAATTGTTGGGGGACGAAATGCGGCACAGGTTGAAGGTATTATCGGGGCTGCGGAGTTCAGGCTTGGGATGGATGAAATAGAGCGTATAACGCAATTTTTTGCTGAATTGACGAAATAATAGTGCTGTCATCTGTAGCAGATGCACGGAAACAGTAATTGCAAAACCCTTTTGAAACCTTAACTAATTAAGGCTACAAAAGGGTCTCTTTGTGTGTCGTCGAGTAGGTAAAGCCTTGGTAAGAGCTCTTTATCTGTCAGCAAGTTCAGGAAGCAATTTCATAAAGTGTTCTATATTATCAGGATATGAAGCTGATAAAGCAGAAAGTGTTTGCTGGAATTTTGTATAGACAACGTTAGCTCTTCTGAGCTCATAATGTTCTTTTTCTCCGCTGGCTACCTGCTCAAGATCATAAATAAACCAGGCAATCTCAGCTTCCTCTTTTTCAACTGCTACCAGATTCGTAAGCGTTTCGAAATAGCTCCTGTCAATAGCAACAGCCATCTTCTTTTTCCATGAATTGAGTATAGAGCCCTTGAATATAAGTTGAGGAACAAGGCTTTGCCTTATGGCTGAAACATAATCGGGCTGAGGGTAGTTCGACTGTGCTGACCAGTCCATCAAGGAGTTTGCCTTTGGATCCTTCATGTAAAAGTCAAAAGGATCACGGGCATCACCAGAGATGAAGGCGGTTTGAATATCAATCGCACCAAAATCTACCATTTTGCCTGCTTCGTCATAAGCGACCAAGACCACATCAATATTGCCAGCAGACTGTCCGTATGCATCTTTTAGTTTGACTTCTGTTAAAGAGCTCCAACGAACACCCTCTTCAAAAAAGAATGATGCGGCATCATCCGTGATCAGCCACTCTTCACGAAAACGGACAGGGCATGTTATAACCGGTTTATTGTCATGCAAAATACTGCATACCCCAAGAGGATTTTTAGAATGCTCATTGGTACAGTTGGGAACCCTGTTATTGAAAGGGCAATGTCTGTTTGAGCGGTACCGTTGTGCCTTTGAGGATAGGTCTGTTGTAGTAAAGCCAAAGACCTCAGCGAGCGGATGTTTTAAAGTGTTCATGCTGTAAAGATTTTGCGGCGAGGGTGGTTGAAGATCACTTACTGGGTCGTTGAGTTGTGAATGCTCTATAGGGCCAATATTCTGGCAAATCAGAGCTACTTGTGGTATTTGGATACTCTCCGTGCCAAGAAATGTATCTGGAGCGGAGTCTGGTTGCTCGCTATCCATGGCACCCTCTTCATCGCCAGTTTCAGCTTCAGCTTCAGTTAAAACTGGTACAGATTCAATTGTATTAAAAGGAATCTCCTCACTTACCTTTATGCTTGGCAACTGCGTCTGTGACGTTGATTCGTTTTTGTCACCTTCAGAATCGTGATCAACGGCCTCTTCAACAACCGGATGTAATTGAAGCGGATTCGACGGTTGTTGGGGTTGAACGCGAGGACTATAATCATGGTATGGCCCTCCATTAACAAGCTCCATGCTTTGCAGGAGTTGATCAACGTGCTTTTGTTCGTTGCTACTTATTTGGAGTAGTCTTTCCCTTATATCTGGATCGTCGACGTCTTCGGCAAGAGTATTGAAAACATCTCTTTTTTGCTTTTTTATCTCCGCCATGGAAGCAAAAAAATCGAGTAAATCCTTATTAATAAACATCTTTTGAGTTTTTTTCTATGGATTCAATAAGAGCTTTTGTGTAGGATTTTTGTGTTTGCATATCAACATCCAGCTTCTGCAACATAGCAAGAATTCTTGACTGCACTTTTTCGTCAAGAGTCGAATATCTCAGTACATTCTGGATATGATTTGAATAAATTGCAATAACAGATTCCTCGCTTTGCTCAATTGCACTTATCTTTTTTAGTAATTCTTTTTTTTCAATCATGGTTGAAATACTTTAGAAAAATGGCGGAGCCGAAAACAGTGAGGAAGTCTTGGATAACGCTACGTAATCCGGTAAAAAATATGAATTTTTCTTCATATTCCAAACAGCCTACCAGTAAAAAGGATTAAAGATGAATTCTCATCAGTTTCACTTTGAAAAACTTTCTGCTTGATGCCAACTCGGTGTTGTCACGCCATCAGCACTGAAATATGCACTAAAACCATCAACTCCAATAAAGAAGCATATCTGCTCTCTTAACGAAGAAAGATTTAGCAGTACCCTTCACATCATACCCAATGTTCAGATGCAGGTAGATTGGGGGTATCAGGTAAATCTTCTGAATAGTGAAGGGCAATCAAGTTTTCCCATTTCGCATTAGTGAATTCCTCTAACGTACACGAAAAACCTTCCTTCCTGATGAACGCAAGAAATCTCTCCCTCACTTTTGCGTCACTTTTCAATTTTTCAATAAAGCCTTTTGCTTGTTCTTCTGACATAGTTCCTCCAAAAACTTAAACTTGGTGCACAAAGTCACAATAAAAAGAGTAAATATTAATTCTCCTCAAACGCTGACCTCTCCGAAAACCACAGAATCTATAAGGGTACAACCAACTTTTCCCGATAAAAGTTCTGATTGGCGCATTGAGATATTATAAGAAGAGGATTATGAATTATCGATTACTGCATATTTTCTGAACGGAGCGGTGAATGCTGAAGTTTACCTGTTGCTTTTATCATGTTGTAATATTCTGGCAACCAGGAGATACTGTTGATGTAATAGTCGTTATTGTCATTGTAATAAAATCCCACTTTGTTTTTCCGAATACATTTCCGCAACCGCTTAAGTATTGCTGTCGAGACAGGTGAGCCAGTAGTTTCTGTTGCTGCGTAAGCTGCACTGTAGAATAGAGCATTCTCATAGGTATCACCTGTTGATGCTTTACTGTACTCCTTTTCAAAATAGGCTGAAAACAAACGAAGCACACCCAAAGCGCGGCTATCCCCATACAAGTAGTAATCAGCAGCAATCCTTAATGGAATTCTTACCGCATCCCATCCATAAACTATGGGTTTTCCTGGTAGTTCACTTATATTGCCTTTGGAGTCTATAGTAATCCAGTCGGGAACCAGGTGTCCTTCTTTTAAATCACCTGCCATATCAAGAAGCCTGCCCAAGATGTAGTATGTCGAATCTACAAGTTCAAGCCATCGTTTGTCGCCACTGACCTCAAAAAAAAGTTTGAAATGAGAGGGCGCATAGTAAGAAGGGTTTAGAGCAACAAATTCATCCGAGCTGTTATTCTGCTTTGGCCATGGAAGCAAATAAAGCTTGTCGTTGATGACGGATGTTTCATGCTCAAGTATAGATTTTAGCACTTCATTTGCGAGCGTCAAATAGCTTTCGTCATTCCATTTTCTATACGCAAGAATAAGGCTATATGCATAATCTATATCAGCGTCCGATGCTGCCTTTGTATCGCTAACAGTTCCATTTTCGTAGTGCCAAGCTAACAATCTGTCGCCATCAGATTTCTTGCGTGAGAGTTTATCTTCCGTCCAAACAAGACACTCATCAAAAATTTTATGGTCATTCATGAGCACAGCACGAAGCATCCCATATGCCTGACCTTCTGAAACAGTATCGTTGTTATTCTTTGGGCGAAAAACCCTTCCTTCATGAATAAATGTCTGTTTATAGTGTGACCATGAGCCTTGTGCAATTTCCTCAGAATTCTGAGGAATAAATGAGCAGTTTATTGTAAGTAATGGAACAACTAAAATCGAGAACAACAATACCAACCTGTTCATTTTCTGTTGAAATGAAAAAGTCCACTTAATAAAATAAGCTGAAAGCCCATCCAGAAGACATTTATCGCAAGTATACTTTGAACACCATCATTTATAAAAAGTCTCACGGACCCCCACGCAAACGTTATAAATACAACAAATATCAGGAGTAACTGTGGCCATAGGCTTTTCCATGGAACATTGTTGGAATTACCCTTAGGCGTGACCTGAAACCCTTTCTTGCTCATATTCAGTACGCCAACTATCGATGCGCTTAAATAAACAGGCATTGAAAGAGCTGTCAGCATCTGTACCTTGATCATATTGCTGAGCTTATATTTTTTCTTAACCATACTTCCATAAAAAACTGAATTTGAGAGTATGAAAAATGGAATAAATGTTATCGAATATATAAATGAATCAATGTTATAGGAGTTGATATCGAGAAAGATATACATGATTGGACCTGCCATCAGCACAAAATATGCTATCCCGATAAAATAATAGGTTGTGGATATGAAATATTCAAGCCATTGTTCTGGGCGTAGCGACTTTATATCAGTGAAAAAGGTTTTGACCAATTTACGGAAAAGCTGTGACGTCCCTAATGCCCAACGGTTCTGTTGCGTAAAATATGCGGCTAAATCTTCAGGCGCCATACCAAACGTATAAGCTTTATGAATAAAAAATGATTTCCAGCTTTTCGTATGGAGCTTCAGGGAGGTTGCAATATCCTCAGTGACTGTTGATTCATCAAAATTTCCAACATCAGTAAGAGCTGCACGACGGAAAACAACATTTGTTCCACAACAGAACATTGCCTTATTTATCGTTTTCCCCAGACAGATATATTCATAAAATATAGCCTGCTGATTATGGGCTATCATAGCAACAGTACTACTGTCACCATTGGAATAGAACTGAGGGGTCTGCACAAAGGCAAGACGGTCATCAGCTTCAAGAAAAGGCACCAGTGTTTTTAAAAAAACTGGCATGGGGTTCTGATCCGCATCGAAAATAGCAACATATTTCTCAGATAAAGTTTTCAGTACTTCATTGATCATACCCGCCTTTGCCCCACGATTGTTACTGCGGGTAAAGAGGTTTACCCCCAATTTTTCTGAAAGTTCCCTTGCCTCACGCTTGTAACTTTCAATGGTCGAGTCATCAAGCAGATAGACATTTTTGTTCTCATAAGCAATATTTTTGCATGTCAAAAGTGTTGTTTCGACAATCTCCTTTGATTCGTGTCGCGCAGGTATCAGAATCGCGACAGATGCATCCTTGTCAGGTGCCTTCTGCAGTGGCACGATTGGTCGTAAATTTTCACGAAGAACGTCCACAAAAAAGAAAAATGAATGAAACAGAATAAATGTTTCCGCAACGAAAAACATCAAACTGAACAATAGTTCAAATGTCGTGAACGGTGCAATCACAATGTAATAAACCCTAACACCAATATAGATGGTTAGCAGAACCAGGATTAAAACTACCTGTGCTATCAGAAACCAGGAATTTTTCTTATCACGCATATTTTGTGGAAGTTATAAGAGCACGATTTAAAAAAACCACCGAATATCGGTTTTAAGAAGCTTGTCTTCGTAGAAAGCTTTTGTCGCCCATGAGTACTGGCCCTCAATCGATGTAGAAAAGCGGTTACTCCAGTCATGGTATAATGTAGCGCGAATCTGGTGCGAAACATTACTCTCGGGCTCAGCAATTATTTTGTATGAAGTGGTGTAATAGGTTTCATTTACACCCTGAAAAAGCTCGTCATTAAAATAATTGCGTAATTCCAGGCCTAATGCATGGGTTGTGAACGATGATGGTGTCCAATATTTATGATCAGATACGTCAGAGAATCCATAGTTCTGCAAGCGATAGGTAAGGTTAAGGCGCTTTTGTCCAAAAAGAAGATGAGCCGTCAAATCCCCACCGGTTGTCGAGCTGCTGTTTCCATCAGAATAGTTCGCCACATCGTAATCCAGACCAGCATTCCAGTTTCGGTAACCATCATAGATCAAGCGGCTTTGCCATCTACTTCTCTGGAGGTGGTCACGAAATGTGTCTATGTTATCAGTGACCTCTTCACGGCGAAACGCAAGTCCGAGATGAATATTGTTCAATGGTTCGCTCTGGGTTTCAAAAAATCCTGTATGACTGTTCTGCACATTCTGAGTGTTTGCATGATAGCCATAAGCTCCTCGAACAAGAATATCTGGCAGGTTTCGGTACTCAAAGCCCGTCATTATATTATTCTGTCCGATACTTCCTTTGGAATTTTCAAATTGGAATGACTTACTTTCCAATTGCAGAAACCCTGAGAGGTTATCCTGAAATGGATAGGAGAGAGATGTATAAAGTCCAGTAGAGCTGAAGTTGATGCTTTTCCATTCACTTTTAACATTGAAGTATTCCGCTCCGCTTTGCAGGAGCTTCATGGAGGAGAGGATGTTGGTTTTTTGTTTTGCCAATGCAGCCTGTCGATGTTCAGGCATCATCGTCAGCATCTGTTCATACGTTTGACTCGCATCGCTCCATTTTGAATTTTGCATGTAGAGCTGACCAAGGTCAAAAAGAGCTTCAGCTTCGTTTGGATCAATGGTAAGCCACTTTTTATATGCATTAACTGCTGGTCGATAGGAATTGCGGTAATAATTTTTCTTGGCGTTCGCTTCAGCCATGAGCCCTTCGCTTTGCGGATATGCCCGAATTGCTTCGTCATAAACCGCAGTTGCACGACCATACTTTGCCATCCATCCAAGTACACGGCCTTTTTCGCGATAAGCTTTTAGCTGAAAAAAGTCGTTTTTATTAACATTGTCCCGTTTAATCAATTTGTCGTAACTCTCAAGTGAGGTCTCATAATCCTTCTCCCAGCTTGATATCTCAGCTTTTATCAATAAAGCAGTCTGATTAGTACGATTTTTGGGGGAGCGTTTGATCAACTCCTCACATATCTTTAGAGCTTCTGAAAAGTCCTGTCTTCCCAATGCAAGATTTGCTTTTGTTTCAAGTACTGAAGGATCCTTGGGATATTGCTTTTCAATAGAACTCAGCAGTTTTCCTGCCTCTGCATACTCTTTTGCTGCCGCAAGTTTATAGGTGAAGGCAATAGCATAATCCTTCTGCTTATTGGCTTCAAAAATCTTCTGATAGCGTGCAGTTGCTTTTGCATATTGTTTATTGTTGTAGAGCACATCGGCATATTCCCGCTGGATGGCATCGCTGGTATCACCAGCATTTACAACACTATCAAGAAGTTTAAGTGCGGCTTCCCAACGTCCTGTCCACGAATAGGCTCTTGCAGCCTTCGTGGTTAATTGCGTGTTCTTCTGATCAAATTTGAGCAATTGGTCAAACAATGGAAGGGTCTTCTCAGCATTTTGCGCTGAAAGAAATAAATCAATAACTTTGTTGAGAATTAATTCATCATTCGGGTATAACTCAAGGAGTGTGTCGACCACCTCTTCTCCATCATTATACTGCTTGGCAGCAAAGCAGGTTGCAGCAAGTTTAAGGCTCGCCTCCTTGTCAAGAGTTCCTTCCCGGAATGAATCCATCGAAATTTTAACTGATGTACTATTCTTGGTTTGAGCTTTTGACTGCTGCGTCTTTGATTTTTTGTGTGTAACGGCATGACTTATTACGGGTTCAGTCAGAACGGCTATCCCCGCTATCGCGATAAAAAAATATTTATTGCTTGTTTTCATTGTTCTTCGCAGAATTTAGCGGTGTATTAAAATTCGCGGCCTTGCGTCTTTTTATCAGTTACTCATGTTGCGAAGCCAGAACAATTTCCATGACAACTCACCTTGCATGCACATGTAACCACACATGATGTGAAAAGAACTCTCTCACCCCCATCATACAGCTAATGAACTTCATTTTTAACCAAAACCAAGTCCCTTTACTGGGGATTTTCCTACCTTTGTTGATCCTGTTCAATAATACTAAAGCTTTAGAAATAAACAAAATTCCTCTAAAGAGAAATCCTTAGAGTTTTTTCTCGTCCCGCTGATAAGTAAAAATTCATCATTATTTACTTATTAAGTTTGATCGTACTGTTGCCGGGTGATTTTTGATTCGCTTAATTAAATAATACACCGATAACGGAAACTATCCAGAGTCAGTGTCTTGATGGCGGACTTTGGTCCGCTTGCTGTGGCTACGGCCGTGATCTACTGCATTATTGGTATAACGAATAAGGGAGTACCTTTCGACCTTGATGTGGCTGCTAAAAAAGCAACAACATTCAGGGTTATCATCACTTCCCCGGAATTAGGACTTGGATAAAAAAATTATTTTGTATTTCTTGATACCCGGGAGATGGGTTGAGCACTTTGATTTACCACCTTTTTTGGTGGCCTCTCCAGTGAGATAAAGTGTGGAGAGAGCAAGAATCATTTATTACAACATCGTGTTTAAATAAAAGGTTTTAGAGGATTTACGCATGAATATACGTACCGAGCCCTTCCGCTGCATAAAAAGGTCTTATTACCATCCTGAATTCAACTATTTAGTCCGCATGGCAGTTCCCGCATAACGATCACCAAACTTTAAATTTCTATTAAACGGTCAAATGCATTGTTTCCTTTAGATTTTTTACAATTATTGAAACATACGGAACCAATGAAAACATCTATCACAACTCTTGTTATGGCAGTCTCTCTCTGTGGCTGTATGAGCGCTGCCGACCATGCCGCACAATTACCTCCACAATCCGTAACAGGGTTGACTGCTGGTACCGTTCAGAGAGAAATACGCAAGGGGATGACCCAGGCTGCAGTTGCTGATGTGCTCGGCTCGCCCAATATCGCCGCCAGAGACCTTGATGGAAAAGAGAGCTGGATTTACGACAGGATTGCTACTGAAGCGGCCTACTCCTCAGGCAATAACGGAATTCTCTCAATACTTCTTGGCTCACGAAATGCCGGAGCGGTTGCGTCATCACAAAAAACCTTGACGGTGATTATAAAATTCACTAAAGGAGTTGTCACCGACTATTCATACCACAGCAGTAAATTCTAAGGGGTTAGCATGAAGCATCCGATACTTGCATCCGTTTTGGTGATATCACTAACCCTTTGTGCATGTGAAACATCACTGCCAGTCGTACAGAAGACCCAACTGCAAGTGCGTGAATCACAGTCACGTCTTTACGATGTCAGCGACATGAAACTGGTGATGAAAGCTGTCATGAACAGCCTGCAGGATGATAATTTTATCGTTCAGCAAGCCAATGTGGATTTGGGGCTTTTGACCGCCCAAAAGGAGCTTGACGTTGAAAACCCAACTGAATCTTTTTTTGCCAGAGCCTTTACCGATCGTCCTGAATATAAAAAAAACAGCATTACTGAAGCTTCGGCGAATATCAGTGAATTTGGAAAACAGGTCAGGGTGCGTATCAACTTCAGATACAAGCTGCTTAATAACAGAGGGGGAGTGATGCGTGTCAATCAGATTGATGATGATCGATACTACCAGGACTTTTTTTCAAAAGTTGACAAATCACTCTATCTCGGGAAGCAGAAAATCCAATAACATTATTATATGAGAGGGATGTGATGGAGGAAAAGAGCGGAGGGTGTTGTTCAGGTTCAGAGAGGGTTCCAACTCGGGAAGAACGGTTGAGCTGGCAAGAATATTTTATGAGTGTGGCTCATCTGATATCCCGCAGGGCGACCTGTACACGCGGTCATATAGGTGCGGTCATTGTCCGGGATAACAATATTCTTTCGACTGGCTATAATGGAGCCCCTTCCGGTCTGCCTCATTGCAACGATAATGGCAGTTCATGCCGCATATACAAAAGTATTCACCCTGATGGCACCATTGAAGAGAACTGTGTTAACACCATTCATGCTGAAATCAATGCTATTGCCCAAGCCGCAAAACATGGTGTATCAATCAGAGATTCAGACATCTATATTACAGCCAGTCCCTGCATTCACTGTCTCAAAGTACTCATCAACGTTGGAATTAAAACCATCTACTACGCTAAACCCTATAAGATTGAGCATATAGCAGAGCTTGTAAACCTCTCTGGTATTCAGTTGCGACAGGTAACCATTGACGCTAACAGGTAGAAGTTAACAATGCCACTCCTCGATGACGATCACTTTATGAGACGCAGCCTTGAGCTTGCCCTGCTGGGATCCGGACGAGTGAGTCCCAATCCTTTGGTTGGGGCTGTGCTTGTCTGCAATGGAGAGATTATAGGTGAGGGCTTCCATCACCGTTTTGGTGGGCCGCATGCTGAAGTTGAGGCCATTGGATCCATTGCCGACGAACAAAAGCTTCGGCATGCAACGCTCTACGTCACGCTTGAACCTTGTGCTCATTTTGGCAAAACTCCACCATGCAGCGATCTTATCATCGAAAAGGGTATCCCCCGCGTCGTCATCGGCTGTCGTGATCCCTATGCTGAAGTTTCAGGAAAAGGTGTTGCAAAACTCATGGCTGCCGGAGTTACTGTTACCGAAGGAGTGCTAGAAGTTGAATGCCGGAAGAGCAATGAGGCATTCATAAAAAGTCATACCGCAGGACTCCCTTTTGTTAACATAAAGCTGGCACAGACCCTCGATGGCAAAATTGCAACATCTCTTGGTGCATCCCACTGGATCACCGGAGAGGAGTCAAGGTGCGAAGTGCACCGTCTTCGCAGCATATACGATGCCGTTCTGATTGGTGAGGCCACCGTAAGGGCTGACGATGCTCACCTCACAGTCAGGCACTGTGCCGGTCGAAATCCTCTTCGTGTCGTGCTCGATCGTTGTCTCAGCCTTCCATCCGAAGCCAAAATTTTCGATACAGAAGCATCTACCTTACTCTTTGCGTCGTCATTATGGGAACGATCACCCAAGGTAGAGCAGTTTCATCAACAAGGAGTGACTGTACAGTTTGTTGATGAGCATGAAGGCCTACTCGACCTTCGCCAGGTGCTTCAGGAGCTGCATAAACGGAATATCCTCTCAGTGATGGTCGAAGGAGGCAGCCGACTCTCGGCCTCGTTTATTCGTGCGGGACTTGCTGATAAAATTACTATGTTTATTGCACCAAAACTTTTTGGAGCTGATGCATTGAGTGCTTTTGCCCCTCTTGGAATCAGTATGCCAGACAAGGCAATCAATTTGCGCTTCGAACCGCCCCACTTCTTTGGGTTTGATATGCAGTTGGAGGCCTACATTAAGCTGTTAGCGGCACCAGACAATCAGGTTTAGCGAGAACCAAACCATTGGTTAATAATGGCAAAACGTTTTTCAAGGAAAAGGTATGCGCTGATTGAACGCTTTGTCAACAATGGTGATATTGGCAGGTTTTTTTTGCGTGTTCCTCTTGGTCTTTCGATGTTTTTTCATGGGTTCAACAAGCTTCAGCATGGATATGGGTTTGTTGAGACCATGCTTCTTAAATCGAGGCTGCCCGGATATCTTTCACATGGTATTCTTGTTGGGGAGATTCTTGCGCCATTACTCATGGTTCTTGGTATATATACCCGTCCCGCTGCGCTGACACAGGGTTTTGTCATGGTTATGGCGATTTATCTCGTTCACTCCAAAGATCTCTTCTCGTTAAATGAACATGGTGGATATGCTCTTGAGTTGCAAATTCTTTATCTCTGCGGGTCGCTTGCGGTTTTCTTTTTGGGGGCAGGGCGCTTCAGTTTCGCCAGGGATCGTAGTCAGAGGAATTAAGCATGATGTGAACGCATTCGCCCCAATTTAGATTAACATTTTTCTTTTGCAGAGTAAACGTGTAATGTTCTGTAAGATCTTTCGTCAACAAAATCCTTTACAATCATAAACATTATTTTTATGGCACAGATCACTTTGAAGGGCAATCAATTTGAAACGGTCGGGACTCTTCCCGTCAAGGGTTCCGAAGCAACTTTTTTCTGTCTCGTTAAAACCGATCTCTCTGAGGCAGGACCTGCGGATTTCGCAGGAAAGAGAATGGTTCTCAACATCTTTCCAAGTCTTGATACACCTGTATGCGCAGCCTCAGTCAGACGCTTTAACCAGGAGGCATCATCGCTCGACAACACTGTTGTCCTCTGCATCTCTGCTGATCTTCCCTTTGCGCACAGTCGTTTTTGTGAAGTTGAAGGGCTTAAAAACGTAGTTTCACTCTCCACCTTCCGTTCTCCTGAGTTTGGGATTCACTACGGAGTGACCATTGCCAACGGTCCTCTCAAGGGGCTTCTCTCTCGTGCCATTGTCGTTATTGATGCCGAAGGAGTTGTCCGTCATACCGAACAAGTGCCTGAAATTGTACAGGAACCAGATTACAGCGCAGCCCTTAAGGCGCTCGCATAAGTCTCCTCTCAAAGCTGCAACCTTCTGTATTAAAAAAGAGCCGACACCCGTTGTCGGCTCTTTTTTTGCATTTCCCATTGTTTTTAAGTTCCTCTCCAATTGGTTTGCGCTCTGGAAGTAATGGAGATATATTGAAGCATAATCATGAAGCGCCTTTACTTGTCTGGGTACAAGCCTACAGTGGAGCGGCAGGCAGTGTAGAGCGTGAGCCTTGGTGAAATAGAAAAACGCAACAATGTTTACTGGAATAATCAAGAGTGTTGGTCGGGTAGGGGGAGTAACACGGCGGCAGGGTGCTCTCAGCCTCAGAGTGCAATACATCAACCCGGAAGAGTTCAGCAATCTGTCGGCAGATGAGAGCGTCAGTATCAACGGCGTTTGCCAGACCGTTGTCTCTCATGGAGAGGGGTGGTTCAACGTTGATACTGTCGAAGAGACGCTTGCCAAAACAACACTTGGCGATCTTCAGGACGGATCACTGGTGAACCTGGAACGGGCTCTTCGTCCCATTGACCGCCTCGGAGGTCATTTTGTGCTCGGCCATGTCGATTGTCCTGCAACAATCCAGCGTATCAGGGAACTCAGTTCCAGTCGCGAACTCTGGATAGCCTTTCCCGGAGAATTCAGCCACCTCATTGTGTCAGCCGGGTCAATTACCGTCGACGGTATCAGCCTTACCGTCGCGAAACTTGAATCAGAGCTCTTTGCCGTAGCGATTATTCCCTTTACCTTTGCACATACCACCATCAATAATCTCAAAACAGGAAGCAGGGTGAACCTGGAGTTTGACATCCTCGGCAAATATGTGGCTCGCCAGTTTGCAAAAGCCCCAGCACCAGGCAACACAACGTTAACAGTCACCGAAGAGTGGCTTCAGCAGAATGGATTTTGATGATACCCAGCGACAACATTCAGCCGGATCTTTTCGGCTTTTTTTACACTCCAGAAACAAGAGACTCTTTTCAGCCCCTTGCGGAACGGGTGCGTCCGCATAGCATCAATGATATTGCCGGACAGGAGCATCTTGTCGGCCAAAATGGGCCGCTTCGTAACTTTATAGCCAGTGGACAGATGCCTTCCATGATTTTCTGGGGCCCACCCGGTTCAGGCAAAACCACTCTTGCCGTACTCTGCGCCGCATCACTGAACTGCCATTTTGAGCAGCTCTCCGCCATTGATTCTGGTGTGAAGGATGTTCGTAAAGCCCTTGATAACGCCGAAAAAGCAAAACTCCGAGGCCAGCGAAGCATCCTCTTTATCGACGAAATTCACCGCTTTAACAAAGCCCAGCAAGACACTCTCCTCCATGCCATTGAACTAGGGCTTATTATCCTCATAGGAGCCACTACCGAAAACCCCTCCTTTGAGGTCAACGGAGCACTTCTGAGCCGAATGCAGGTTTATATACTCAAGCCACTCACCCCTGACCACATTGAAGCGGTGATACAGCGTGCGCTCAAAGAGGATGCTCTCTTCCGGGAACATCCCGTTGAGGTAACCGACATCGAATTTCTCCTGCAGTTTTCAGGAGGGGATGCCCGCAAGGCGCTGAACGCGTTGGAGGCGGCCATCTCACTTCTCCCGAACGATCCAGCTCGGAGAGTGCTGAAAAGGGAACACTTCGAAGCTGCCCTGCAGCATAAGGCGCCCATCTACGACAAAGGGGGCGAAAACCATTACGACACCATCTCCGCCTTTATCAAATCCATGCGGGGCTCCGATCCTGATGCTGCGCTCTTCTGGCTTGCCCGTATGATAGAAGGAGGGGAAGATCCGAAATTCATCGCCCGGAGAATGGTTATTTTTGCAAGCGAAGATATTGGCAACGCTGATCCCTACGCCATAACCCTTGCAATCTCAGTCTTTCAGGCCGTTGCCATGATAGGCATGCCAGAAGCGCGCATCAATCTTGCTCAGGGCGTCACCTATCTGGCTTCTGCGCCAAAATCAAACGCAAGTTATCAGGGCATCAACGAGGCGATGAGTGATGCAAAAGCTATGCAGGAGAGGAGTGTTCCACTCCATTTGCGCAATGCTCCCACCAAACTCATGAAAAACGAGGGGTATGGCGCCGACTATCGTTATACTCACAGCTATCCTGATCATTTTATCACACAGCACTACTTTCCCGATGGAGTTGAGCCAAAGGCCTATTATCGTCCAGGAGATGAAGGGCGTGAAAAGTATATCAGAGAGCGTCTCACACGCTTGTGGAATGAACGATACATCTCCTGATCTTGTATGAAACCCGCAAGCTCTTCGTATATTATAACCAGCCTTACTGTTACCGCAGGAGCGGGAGTAAGATTTTTTCCAACAAGAGAGATCGTTTATGAACTTGATCAGGCCTGTAGCGCGTTTCATTTTTATTATCTTTTTGCTCACTGTGCCATCACGCCTGTATGGCGCAGTGTTGTCCAGTGCTCCACTCACCCTTGATGATGCTGTGCGCATAGGGATTCAAAAGAGCCGGGCGCTTGAAATTGCCAGACTCGATCGTGATATGGCCGGGCAGAAAATCAGGGAGACGTGGTCAGAGGTTTTGCCGCAAATCTCAGCCAGCAGCAGCTACACTCGCTCTCTTAAGTCCTCAATACTTTTTTTCCCCGAAAGTGTTTTTAATCCGGGCGCTGCCAGTACATCTTTCAGATCAATTCCTGTAAGTTCTGATAACGCAGCGCGCGCCTCCATTGATCTTCGCCAGACGCTCTTCGACTGGTCTGCTTTTGCTGGTATAAAGGCAGCGAGTATTGTTCGCAAGATGAGTGAAGAGGCCTATCGCGGAGCCGAGGCCAACGTGGTTGCCGACATAAAAATAGCATACTTCGATGCCCTTATTTCAAAAGAGCAGTTGACACTCATTGAGCAGAGCATGGCAAGGTGGGAGCAATCACGCAAAGACACCCGGGCCATGTTCAGGCAGGGAGTTGTCGCCGATATAGATACCCTTAAAGCCTGGCTCTCCGTCGAAAATCTCCGTCCGGAGCTGATGCAGGCAGAAAATCGGGTGGCCACCTCTATGACTAGGCTGAAAAACGTTATGGGCATCCCGGTTGAAAGCAGTGTGGTGCTTGGCGGGAAGCTTGAGATCACTTCTGCATCATATCCTGCCGACGTTGTTACAGCTTACCGTGAAGCAATTGATTCAAGGCCGGAGTTGCGTCAGCTCGACTATCAGGTGCAGGCTGAAGGCGAAAAGGTAAATGCCGCGCGTGCTGAACATTTTCCGATCCTCAGCGCTTTCGGCAAACTTGAGTCTCAAACTGCATTTAATGATGGCACCTCATACTCTGATGCAAAATGGCCAGCATCATCGGCCGTTGGCCTTCAGCTTACCATGCCACTTTTTACCGGTTTTCGAATCAGCGCCAAGGTTGAACAGGCAAGGATAGGACAACTGCAAACCCGCACCAGGTATGATGAGCTTAAATCTGCTATCAGGGCAGAAATTGAGATAAGGGTACTGAATTACAGGGAGTCACAAAAGAGAATAGAGGTACAGTCTAAAACTATCAGCGTCGCAGAGCGAAGCTACAATATTTCGCGCCTTCGCTTCAAAGAGGGGATAGGTTCACGCCTTGAGCTAACCGATGCTGAACTCCAGCTCAATAAAGCAAAAACTAACTATTTCCAGGCTGTTTACGACAATCTCGCAGCTACTGTTCAACTTGAAAAAGCCTTAGGGCGCAGGGTGGCAAAATAAATCACCCCAGCCCCCTCTCCAGGCCAGAGAATTCCCTTTCCGGCCTCAAAGGTGCCTCGGCAAAGTGCGCTGGCCATGCGCCAGATACTGAATGGCTGACTATTCGCCCTGCAGGCAAGCTCTTCACTATGAATACTGTTATACACAGCATCGGGAAAATAGGGCTGCTGCCTCGTGATGCTTAACCCATGGGGTTCAAGGAGTTTTGCAAGGGTCCCGGGCATAAAATGATAGAGGTGACGTGGCGCATCATAAGCGATCCAGTTCTCTCGATAATGGTTGGCGCCAGCACAAGCGGGGTTGGGGAGCGTTATAACAAGCAAGCCCTCAGGCTCAAGCAGCCCTGTAACAGCGCGAAGCGTTGCATGGAGATCGTGAATATGCTCAAGTGTATGCCACAACACAATACGGTCAAATTTTCCCTCCAACCCCTTTAGCGAAGGAGAGATCTTCAGTCCAAAATGCTCTCTGGCGTGAGCTGCTGATGCCGCATCAGGCTCCACGCCCGCAAGATGAGCGAGCTGCACACCACTGCGATGAAAAAAGTTCAGCAGATCACCAGTAGAAGAGCCGATTTCAAGGATTGAAAGCGCTTTGACAGGCTTGACACTACTGCCAAGAATAAGGTGAGCCCTGTAGCGAAGCAGGAGAGTGCGTGCCGCAAAATAAGCCTTCTCTTTCAGAGTAGCGATCTTGTTCCTGTGAAGGAATGGATAATAGAGAGAGCACTGATAATAAGAGGTAATTTCACTACTGTCGGGACGTGGATTGAGTATGACAAGACCTGAGGTGCTTGACTGAACAAGCTCCCAGCGAATCTTCCCGGAAACATCGAAACGGTCGGAAACCTCTAGCCAAGGGAGGAACGCTGTGGATTTGCATATAGGGCAGGGAACACTCTCCATCAGGAACACTTAAAAGAGGCTACCGCTCTTCCCTCCTGGTGAGGTCAGCAAAGGCTTTTTTGAGATTCTTATAGGTAGATGTCATATCATTACTGAGTACTTTGGCATCAGAAAGTACCGGCATGAAATTGGTGTCACCTTCCCAGCGGGGTACAATATGAAAGTGAATGTGGTTATCAACACTTCCACCAGCAACCCGACCAAGATTTGCACCGACATTAAACCCTTGAGGTTTGAGGGTAAGCTTAAGTGCTCTGATCGACAGATCAGCCAGTTCCATCACCTCAAGTTTGGTCTCTTGGTCAAGCTCAGAAAACTCGGCAGTCTGTGTATAGGGTATAACCATCAGATGCCCGCAATTGTAGGGATAAAGATTCATGATGATAAAACATCTCTTTCCCCTATAGAGAACAAAGCGCTTCTCATCCTCCTCAGGAGGGATATCAGCAAAAACTGACTTTCCATCTTTGGAAGCAGGCTTGTCATTCTTGAATGATTGCATGTACACTTCACGCCAGGGTGAGTACATTCTGTCCATGACGAAAGGCCTCCACAAGATTGCTTGTTTCCGAGAAGAGTACCAAAGATGGGAATCGAACCCACACGAGTTATTCACTCACTGGATTTTGAGTCCAGCGCGTCTACCAGTTCCGCCACTTTGGCATACTCACGAGCGGTGCGAGAGAAGGGAATCGAACCCTCACGCCTCACGGCACTAGTTCCTAAGACTAGCGTGTATACCAATTTCACCACTCTCGCATTTCAGGCCAATAATATACGTGGTTTTTATTCTAATAAAAACTATCTTTCAAGAAAGTTTTGCGGCGTATGATGTTATACACGACACAGACAGTAACACGCTACTAATAAATTCATGCCGTTTTCTACAGTTTTCAGCCTATGCCGTCTCATCTACAACGTGTTGCAGATACTATGTCGTGGGTCATCAGCCCGGTAGTTGTTGCGCCTGCAGCCTACGCAGCAATCGTGATGCTCGGATTCGGAAATGATTTGAACAGTATCTCCTATGTCATGGTGCTCTTTTTTGCAAGCACCATTGCTCCTGTCCTTCTGATTACCGGGCTGAAAAAAACGGGCAAGATTTCCGATTATAATATAACCTTCATGGAGCAGCGTTTTCTTCCATTATTGGCTCTTGTCGGTGTTAACGCCCTTGGTTACGAGTTTATGCAACAGCTCTCTGCACCGAGGCTTTTGACCGGAATTCTGCTCTTTAATGCGGTGAATATGGTAGTCATTCTCCTGATTACACTCCAGTGGAAGATCAGTATTCACCTCTTCACACTAGCCTCTTCGGTAGCACTGCTCCTTGTGCAGTTTGGTTACCCTGCTCTTTGGCTGCTGCCTCTTGTGCCGCTGCTGATGTGGTCGAGAATTGTCCTGAAGGCCCATAATTTCATGCAAACCCTTGTCGGGGGAGTGGTTGGTTTTGCCGTTACCTTTGCTGAGTTAACATGGTGGACGGGACTGTGAGCAGGAAAAAATATGCTGTTATTGTTACCACCTATGGCGAGGTTGAGGATGTTACCGTACGGAATCTCTGGCCAAGTTCACGAAAAATTCTCAAGGAAGTAACTCGTCAGATCGTCCATATTCCGACAGCACTCATTTATTTTATAGCAGATTACCGCTCAACCAAACATTATATCAAGTGGAAACTCAACCATTATCAATCATCTCTTCTTGCAGTTAACCGTGCCCAGACAGAGAGGCTGAGGGAAGCACTTGCAGCAAACAGGAGCCCGTTTTTGTCAACAATTGAGGTTGACGTCACCGATGCATACTATTTTGTTTCGCCTCTTCTTGAAGAGAAGCTGCAGCAACTTCGGAGCCATTATGATGGAGTTGTTGTTGTGCCGATGATCCCGGTTGAATCAGCATTTTCCTGTGGAGTAGCCTGCCAGATGGTGGTTGATAGTTATGGAGAGAGCAGCTTCAGTCGGGTGAGGGTGCTAAGCAAGCTGTGGAATGATGATTGCCTCCACCATATCTATGCAAACTATCTTTTCGGGCAGATAGCCGCCCCTTTGCAACAGAGAAAAAAAAGCGGAGGCCGAATAGGACTGGTGCTCGTTATTCATGGCACGCTGGTGAAAGATCGTGCAGGCAATCCACCGACCCTTTTTACCGGTCTTGTCGAGACCATCGCATTTTTTGCTGCGATGAAACAGACCATCATGGCTGACTCAAGGAACATCTTCACAACGGTGCGACAAGGATGCATCAACCACTCCAGGGGAGGGGAGTGGACATCCGAGACTATTGAAAAGGCCCTTGCGGAGTTCAAGGCGGAGGGGTACGACGGTGTGGTGATGTTTCCTTACGGTTTTTTTGCAGACAACAGTGAAACTGAATATGATGCCTGCAAGAAACTTGAAGAGGCAGCTTTTCCACTCTCCCAGTATGTGCGCTGTATTAACGATACTCCAGAATTTATATACTGGCTTTCGGGCAAGGTGCTCGATGGCCTCCAGGCACTCAACAACCTTCAGGTGGCGCTTCAAGATTTTGAACGCCGCCCGTAATCATATAACATGGCAACTGACACAAAGAGAGATGAGTGCGAAGCTGCGCTGAGGCAAGAGAGTGAAAATGCCAGGAAGGAGTATGAACTGGCACTGACCCTTCTTGAGCAGCAGCGCAATAGTGAAGCACTTGAACTGCTTGATCGCTGCATTGACGCAAAGCGTCGGGATCCGGAGATACTCTATGCCCGAGCGGTAACTCATATCTCCTTGGGCGGCTATCGGAAAGCGGCCTGCGACCTGCTGAAAACCATCGCCATGGATCGCACTCTGCTGCACGCCTGGAAGCAGCTTGGTTTTGTGCAATTCATGCTTGGCAAAGAGGAGGCTGCCCTAAAAACCCTAAAAAAAGGGCTGGAGATCGATCCGCACTATGCACCGATCTACTGCGTGATGGGAGATATCTATATTGATCGTGCACAGTTTTCTGAAGCAAAGGAGGCATTCGAAAAAGCGCTTGAACTTGAACCGGACCAAGGTGAACCCCACAGCAAACTGGCGATGTATTATGTGGCAAGGGGCGATATGAAGGGGTTGAAGCGGGAGTATGAGATTCTCAAAACGCTTGATGCCTCCTTGGCAGAACAGATTGGAACCCTATTTTTTGATGTGCCATGAAACTTTTTACTGATGCAGAGAAGAGAAAGCGGTTTATGAAAACAGGTCTGCCATATCTGCTTGGTATCGCTTGGGCTCCAATTATTGGAGTGATTGTTACGGCTATGCTCGGTAAGCCCATAGCCACACTGCTTGGTTGGCCATTGACACTTGGTATCACTGGCATGATGACATTGCTACTGATCTACCTGCTGCTGAAGTTTTTCAGGCGGACAGGCCAGCATTAGATAAGTAGAAGATGCAAGCCAAATTATTCAAAGGCTGTTTTTTTCTGTGACGAAAGGAAATTTTTTTTATATTTGGCCACCTGTGCAGAACGCCAGGTTTACAGGCAACACCAGTCAGGACGGGATTAACTCAAATTGGCACTACATGGATCAGACGCTAAGTAATTTTGGCAATGTATTTGTCTTCCTTGCTCTTGGCATCGTATTCGTTGCCGGGGGGTTTCTCACAGCCAGACTCCTACGCCCTCAGAGGCCTAATCCTGCTAAAAATTCCACCTACGAGTGTGGCGAGGAGGCGATTGGTAGTGCTTGGGTCAAGTTTAATATCAGGTTCTATGTTGTTGCTCTTATCTTTATAATATTTGACGTTGAGGTTGTTTTTCTTTTCCCGTGGGCGACAGTTTTCAAGCAACTCGGTTCATTCGCTCTCATTGAGGCGCTCGTTTTTGCCGGTATTCTTATTCTTGGGTTAGCTTATGCCTGGGTAAAAGGTGATCTGGACTGGGTAAGGCCGACACCTAATATTCCTAAAATGCCTGAGATGCCAGAGGCGCAGTCCACGAAATCTACCTCATTCACTATTCAATAGATCGTTATGGGTTTACTCGATGCCGGAATAACAAGGCATAACGTCCTGGTAACATCAGTTGACAATGTTTTGAACTGGGCTCGTCTCTCGTCCCTTTGGCCCATGGGTTTCGGCTTGGCCTGCTGTGCCATCGAAATGATGGCCACCAACGCTTCTAACTACGATCTTGAGCGTTTTGGCATTTTTCCTCGTTCATCACCACGCCAGTCCGATCTGATGATTGTTGCCGGTACTGTAACCATGAAGATGGCTGAAAGAGTTGTTCGTCTTTACGAGCAGATGCCGGAACCACGATATGTCCTTTCAATGGGAAGTTGCTCCAATTGCGGCGGGCCCTACTGGGAGCATGGTTACCATGTACTCAAGGGGGTAGATCGTGTCATTCCTGTTGATGTTTATGTGCCGGGTTGTCCGCCGAGGCCTGAAGCGCTGATTGGCGGTCTCATGAAGGTTCAGGAGCTGATAAGGATGGAGCAGATCGGTATATCCAGAGCAGATGCCCTGAGGAAGCTTGCCGAGAAGGCTTTGGATCCACAGTTCATTGTTGAGCGGGAGCGAAAGGCTGCCCGGGCTTAATTAACTATAAGGCTTACTGTCAGATGGAAGAAGGAAAGGTGGTATCGCAGTCAGTTCAGGATAGCGCTGCGGCATACAGTATAATTCATGAGAGGTTCGGTGCCGCTGTTTCGGCGCTTGATGCTAATGAAACCATGCCGTTTTTTGAGGTGGTTGATACTGACCGCTGGGTTGAGATAGCACTTTTCATGCGTGATCATGCAAAACTGAAGTTTAATTATATGGCCTGCCTGACTGGTGTTGATTACCCGGCAGAGGAGAAGGTTGGTATTATCTGTAATTTCGAATCACTTGCACAGCTCAACCATAAGCTTGCAATCAAGTTGAAATGCGCCCGTAAAGGTGGTTCAATACCGAGCGTTGCCTGTGTCTGGCATACAGCAAACTGGCATGAAAGAGAGGCTTACGATCTTTTCGGAATGACCTTTACCGGGCACCCGGAGATGAAAAGAATTCTCTGTCCCGACGACTGGGAAGGTCATCCATTGCTGAAAGATTACAAGGTTCAGGAGAAGTATCACGGGATAAAGGTACCCTACTAACAGTGTTTTAAATAGTAAAAGCAGCTCACAGTATGCAGGAATTAGATACAATCGGACAGGGTTCTGTCAGGGTTACCCGGAAAAGCGACAAGCTCGTCATTCTTGAAAAAGATCTTGCCACCGAGCAGATGGTGCTTGCTATGGGTCCACAGCATCCTTCTACTCACGGGGTGCTTAAGCTGGAGTGTCTTACTGACGGTGAGGTGATTACAGAAGCCATCCCTGTACTCGGCTACCTCCACCGCTGTTTCGAAAAGTGTTGCGAGAATATCGATTACCCTGCAGTTGTCCCTTATACCGACCGGCTCGACTATCTTGCAGGCATGAACAGCGAATTTGCCTATGCCCTTGCTGTTGAAAAGCTTCTTGATATTGAAATTCCGCGCCGTGCAGAGTTTATCCGAGTTATTGTTGCCGAACTGAACAGGATCGCATCACACCTTGTTGCTATCGGCACCTACGGTATTGACCTTGGCGCATTTACCCCATTTCTCTTCTGTTTCCGTGACCGGGAGATAATTCTTGGTCTTCTCGAGTGGGCATCCGGTGCGCGAATGCTCTATAACTATATATGGATTGGCGGCCTTGCCTGCGATGTACCTGCTGATTTCCTGAAAAGAGTGAGGGAGTTTGTTACCTATTTCAGGCCAAAAGCGGTTGAGCTCCAGGAGTTGCTTACAGGAAACGAGATCTTTGTCAAGCGCACTCATGGCATTGGTATCATGCCCGCAGATGTGGCCATTAATTATGGTTGGTCTGGCCCAATGCTTCGTGGTTCAGGTGTCAAGTGGGATTTAAGAAGAAACGACCCTTATTCCGTTTATCCAGAGATTGATTTCAAGGTTGTCGTTCCCGACGGGAAGCATTCTGTTATAGGCGACTGCCTTTCACGCCACCTCGTCCGTGCGGCTGAAATGGAAGAGAGTCTTAAAATTATTGAGCAGTGCATCGACAAAATTCCATCATCGGAAGGGTTCAACTCCAGATCTGCGATTCCTAAACGTATCCGTCCAAAAGCGGGAGAGGTTTACTCCCGTGCAGAGAATCCCCGAGGTGAGCTTGGTTTCTATATTGAGAGTGACGGTAAATCAACCAAACCGATACGCTGTAAGGCCCGCTCATCATGCTTTGTTAATCTTTCGGCCATGAAAGATCTCTCAAAAGGTCAGCTTATACCAGATCTTGTCGCCATTATCGGTAGTATTGATATTGTGCTTGGGGAGGTTGATCGATGAGCACAACTGCATTATCTCAATTCAGCATACCTTTTCTTATGGGTAACAGCCTCAATGCCTGGTCGGAAGCGCTGGTTGGCTTCAATCTTCTGGGTCTGCCTCTCGGCCTGATTATTCTTGCCGCAATTCCGCTGGTCTTTATTGCCCTTTACTCCCTCACTTACGGAGTCTATGGCGAGCGCAAGATCTCCGCATTCATGCAGGATCGCCTCGGTCCCATGGAGGTTGGCAAATGGGGTATCCTTCAGACCATTGCTGATATTCTCAAGCTTATACAGAAAGAGGATATTGTTCCAACATCAGCCGACAAATTTCTCTTTGTTATTGGCCCGGGAATACTGTTTGTTGGCTCATTCCTTGCCTACGCAGTGCTTCCCTTCAGCCCCGCCTTTATTGGAGCAAGCCTCAACGTTGGCCTCTATTACGCCATAGGCATTGTGGCAATCGAGGTTGTCGGTATTCTTGCTGCCGGATGGGGCTCCAACAACAAATGGTCGCTTTACGGTGCCATCAGGAGCGTTGCCCAGATTGTAAGTTACGAAATTCCGGCCGCCATCGCCCTCCTCTGTGGTGCCATGATGGCAGGCACCCTTGACATGCAGCAGATCAATGTGCTCCAGTCAGGCGCTTACGGTTTTGTCCACTTCTACCTCTTCCAGTCCCCAATCGCCTGGCTTCCCTTTCTTATATACTTTATAGCCTCACTTGCCGAGGTAAACCGTGCGCCCTTCGATATACCAGAAGCAGAGTCAGAGCTTGTGGCAGGATACTTTACAGAATATTCAGGCATGAAGTTCGCTGTGATCTTCCTTGCTGAATACGGCAGCATGTTTATGGTGTCGGCTATTATCTCTGTGGTCTTTCTTGGAGGCTGGAACTCACCACTTCCAAATCTTGGCTCACTTGCCTTGAACGACTGGACAAATGGCCCGGTATGGGGTGCCTTCTGGATGATTATGAAAGGCTTCTTTTTTATCTTTATACAGATGTGGCTTCGCTGGACATTACCCCGCTTGAGGGTTGACCAGTTGATGTACCTTTGCTGGAAAGTATTGACCCCATTCGCCTTTATCAGCTTTGTACTGACAGCGATCTGGGAAATCTATGTCCCTTAAGAGAGAGAAGAAAAATTTACAGTCAATGCAGGAATAGTAATGACGTACAGATTATGAGTGAGTATTTCGGGAATATAAAAACTGGTGCAGTCACCATCGCCACTGGTATGGCAATCACCCTGAAGCATTTTTTCAATGCTGTCCATCGCAAGGGCGATGCAGGTCTTGACGATGTGGACTATTTCCGTCAGGTTGATGGTCTTTGCACTCTTCAGTATCCGCATGAGACAATTCCTACCCCCGCCAATGCGCGCTATCGTCTTTACAACGATATCGAAGATTGTATTGGTTGTGGACAGTGCGACAGAGCATGCCCTATCGGCTGTATTACCATCGAGACCATCAAGGTTGCTCCGGATGACCTGGCTACATGTGGAAAGACCAAGGATGGACAGCAGAAGAAGTTCTGGATTCCGGTTTTTGATATTGATGTTGCAAAGTGCATGACCTGTGGGATGTGCACCACCGTTTGCCCGACAGAGTGCCTTGTACACACACCTGTTGCCGACTTTTCCGAGTTTGACCGTAGTAATTTTATATACCATTTCGGGAACCTCACACGTCTTGAAGCTGAAGCAAAACGGCAGAAACTTGCTGAGATACAGGCTAAAGCAAAAGCTGAGAAAGAGAAAAAAGCAGAGGAAAACTGATACCACTACATACTATGAGTAACCTAACCTATACGGTGATCTTTTATCTCTTTGCAGCCTTGACAGTCTGTTCGGCCGCTTTTGTTGTGTTGACCAGGAATGTTCTCTATTCCGCCTTTTCGCTGCTTTTCACTTTTTTTGGTATTGCCGCACTTTATGTCTTCCTCAGTGCGGATTTTATTGCAGTTACCCAGGTTGTCGTCTATGTCGGAGGTATTCTTGTGTTGCTTCTTTTCGGAGTCATGTTTACTAACAGCATTATGAATCCAGGCCAGAAGAGCGAAGTCTTTAACATCATACCCGGAATAGTAATTCTTGCAGGGGTGATTGGGACGATGCTCTACACATTTTATAATACGCATGGCTGGAGGACACCGGCAGCGCCACTGCAGGGGAGTATTGTAGAGCGGATCGGATTTGAAACCATGTCGCGCTATGTTCTCCCGTTTGAGATGGTCTCTATTCTGCTGCTTGCCGCCCTTATTGGAGCAGCATTTCTGGCACGTTTCGACAAAACTGGTAAATAACGCATACAACGTCTCTATCATGGAACAGTTGACAACTATAGGACTCAACCACTACCTAACAATATCAGCCTTTCTTCTTGGCTTCGGTCTTTTTGCCGTTGTCACCAGAAAAAATGCCATAGTTATTCTGATGGGTGTTGAGCTTATTCTTAATGCAGCAAACCTAAATTTTTTGGCATTCTCAAAATATAATGGAGGAATGGAGGGTGTGATGTTTTCACTTTTCATTATTGTTATTGCTGCTGCGGAGGCGGCCATTGCCCTTGCTATTATCATCAACATTTTCAAGCTATTCAAGAGTGTTGATGTCTCAAGTATTGACAGCCTGAAAGAGTAAAAAGTTTTTAATTTTTTTCGTGTAACCATCACAAAGAACATGCACAGTTTAATTCAGTTATCAATAGTCGTATTGCTGCTGCCGCTGCTCTCATTTGTCATTCTTATCTTTTTTAATCGCAAACTGCCACGCAGGGGCGATTTTGTTGGGGTAGGGATTCTTGGAACAGCATTTGCGATATCTGCCTATATATTCTGGCAGGTTGTTGTGCAGGCTTATGACCCTGCCTTCAGGATAGCATGGGACTTTACCTGGATTGATCTTGGCAATGTTCCCGGTGTTGGGCCACTTCAGATCAAGATGGGTGTTGTTATCGATAACCTCACCTCCATCATGCTGGCGATGGTGACGCTTATCAGTCTTCTTGTCCATCTCTACTCAACCGGCTATATGGCTGGTGACAAGAATTACGGACGCTATTTTGCCTTTCTCGGGATATTTACCTTCTCCATGCTTGGTATTGTGCTTTCCGACAACCTCTTCTCGATCTATATTTTTTGGGAACTTGTCGGACTCTCATCCTATCTGCTGATTGGATTCTTCTTTGAGAAGCAGAGTGCAGCCGATGCACAGAAAAAGGCCTTTCTTGCCAACCGTGTCGGCGATATCGGCATGTGGCTCGGTATTCTTATTCTCTACTCTCAGTTTCACACCTTCAGCTTTGAAGAGATCTATGCAAACCTTGCTGCAGGCAAGTTCGGACTCTCCAACGCCTGGCTCACTGCCGCAGGTATCCTCCTCTTTATGGGTTGTGTCGGTAAATCTGCTCAGTTTCCCCTGCATATATGGTTGCCGGATGCCATGGAGGGCCCGACACCAGTCTCCGCGCTTATCCATGCAGCCACCATGGTTGCGGCCGGTGTTTACTTTGTTGCACGCATCTTTATTATTCTTACTCCTGATGCCCTGCATGTGATAGCCTTTATTGGCGCCTTCACTGCCTTTATGGCCGCCACCATCGCCATTACCCAGAACGACATCAAACGGGTTCTGGCCTACTCAACGGTTTCGCAGCTTGGCTACATGGTGCTTGGTCTCGGTGTTGGCGCCTACTCCGCAGCGCTTTTCCACCTTGTGACACACGCATTCTTCAAGGCTTGTCTCTTCCTTGGATCCGGTGCCATTATTCATGCCATGCATCATGAACAGGATATGCGCTGGATGGGCGGTCTTCGCAAGAATATGCCTTGGACCTTTGCAACCTTTACCCTTGCAACGCTCGCTCTCGCTGGTCTTCCACTCACCAGCGGCTTCCTCAGTAAAGACGCCATTCTTGCCGGAGCCATTGGTTTTGCGAATGTCGAGGGAGGCGGTATCTACTATCTTATTCCGGTGCTTGGCTTCTTCTCTGCCATGCTCACCGCATTCTATATGGGCCGTCAGATTTGGCTGGTCTTTTTTGGAGAGAGCCGCACCCATCTCAAACCAGTGGAAGAGGATCTTCATGCCGCACACCATGCGCACAACAGCCATGATGACCACAGTGACGACCATCATGAAGAGCATGGAGTGCATGAGGTTTCATGGAATATGCGCGCTCCACTCGTTATTCTTGCAACACTTTCGGTCTTCTTTGTCTATTCACCAGATCCTCTTGATGGCGCCAAAGGGTGGTTTATGAAGATGATTCCAACCCCGGCGACGGTTGTAGGATCAGATAACCCCCAGATTGGTTCAATGAGCGCTGGAGTTGCAGATCCTCATCTTGCTGGAGTGGTTGCCCCGGTTGAGGCGCACGGTGATGCTGCCGCAGTCGGGCATGGAGAGGCCACTGCAGCCACAGCTTCGCATGGCGAAGCCAAGGGTGGCCACAGTTATTCCGACCCTCGTCAGGCAGAAATTGTTCATGCCGGTCATGCAGCCCATTACACTGCAATCTATATCTCAAGTGTGATGGTGGTACTGGGAATCGGGCTCGCCTTCATCGTCTATGTCTTTGGTATTATTGACCCCGATAAGACAGCCCTTGCTCTCAGACCACTCTATCTTTTCTCGCTCAACAAGTGGTACTGGGATGAGATTTATGAAGCTACCTTCATCAAGGGCTCCATGGCCGTGGCAAGGATATTCACCTGGTTCGACATCAATATAGTTGATGGTATTGTTAATGGTGTTGGAACCTTAGTGAGAAAGTTTGCGTTCCTTAACGACAGCTTCGATAAACATGTGGTTGATGGCGCGGTGAATTTTACAGCATTTACCGTTAATACCACCGGTGCGGTGTTAAGAAAATTACAGACGGGCAAGGTACAGAGCTATATCGTTATGCTTCTTCTCGTCGTTTTTGGCTACTTTGTCTTTTATTTTACACGACTGATCCATTAAGAGAGATTTACCTTTAATCAGAAAACTTACAGAAACGGAACATGCTGAGTTTAATTGTTTTTCTGCCTATCATCGCCGGTCTGATTATTCTTGCCGTGCCATCATCGCAAAAGCAGATAATCAGAATTGTTTCACTGCTTGCGGCCCTTGCCCAGGGAGTGCTCTCGGTTCTGATCTGGAGAGATTATAATCCCTCTCTCCCTGGAATTACTGCAGGGCCTGGAGGCAGCCCTCTCGGCTCATTCCAGTTCGTCGAAAAGGTTCCGTGGATCAGTCTTAATCTTGGCGGATTCGGCTCACTGAACATTGAGTACTTCCTCGGTGTCGACGGAATCTCCGTCACCATGGT
>CAIWUU010000020.1 GCA_903915955.1 uncultured Chlorobiaceae bacterium | reverse complement strand
TGCCTCTATCTTGGAAAACGGCATTCTTGCAAGGTCCTCTCCTACCGAAACATGCTGATTAGCAAAGAAAAAACAGAATTTGCATGATTTTCCGGTATTGTTATTGTCACAACTGTAACTGTAATGAATATTGATAATATCTTGGTTCATCCCTATTACCGCAGCATTAACTGGACGACCGTTGCTTAACACTCCGTCACGCCAAGAAAACCACTCCTGCATTCTTCCACTTGCAAGATGTTTTCCGCAGTCATAAAACTCCACATCATCACCATTAACCTGCACTTCAAGACGGCTATACGGCTCTTGACGCACAAGAGTCGCAAGATCGCTTCCATTGAATACCATAGCGCGAAACGGGTTGTATCCCATTGTCGGCGATTTATTTACAGTCACCTTCGCCCCCTCAGAAAGTAGGCGTGCCTTTAAATGAATGTCCGCCGCTGTAATTACTCTCTTTGTACTCATAGCATAGAAATATTATTACTTGTTAAAAAGATTCTGAATAGCACTTTCCCTTCAAATGGAGCACCTGATTTCTATCCTTAACAGAAAAATCACCGCAACTCTGTTCTGTATGTATCCGTGATTACAATGAAGACTCCCCGCCGCAAGCAGCGGGGTATCGGTTTATAGAGGAATTCAGCAAGCTTTCACCGCAAGCTGTGGGGAATTGCACCCTGAGAGATTAAATAATACCCCATTGCTCTGCTGCGATGATGCTTTATAAATACAATATAAAAGCCCAATTTTATTAGCCATTTGCAGCTTTACTGAGAAGCAACTTCTTTTTATGACGAGAGTTAATGAAAATACCAAAAAAATAACTCCCCAAATATCCCAACACCAAGACACCTGCAAACAATAAGTGGTCCGCAACGGTAACAATATAACATGAATCCCAAACCATACCTATCAAGATTAACCAACCGATACCGATGTATAAAAACGTCTTGTTCCATAAAGCGTTAAAATCCCCTGTCAGCATGAAAAAAGTTATTTAGAGTTTTAATTAACTACCCCATAGCAGGGCATGGGGTATGAGTTCATGTTTAAGAACTCCTTCACGAAGCCGAGCTTAGTAAGAATATGTCTTATAGCGATTCAAGCATGACCCTGCATCGACCGCCTCTCGCCCCTTTTTTCAAGACTTATTCTCACGAGATACTGCACAGAGTTAGCGCAGTAGACGAAATATGCTATAAAAGCTGCCCATACAAGGAACTCTCTCGATGCGCCGGTAAAGGCAAAGAAATAATAGGGCAGAAAGAATATCCCGGCAATAACACTCCCGATATCTTCCAGCATAAATTCTTTTGAGAAAATCCATTTATCAAAAAGCTCCTTCTCAAAATAGGCTCCGGTATAAAACATAAGAGCAAACATAAATGTTTTAAAAAGAAAAGCAGCGTTCACCCAATAAAAGGGAAATGTTCCACTATCTCTATAGTAGAAATAGGTTACCGCAACACCGACAAGAAAGGCAAGAAACTGAATCGGGGCCAACATAAGCTGTACAGTCGTCCATATCGAGGCGTTTCTTAGTGCAAGCTGTTCCGGAGTGTAGCGAGGCATTTCATTTGGGAATTACGGGTTATCGATAGCTGTTTTTAAGTCCGATATTTTAATGAAACTAACGGTATTAACCAAATATTGCATTTACAATCGGGTGCAGTCGCTAACCTATTCATCCGCAGACGCATTATTCGAAGTTCCTTAGCCAAGGAAACCTGTAAGCTATTGAATCTCTATAAATCGCAGTGCTTTGGTGTTTTTTGCACCCATGTAAATCACGTAAAACAATCAGTAATGTCTGGTAATAAATAAAGACCATCTCTATTTATTCGTGAATGATATATCTTTATAAAAAGCAAAGACTTATAGTCATGAAATGAGCACGATATTCCGTATTTTCAACGAAATAATCTCATTTCGCCCATTATCATGAAAAACATCAATCCATTAGGCATGCTTGACGAGCATTTTCTGCCCGAAAAGCTCACAAAACTCAAAGATCCTCTCGTCAAACTTGAAGCGCATATCGACTGGATGACTATTTCGGTGAAATTGTACAACCGTTTCGAGGCAAAGTGCACAACGGCGCAGCGATTGAATGGCAGAAATAATTATAGGGTTATTTTTTCTTTCTGGGCGACTCTCCTTTGAGAGTTTGAAGTATGACCACCACATGCAGTCTACCAACTTAAATTCCGCCACTTTTTGTCTACCGGTTGGGGGCCACTTCACAATTGAATTTATTTTATTTATAATTGGACGGTAGTGGGATTTTTTCTAAATTATTTTGCAGAAAAGGTTGCGTCAGTTGTTCAGTTGTTGTATACCTATAGCACTCTTGACAAAGTGAATCGATCAGAGTGCTCAAGGTGGTTTGACTGCAAAATACTATACAGAAACTTAGCACACAGACCGAGCTGTGCTGAATCACAGGGAAATTTGATAAGTATATTGGGAAGGGCCTGCTTGGGATGGTTAGTTTATTTTCAAATAGCTACAGAGTAGACTCGTCCAAATTCGTGCAACTAACTATCAGTTTAAAATCTCTTTAACTATTTAGCAATACTTCTATTATGAGCGTCAACGAGTTACTGAAGCAAAATCACAGAGCCACGGAACTTATTTTTAAAGGTCTTGTGGAAAGTGGCTGCTTGAAAGCAGCTCTTGAACTTGACCTTTTTACTCACCTTGCTAACGAAGCAAAAGAGATCGAAACATTGGCAGCCAATGTTGGCGCGATTCCGCAAAGACTCGTCATGTTGCTCGAGACCCTGCGGCAAATGGGGATTACTGCCGAAGAGCATGGAAAGTGGAGCCTCACCCCGTTTACGATTAATATGTTTCTGCCAAACAATGAGCTTCCTAACCTTTATATGACTCCAGTGGCGAAGGCCATGGCGAACCTTTCGGATAATTTTTACATGAAAATAGCAGATGCCGTAAAAGGTAACCTGAATTTCAAGGCCGAGGTCGCCTATCCTCCTGTTACGCGAGAAGATAACTGGTATTTTGAAGAAATTCACCGTAGTAACGCCCATTTTGCCATCATGCTTCTGCTTGAAGAGGCAGACCTGTCGGCTGCAAAAACCCTCGTAGATGTCGGTGGTGGAATCGGTGATATTTCTGCCGCCCTTTTAAAAAAGTTTCCTCAGCTTGATTCCACCATTCTGAATCTTCCTGGTGCGGTTGAACTCGTAAATGAAAATGCTATCGAAAAAGGAGTTGGAGATCGTTTGAGAGGCGCAGCCGTAGATATATACAAGGACGTATACCCTAAAGCGGATGCCGTCATGTTCTGCAGAATCCTTTATTCAGCAAATGAGCAATTAACCAAAATGCTCTGCCAAAAAGCCTATGACGCTCTTCCACCAGGCGGGAAAGTGCTCATCCTCGACATGATTATCGATGATCCGGAAAACCCAAACTTTGACTATCTGAGCCACTATGTCCTTGGTGCAGGTATGCCGTTTTCGGTACTCGGCTTCAAGGAGCAGAGCACCTACAAGGAAATTCTTGAATCAATCGGCTTCAGCAAGGTTCGCACAGTCAGGAAGTACGGCCATTTGTTGTGTGAGGCGGTAAAAGCGGTTTGATCGTGAAGGAAATTTTTGTACTGTGCAAGTTAGATTATATTTATAAGTTTGCTCATAATTAAAAATATTTTAAATTGAAGGGAATAACCCTTGTAATAATTAGAGTGTTTTAACCTAAAATTACGCCTACAACATCAAACAATATATACCATGGCAAACGAAACAAACAATGATTTTTCTGTATCCATCACCAATATTGTGGATACATTAACTAAGCTTGGACAGCAGCAGGCTGAAATGCTGAACAAAACAATCCCAATGATTGAGCCTTTAGTTAAGACCTGCACAGAACTTATCAGCAATGTCCTTGGCAGTGCTAATCAGGCTCTACAGAACATCTCTTCCTCTGTTGCACCGAAAAAGTAAGTTATCTTTTTTTTACAAAAGCATCTTATACATTGCCGTATAGGGTGCTTTTTTTGCATTCCTCAATGGATTTTAGTTTTGAAGTTGACGAATGACCATTACGTAGCGCCAATGCTGCCCCTCGCTTCTTCAAGCACAGCCAGGGTAATCTCCTTATATCCCATATCTTCGGCATACTCTTCAGCCATTGTCCTGAACTTTTCGCGGACAAAAGAGGGGTCGCTTCAGGAAACGGATTTTAAAGCCCGTTAAGGAAACGGTAACGGCCTGATAGCTCTGAAATGCCCCACTTTTCCCTTAAAGCGGTTGCGCCATACATAATCACCAGTCAGGTTGATGTGCTCCCATCCTAAAGGTGAGAGATTTTGCAAGAGGAGCTGATCCACTGGTCGGCCTTGTTCCTTCCATGCTTTGATGACACGATCCAGATACACCGTGTTCCAGAGCGCAATTGCCGCAGTCACCAAATTCAACCCACTTGCCCGATATTGTTGTTGCTCGAAACTGCGGTCACGGATCTCACCAAGCCGGTTAAAGAAGGCCGCACGAGCCAGAGAGTTACGAGATTCACCTTTATTCAGCCCTGCATTCACCCTGCGTTGGAGTTAGACATTTTGTAGCCAGTCCAGGATAAACAAGGTGCATTCAATGCGGCCAAACTCTCGTAACGCCAATGCCAGACCATTCTGGCGAGGATAACTTCCAAGCTTTCGAAGCATCAGAGAGGCGGTCACCGTGCCTTGTTTGATTGATGTCGTCAGCCGCAAAATATCATTCCAATGACTGCGGAGATGTTTGATGTTCAGCTTGCCACCGATCAATTTTTCAAGTGCTGGATAATCATTCGCTTTTCCCGGTATGTAGAGCTTTGCGTATGTCGTGCGTCCGTCAGGGTGCCAGACTTCACGCAAGTCCCAACGCCGGATATCCAGAATGCGCTTATGCCGGTGCGCTTGGTGTCACCTTTGGCGGTGGCAGAAGTTACGGCGGGGAGTTCCATAATTCCCCATTGCTTGGTATCAGAACGGGGGGAGTGTTCGTCGCTCACTATCCTCATGGGTAGGTTTAGATCGGTAGCCGAGTAGCGCAAAGCGCGTATCGAGGCGCGGCGGTTCCTTACCAACCGATCAAGAATATAGCTGATAACAACCACTGATTTAAGGCAATAATGGGTTTTATGTATATCTTGATATGTTCAGATGGAAGCTGTTATACTGGCGGTACGGTCAATTTGGAAATTCGTTTCCATCAACGTCAGCATGGAGAGGGTGCAAATGATACGAAAAAGAGACTGCCTGTTGAATTGATCCATTTTGAAGAGTATTCGCGAATAGATGAAGCATTTTACAGAGAAAAGCAGGTTCAGCATTGGAGCAGGAAAAAGAAAGAAGCATTGATTGAAGGCAAATATTCTGATTTGCCGGAGCTTGCGAAAAAGATATGGAAGAAGGAAGCATGAAGCGGATGCCGAGTAGGCCGAAGGCCGTATCGAAGTGAACATATCTACCTATGACCTCTGTGTCTTACTATAGATTTGAATAAAATTCGACTCATTAATTCTGTTCACACACATATAAACCCGTACATAATCCCCATGACCCCACGACGTATCCTCCTCTTCACCGGAAACGGTAAAGGCAAAAGCACAGCGGCCTTCGGCATGCTGGCAAGAGCACTCGGCCACGGCATGAAAGCCAGAGTGATCCAGTTTGTAAAATCCGATGACGCTGTTGGCGAACAGCGCTTTTTCAGTCAGCTCGACGGGGTTGAGTGGGAGCAGTTTGGCAAGGGATTTCTGCCTCGCGATCCAGAGAGCCCGAAGATGGAAGAGCATAGAGTTGCCGCACGAGCAGGGCTTGATGCGGCGATTGCTGCTCTTGCCTCTCCTGATTATGATGTTGTGCTGCTTGATGAACTCTGTTTTGCGCTGGGCGCAAATCTTGTCCCTATTGAGCCGCTGCTTCAGGCGCTTCGATCGGCTGAGGATGGCAAGATTGTTGTGATGACTGGCCGCAATGCTCCCGAAGCGCTTGTGGCTGCTGCTGATACAGTGACGGAGATGACAATGATTAAACATGGGTATCAGCAGGGGATTCCTGCGCAGAAGGGTGTTGAGGATTGATGGCTATGAAGCGTATCAAGCATTCAGCGGTTTGTGCCGATAACAGTTTTACCACGCAAAGCCAAAGCAGTGCAGCGTGGAGGATGCTGCTCTTTTTTGCGGCACTCATGGTGCTGCTTGCTCTCTCGATGTTGCTTGGCCCTTCGGGAATTGGTATTCCTGATCTGGAGTCGCCTTCGGGGAGCGCCATTCTTTCGCTTCGTTTCAGCCGTCTCCTGATGGGGATGATGACCGGCGCGGCGCTCTCGGCATCCGGAGTGGTCTTTCAGGCGCTGCTGCGTAATCCGCTGGCTGAACCTTATGTGCTTGGAGTGAGTGGCGGGGCTGGTCTTGGCGCAACCCTGACGATACTCGCCGGGACGGGAGTGGTTGCCTCGTTCAGCCTCCCGGTTGTCGCCTTTCTTTCGGCGGTAGTAACGCTGATGCTGGTGTACGGCATCGCCAGCCAGGGGTCAACGGGTCAGCCATCCGTTTATAGTCTTATTCTCAGCGGTGTTATTGTCAGCTCAATCTGCTCAAGCATTATCATGTTTCTGGTCTCGACCGCAAGCGTTGAGGGGATGCATAATGTGATCTGGTGGATGCTTGGCAGTCTTCAGCCAGTCTCGGCAGGTCAGCAGCTCCTCTCGGCGGCCCTGCTCTTCGGGGCGCTTGCCGGAATATGGCTCCTCTCTCCACGCCTCAATGCGCTTGCGCTTGGGCGCGAGATGGCCCATTATCAGGGGCTTCATGCCGATCTGGTTATTGTTATCGGTCTGCTGTTTGCGACGCTTCTGGCCGCCATCGCGGTCTCCCTTTCCGGGATGATTGGCTTTGTCGGGCTCATTGTGCCTCACGTCATGCGTGCTATCTTCGGGCCTGACCACCGAAAGCTTGTCCCGCTTGCCGCGCTTGGTGGAGGCGTTTTTCTTGTTGTCTGTGATGCGGTGGCCCGAACCCTGCTTGCTCCGGTTGAGATACCGGTTGGTGTGGTGACTGCTCTTGCTGGCGGGCCTTTTTTTCTCATTATTCTCCAGCGAAGAATGAAACAGGCATGGATAGCATGATGCAGCACGATGCAATGACCTTCAGGAACGTCTCTGCCGGGTACAAGCAGCGAAAGGTGCTTGATAACGTCAGCTTTTCCGTACGGGAGGGGGAGTTTGTCTCTCTTATTGGTCCGAATGGCTGCGGAAAAAGCACCCTGCTGAAAACAGCCGCTGCTCTTCTGAAGCCACTTTCAGGCAAGGTTGAACTCTTTGGTCAGGATGTGCAGCATATCAAACCGGCTACGCGCGCATCCCTGCTGGGCGTGGTGCCGCAGAAAATCGAGTCGCCGATGGCTTTTACCGTCGATCAGATTGTGATGAACGGTCGAATCAGCTCCATGGGGCGTTGGGGAACTCCCTCTTCGATTGATCACGATCTTGTCGAACGCTCCATGATCTACACCGATGTCCTCGATTTGCGGGAGCGATTTTTTACGGAGTTGAGCGGTGGTGAGCAGCAGCGGGTTGCCCTGGCGATGGTGCTCGCGCAGGATCCGAAAATCATCATGCTCGACGAATCCATCTCCCATCTCGATATCAACCACCGTCAGGAGGTGCTTCAGATTCTGATGAACCTCAACCGTGAAAAACAGATGACTATCCTGCTGGTGAGCCACGACCTCACCCTCTCGGCAGGTATCTCCGACCGTTTTCTTCTCATGGAGGCTGGCACCTTGGTAAAGGCCGGAACGCCGGTTGAAGTGCTGGAGCCAGAGGTGCTGAGCCGCGTCTACAACTGCGACCTCCATGTGCAGCAGGATCCCTACACCGGCTATTTGCAGGTGACAGGAGCGATTGACAGCCTGCGACGTCGCCAGAAGCTGAACCGGAGTGTGCATGTTATTGCTGGCGGGGGAAGCGGCATTGAACTCTATCGCAGACTGCTGATTGAGGGGTACGAAGTGACCTCCGGCGTCCTCAACCGTCTCGACTCCGATGCTGAAGCAGCAAGGGCGCTCAACATTCCGGTGGTGCTGGAGCAGCCCTTTTCGCCGGTAGGTTCTGACGCTATTGCACAGGCGCTGAAGATGGTGGGTGACGCCGATGCTGTTATTCTCAGTCAGGTGCCGTTTGGCTCAGGCAACCTTGTCAATCTGACCCTGGCCGAAGCGGCGCTCAACAGAGGTAAACCGGTTTTTCTGGCCGATGGTATTGCCACTCGAGACTACACCGAAGGGAAAGCCGCCCTTGCTTTTAGCACCCGCCTGATGCAGAGTGGTGCCAACGCGTGGCACTCGATGTCTGAACTGATGACTCACCTTCAACAGCATCAAGAGCGGTGACCACCATGAGCTCTGCTTATGGGTGAACTTGCGCTTTAATCAATGGCCAGTCGTGTCTTGACCATAAAGATCTTTTCGGTGGCCGATTTTGATTCGTCGTGCGAGGTGATGGAAAAGTTTGTTTGATGCAATGTTTTTTCTACATTTGTAGTAATATTATCAGATGGGGGGAATTATGGGAATGCCAGTACGAATAGATGATGCCTTATATGGACAAGCAAGAGTTCAGGCCAAAGCCGAGCATCGTACCATTGCCGGGCAGATTGAGTTTTGGGCGATGATTGGACGGGCGGCTTTGGATAATCCTGATTTGCCAATTGACTTTGTTCGGGATCTGCTGGTGGTGCGGGCAGAAGGGAAGTCGCAGTCAACACCATTTGTCCCAGAAGGGAATCGTTCTTGATGAATATCGATGTTCAGGTTCATCAAAGCACTCTTTTCAGGCGTGCTTATAAACGGCTGCATCCAAATCAAAAGGCTGATGTTGATGATGCCATTACTGAAATTGTCAAAGACCCGACTGTGGGTGAGCCAAAAAAGGGCGATCTGGCTGGTGTTTTTGTCTATAAATTCAAGTGCAACGGTCAACTGACCCTGCTTGCCTACGAATATGATGCTGTAAGTCGTCTGTTGCTTCTTTTGGGCTCACATGAAAATTTTTACAGGACACTCAAACGGTGATTCAGCTCATTCCAAACAGCTTTTTGGAGTTACTATTTTTTACGACAATTGAAATTGCATCGTTGATAGCTCTGCCTCCGTTGCGCGTGATGAGATGTTGAGGAACTCAATTCCAACAACACGGTCATTTTTATCAAAATCAAGAATGATGCCAGGTCGCACCTCTTCAGATTCAACTATTTTGCTCTCATCAAGCCAGAAATAGAGGGTGTCACTCTCTTTATCAACGCTTATTTTCATGCTTTCCTCCTGTTCGATGCACCCAATTTTCATCCACATTCCGAGGTATAATCATTTCCCTGAAGTGCTTTGAAAAGATAAGCATCTCCTGACTATTATCGTCAGAGAGCCTGACCATTTACAAGTTGCCTTCCGGGTAGTTTCTCGCATTTGCCTTTATACTGTAATTGTATTACGTTGTACTACACGAGATGATTTTTATTACTTTGGCAATTAAAGATAAGGGGCATGACATCATGAATACTCCAATATCGGTGAGATTACCTGATGAGCTGGTGATGCGATTGGAGGGGATAGCGAAAGAGAGCGAGAGAAGTCGTTCCTTCATTATACAGAAGGCTTTGGAGTCCTATGTTGAGGAGGTTGCTGACCTTCAGATAGCGTATGACCGGCTTCGTGATGCGGATGATCCTGTCATTTCAAGTAAAGAGATGAGGCACTCTCTTGGCATATAGTGTTGGTTACAAGAAGTCGGTTCAACGCGACCTCCGGCAGTTATCCAGATTGGATGCAAAACGGATATGTGATCAGATTGAGCAAGAACTTGTCAAGAACCCGGAGTCGAATCCGCTTTTAAAAGGGCGCTTTGCTGGCCTTCGGAAATATAGAGTTGGTGACTACAGAGTAATTTACTGTGTTTTGGATGAAGAAGTTATCGTTTTGAGAATTGCCCATCGTCGAGATGTGTATAAGCGCGATATCTGACAATTTGGGTTGAGTTGCATTTTTCTTTATTGCCGTCCCCGGCAGTACCAAGCCAGAGAGAAGCAGATCCTCATCGCATCCATTTTTGAAAATGTTCAATGGAAAAAGAAAATGGATTACCTATGAGCAATTATGTATGGGGTACAAGCTTGTCGCATGCGGATTATTTGCAGGCAAAAAGTTTTGTCAGTGATGTGAAATCAGCAACGCGTGACGCTGCCAGAAAGGTCTCAATGGACAATCTCGCGTCAGACTCGCGATGTTATTGCCTCAAATGAGTCGCTGTGCCGCGAGCAGATGGAGTTGCTCACAGCATCAACTGACCGGACAGTCGGCGCCCTCAATGACGGGTTTGAACGGATCTCCTATAGCATGGATGCTGGCTTCGACCGGCTGTCCGATGGCATTTCCGAGCTGAACGCCACCTTTCACTGGGGCTTTGGTGCCATTCTGGCCTCCATCGGTCACATGAATGATACCTTGTCGGAGCTGGTTAAAATCGCAAAAACTCCAGTACAGACGGTTGCGTTTAACCATTTCGAGATTGCTCGCGATGCATTTCGCCAAGGGCTGTACCGCGAAAGTCTCGAAGAGCTTGACAAGGCGATTTCGGGTGATCATACTTCCTCTGGATACAAGCTCGAATGGCGCTTTCATCAGATGAAGGGCACCCTTCAGCTTGGCTTTGCTGACTGCGATATGTCGCTCTACGACCTTGGGAAAGCGGAAGAATCGTTTCTTACAGCCGCCCGCTATGGCAAGACCGATTATCCGCACGACGCAGGCCGTGCATTTCTCTCCGCAGGGTGGGCCGCCTACTGTCAGGGCAAGATGAAAGAGGCCCTTGCCCATACGGAGCAGGCAATGGCTCTGCATCCGGAAATGGGTGAGGTCTTCTTTCAGGCATCCAAAGTGCAGATGGCACTTGGTGAGGTGGAGAGTGCGCTTCCCATGCTTGCCAAAGCGATAGAAATTGACCGCTTCTATGCACTCAAAGCCGCCGGCGACGGTGATTTTCAGCAGCATGATGTGCAGTTAAGAAGTTTTCTTGATGCACTGCGCAAAGAAAAATACAGGCAGTGTGTGCCTAAAGTGAAAGCAGCTCTTGATAGAATCAAGGGATTTGAACTTGCACCCGGTACACCGAATAGGTTGCAGGATTTTTTGACGGAAGGTGTCAACTGGCCGCTCATGGATATGCTGGAAGTATTACAGAATCTCGATAGCTTCAAACATCTTCCGATTATTGTGAGAGTCAAGGTTCTTGGTAATCCAGTCAATACAAAGGAAACCTATACAGAGCAAGAGAGCTATTACGAAGATGTGGTGATCACACCGGGGGGATTCTTTAAAAAGGCTGTGATCGAGAAACAAAAGAAAACGCGTATGGTCACGAAAACCAGAACGGTCACGAAAAATGCTCATGGATCAGAGACCGTCTTTGAGTTTTTTCCGATTCCTGCAGGTACGTTCAGTGTGGAATCGACTGAAGTCAAGATTGATCATGATTTCTATCTGGGTAAGTATCCGGTTACACAGCAGCAGTTCGAGGCGGTCATGGGAGACAACCCAAGTCATTTCAAGGGTGGTAGTCTGCCGGTAGAAACCGTTTCCTGGGATGATGCCCAGACTTTCATACAAAAACTCAATACGCATTCTGGCAAAAAGCTTTACCGTTTGCCGACTGAGGCAGAATGGGAATATGCTTTCCGGGCAGGTTCAACTTCATTATACTACTTTGGCGATGATGAGAGCCAATTGGGAGAGTATGCTTGGTACCTCGGAAACTCGGTACAAACAACCCATCCGGTAGGACAAAAAAAGCCGAATGGGTGGGGGCTATACGATATGGCGGGTAATGTATGGGAGTGGACAGATAGCTGGTATGACAGCAGTCGTTCGGACCGTGTGCTTCGTGGCGGGGGCTGGGGCGGCGCTGCCGGGCGCTGTCGGTCGGCGTATCGCGGCGGCGACCTCCCCGACGACCGGGGCAGCGGCGTTGGCTTCCGCCTGGTCTTCGTCCCGTAGTCAGTTGGCTGCTCATGCCGGCTTTGTTTTTGAGCGAGAGGGCAGTACCAACATTTTGGTGAGCGGAGGTGAGGGACGAACCGCCGCACGCCAAAATGTTCTGGTAACAACTGACAACAGAAAGAGTTATTCTGGGAGAACGAAATTTGATGTCTGCTCTTTGATTATTGCTGCCAACACAGTTTTCAGTAATTGAGATGAGTAATGCTTACATTCGGGAGCGTTGATAACCATAAACCGATAACCACCATGACCCTCAAGCAGCGCTTTCCTTTTCGCATCGGGACAAGTTCCTACATCATCCCTGCCGACATTATTCCCAATGTGGAGTATCTCAAGGATAAGGTTGATGATATTGAGCTGGTGCTGTTCGAGTCTGACGAATTCAGCAACTTGCCCTCACAAGCGGATATTCAGAGGCTCAAGGAGTTGGCCAATGAGTGGTCGCTCACCTACTCCGTTCATCTGCCGCTTGATGTCTATCTTGGCCATCCCGACCGCGCAGAGCGGGAGCGCTCCGTTGGTAAATGCCTGCGGATTATTGAGTTGACCCGTGATCTGCCGAAATCTGCTTATGTGATGCACTTTGAGGCCGGGCCGGGTGTTGATATCAACGGATTTTCTGCGGATGAGCAACAACACTTTATCGATGCTCTTCGTGATTCTTTGGCATTGTTGCTGAATGGTACCGATGAACCAGCCTCATCCTTCTGTGCCGAAAATCTTAACTATCTCTTTGAGCTTGTCTGGCCGGTCGTCGAGGAGTTCGGCCTCTCCGTGACGCTTGATGTGGGCCATCTCGAATACTACGGATTTCCGACGGCCGACTATCTCAAGCGTTACCTGCCCAAAGCAAAGGTCCTGCATGTTCATGGCACTGTTGACGGGAAGGATCACAACTCTCTGAGCTATCTGAAACCCGAGGCGCTTGAGCTGCTTATGGGTGAACTTGCTCTTCAGCCACTCACCAGTCGCGTCTTTACCATGGAAATCTTTTCTGAAGACGATTTTAAATCGTCGTGCGGGGTGATGGAGAGGTTTGTTGCACCAAGAGTTACAGCGACTGTTGATGAGGTTTTTGGTAAGCTGCAGGAGCTGGAGAGAAGAGTTTTTTCATGTGAGGAGATGAGTGACGTGCTTCAGCAAGAATTCGAAAGGCGGAAGAGGTGATTTTTTTACTCTTATCAAAATATTACATTGCGCTACGCTTCAAAACTTGTTATAAAAATGCTCTCTGAAGGTGAAATCCACGCTGACATGACTACCGAAATTGAGTAAATTCTTGTGATATGATTACTGATACACAGAGAAAAAATCAGATTCTTAGGAAAATAAATCGTATTCCTGTTGATAAATTAAAGGAGTTGGATGATTTCGTCTCTTCACTCGAACAAGGTGTTATTCATACATCTAAAACGCTATCATTTGCTGGAGCATGGCAAGATATTGACGATGCCGTATTTAATGGCTTCACGAATGACTTGATAAACAATCGTCAGAGAAACAGACGGAGAATTGATGAATAGGGTTCTTATTGATACAGATATATTATCTTATTATTTCAAAGGTGATGGAGTCGTTATTGGAAATTTTGAGAATTATTTGAAGCAATATGATTTACTTGAGATAAGTTTGATAACCTATTATGAGATTATCGGTGGCTTATTGGCAAAAAGTGCTTTAAAGCAATTGACTGTATTTGAGGATTTTGTGGCTGAAAATATTGTTGTGCCAATGACTGATAAATCCGCAAAGATATCTGCTGAATTATACTCTTCGTTGAGACAAAATGGTAATGTAGTTGATGATATTGATTTGTTGATTGCAGGTATAGCGATTGAGAATGACATGATTCTGGCAACAAACAACGAACGCCATTTCGGGAGGATTCCTGGCTTACGAATTGAAAATTGGAAAAAGTAAGTGCTATAGAACGATTCCATTTTATTCCTTCACTTTGAAGGTATTGTTCATTACTCTTGCGGAGGCTGGATTTCGTGCAAAGCATAGCGCAGTGAAGCGGGTGATCCCAAGCTCTTCGGATGCAAACTTGATCAGGCGCGAAACAGCTTCTGTGCAGAATCCCTTTCCCCAGTTTTCGACACTGATCCAGTAGCCAAGCTCAGCAGTGGCATGAGTTGATGAGATGTTGAGCAACGAGACTGTTCCTGTAAGTTGGTGATCAGTTTTTGTCTCAATGGCAAAGATCATCTCAGTTTTCTGCTCAAAGCCCTTGGCATGGGTGGCTATCCATCCTTCGGCAACTTCTTGCGAGTAGGGATGAGGTATAGCCATGGTTGTATCTGCAATAAGGACATCACCGGCAAGACGGCAAGCCTCAGGAGCATCGTCTGCAGTGTATGGGCGCAACAGCAGGCGGTGTGTCGATAGCGTTGGTTGCATGGCATTTCATTTATTCTGAGATGGTATGCCGAAGCCTCTTTCGCCATCAATATAGTTGTTTTTCCCGATTGCTTGACTAATTGCGGCTTCAATGCATTGAGCATTTCAGTCGAAAGGTTATATCTCGGTCTGAAGCCCGGAAAGGTATGCCGCAAATTGATCTGGATGTGATGTTTCACAATCGGAAGTCTGAAAAACCGGCGCAGGAACGGCCTGAGTACGTTGTTGGAGAGTAATTTTTATATTTGTTTGTTTCTCGCTGGATTTGATGAGATCTTATAGGACGAAAAAATATGGGAATGGGGAGATACTTTGTACGGGCAAGCAAGAGCTCAAATCAAGGTCGATCATCGTACCATTTGCAGGATAGACTGAGTGTTGGGTGATGATTGGACGGGCGGCTTTGGACAATCCTGTTTTGCCGATTATTTTTTTGTGACAACGGTGTTCACAAAACGATTTATAAATAGGTGAGTTACCATGAGTGACAGGTATGAACGCATAGCAATTGTAACCGGAGCTACCTCCGGTATTGGTGAGGCAACCGCAAAAAAGTTTGCTGCTGCTGGATTTGGTGTGGTGGGCAATGGTCGCAATGGTATCAAACTTGCGGCGCTTGAACAGGAGCTTGGGCAGGCATTTGCCGGTGTTGAAGGTGATGCATCAGATGAGATGGTGCTTGAGAGGCTTTTTGCTGTGGCAGAAGAGCGTTTTGGAAGGCAGGCGGATATTGTTGTTGCCAATGCAGGCAGGGGACTGGGCGGTTCGGTTAAAGATGCCGATTTGTCGCAATTTGAAGATGTTATAAGAATCAATGTAACCGGTGCGCTTGCTCTGTTACAGAAGGCTGCCCGTAAGATGGTGGATGTGCAGCAGAATACTTTTCCCCGCACTGCGGCTGATATTGTGATTGTCGGGTCGGTGGTGGGTCGCCATATATCGCCGTTCAGTGCCGTCTATGGCGCCACCAAATTTGCGGTGCATTCCCTGGCAGAGGGGTTGCGTCGGGAGGTGGGGACGAGCGGGGTTCGTGTGTCACTGGTTGAGCCGGGCATTGTTCTCAGCGGCTTTCAGTCGGTGGCTGGCTACAGCGATGAGCTGGTGAATAACTTTCAGGAGCGCTTCGGGCCGCTGCTGATTGGTGAAGATGTGGCAAATGCTATTCAGTACATCGTCAGTCAGCCACCTCATGTGCATATCAGCGATATTGTTGTGAGGCCTACCCGTCAGGATTATCCGTAAAGAGTTATGTCATTGTATTCTGAATTTGCCCCGTGGTATGAACAGCTTTTTCCTTTCCGGGAAGAGGTTTATCTCTTTCTTCGTGAACATGCCGGTACTTCGGGAAGGAGTGTTCTCGATGCCGGATGCGGGCCGGGTCACTATTGCGGCAGGTTTCAGCGGGATGGTTTCCGATCGACTGGTATTGATCTTGATCCAAAGATGATTGATGAGGCGACGGCCTCCTCTCCCGAGTCTGAATTCCATTGTATGAATATTGCAGATGTCGCCACCCTGCGTCGTTCATTCCGTTTGATCTATTCCACAGGCAATGTTGTGGCCCATCTTCCACCAGCCCGGTTTACAGCTTTTCTTCAGGATGTATATGCAGCTCTTGAACCTGGAGGTTGCTGGATTTTTCAGGTGGTGAACTGGGACTATATTTTGGCGCTTGCCGAGTACAGTTTTCCGGTCAAAACCGTTGGTGATGGGTCGGTAGCCTTTTATCGCCGCTATCCGCTTATTTCTCAGGAGCGTGTCATTTTTGATGTGGAGCTGGTTTCTGGTGGCCAGAAGGTTTTCAATGAACAGGTAACACTCTATCCGCTGACTGCCGACAGTTTTCTTCAACGGCATAGCGCTGCGGGATTTTCTCTGACTGGCATCTATGCCGGTTTTGATAAAACTCCGTTTAACAGAGAGCGTGATTCCGGCCTGGTGATGGTGTTTATAAAGGAGCAGGGGAGCTCAATATAATTCGGGATCATATTGATTGACAGGATCTTCTCCATGCCTTTCAGAACAGCAAGATCTTCAGTTCTACCTCGATACAATGAATTACACCCATTTAAAAGTCAATCCTCACCAACGTCTCCGTTAAAGCTTTCAAGAAAAGCATTATCTTTTTGCTGGAATATCTCTACTTTTAGCAAGATTTTGTTTGTGATTTCGACGATTAAAAACGGCTCCTCAATTCATCACCTATAACATAGCTATGTTAGCAAGAACTATACTGAACGTTGCATCCCGGATTCCATGGGATAAAGTGATTGAGCTTGCGCCAACAGTCGCAGAGAGGGCGGGAACTCTCTGGAATACCATTAAAAGCAAAAATAAACGAAATTCGGTAGAGGATAAAAGTGTGTATGCCTCATATAGCACAGAGTTGTCGGAGAGTGATATCCTCAAAGCACGATTGGATAGATTGGAAGAGAGAGTGGCGAGCTTGGAGGAGGAAATTCAGGTGTCGTATGGATTGCTCAAGACATTAGCAGAACAGAATACGTCGCTGGTGCAACATATTGAGCTGAATAGAATTCGTCTCATTCGTCAATCTCTCCTTTTTGCCGGAGTTGGTGCTGTATTGGCAGGAATGATTGTTTATCTCTTTATTCGGTAGTAAATTGACTGATTATGGATTGACTCCCTGTGAACCGACTTGCCAATGAAAAAAGCCCCTATCTGCTGCAACATGCAAGCAATCCTGTCGACTGGTTTGCGTGGGGTGAAGAGGCTTTTGCACAAGCAGAGGCAGCAGATCTTCCCATATTTCTCTCGATAGGTTATGCCACCTGCCACTGGTGCCATGTTATGGAGCGGGAATCGTTTGAAAATGAGGAGATTGCCGCACTGCTGAACCGCCATTTTATCGCAATCAAGGTTGATCGCGAAGAGCTGCCCGATCTCGATCGCCTCTACATGAACTACGTTCAGTCAACCACCGGCAGCGGGGGCTGGCCAATGTCCGTTTGGCTTACGCCTGACCGCAAGCCGTTTTATGGCGGCACCTACTTTCCTCCCAACGATCGCTACGGTATCACTGGTTTTACAACCATTCTCAACTCCATTGCCCACCTCTGGCATAACGATCGGGAAAAAATCATCAACGCATCGCGCAATTTTATCCATGCGGTTGATGAGCTGTCGTCATTACGCCCAGCCGCAATGCCAGCCGATGATGAGGCGCAACAGCGCTGTTTCGATTGGCTGGCTGCAACGTATGATCCCCACTACGGAGGCTTTGGTGGTGCACCAAAATTCCCGCGTCCAGTGCTGCTGAACTTTCTTTTCAACCATGCTTATCAAACAGGCAACAAGCAGGCGCTTGACATGGCGCTCCACACACTTCGCCAGATGGCGAATGGTGGTATTCACGACCATCTTGGTGTCGCCGGTAAAGGTGGCGGTGGTTTTGCACGCTATGCAACCGATGCGCGCTGGCATGTACCTCATTTTGAAAAAATGCTTTACGATAACGCCCAGCTTGCCATCTCCTGTCTCGAAGCATTTCAGTGCAGCGGTGATGCTTTGTTCAAAAGAGTTGCGGAAGATATTTTCAACTACGTGCTCTGCGATATGAACTCGCCTGAAGGTGGCTTTTATTCAGCAGAAGATGCCGATAGCCTCGATGCGCCATCCGGTGAGAAAAAGGAGGGTGCATTTTATCTCTGGAGCGCTGAAGAGCTGCGTTACGCTCTTGGCGATGCTCGGCTGGCGGCGATCTTCTCCTTCATTTATGGTGTCACAGAAGAGGGTAATGTTCAGCACGACCCGCACGGCGAGTTTATCGGCAAAAATATACTCATGCAGCAGGCAAGCGTGGAGGAGGCGGCAGTGCATTTTGGCATCACCATAGCAGACATTACCGCAGTGCTTGATGAAGCTCGTACTCGCCTTTACGACCTGCGCAGCAAGAGAGCACGCCCATTTCTGGATGATAAAATACTCACGGCGTGGAATGGTTTGATGATTTCTGCTCTTGCCAGGGGTTATCGTGTTTTGCATCATGCGCCCTATCTGTCGGCGGCAAAAAAAGCGGTGGCGTTTATTCTTGAGAAGCTCTACGATTCCGAACAAGGTCGCCTCTTGCGCCGCTATCGTGAGGGTAATGCAGCTATTGTTGGCAAGGCTGAGGATTATGCTTTTTTTGTGCAAGCGCTGCTTGATCTTTATGAAGCCTCGTTTGACGTTGCGTATCTCCAAAAGGCAATTCAACTTATGGAGCTTCAGAACAGCCTCTTTTATGATAACATCCAAGGCGGCTATTTCAGCACAGCTTTTGATGATAACACGGTTCCGATGCGGCTCAAGGAGAGTTATGATGGCGCAGAGCCCTCGGCAAACTCTATCAGCGTGCTCAATCTCTTGCGCCTGGCAGAGATAACCGGCAACGAAGAGTTTGCCCGCCAGGCAGAAGAGAGCATTGCCTGTTTTGCGGCGATTCTTGTTGAAAGTCCTCAAGCATTGCCGCAACTCCTTGTGGCGCTGAACGTCTCGCGCAAACGCCGATGCAGAATTACCTTTGCAGGGGAGTTGCAGACGCCTGCCATGGCAGCACTGCGTGCACTTGTGGATGCGATGTATTTGCCTGACACAATCACGATCCATGCCTCAACAGCGTTGTCGTTATTGCAACATACACCAGCAATGCAGGAGCCTGAGGTCGTTTGCCCGCAAGCAATGCTCTGCATCAACAACACCTGCCAATTGCCTGTTCAAGAAGCCGCAAGGCTTGCTGAAATGCTCGACAAGATGCAGCAAACACATTCACCAAACGTGGCATGATAATCGTTTCAAGCTATGGAACAGATGATGCCGGGTGGTATGAAAAGCTCCGGAGAGTATCAACTTCTCGTGCTGTGGTTCATGTGATGGCAACCGCTACTTCTGGTATGTGTATCAACAATTCGGACGCTCTTTGAATAATGCAGAGGCCAACTGCGGAATCCCGGTGTTGGGCCTGTCAGCCTCGGCATATATTTTTTAATATCAGGCCTTTACAATACACTCTCCCGGGCAGACGGCTGCACATGCTGGTTCGTCAGCATGCCCGACACATTCCGTGCAAGCTGATGCATCAATCACGTAAACATCATCCCCTGCGCTGATTGCATTGACAGGGCATTCGGATTCGCATGCTCCGCAGAAAGCACATTCTTCTGTAATATAGAGTGCCATAATTGTTTTTTTAATGTTAGAAAATGATGAGTGAGCATTATTCTATCACTCATCTTCAAGAAAAAAAGGTCGCAGCATCACTGTTTCTTCAATATCGAAGCGATCAATGAGTTTAACCGCGCAGACTTTTTCAGGTGTGAGTATAATCTTATCAGTGTTGATTATAAAGGACTTTTCTTATTTTTATCTGTTTTTCAGTGACACGTGAAGCCTGAATGCATGGCTCTGCATCTCTGTCGTGATACCGGATATTTCTATTCAAACACGGAATAATCATAAACCATTGGACCAATGTTGCCAGCAGAACGCAAAACCTTTTATCAGCCAATTGTTGAGCAGATTGTTGAGGGTTGGGCAACAGGCAAGCCACCGCTCCCGGCTACCGGCAAACCAGGGGGCTACTATCGCCTGACCAACTACCTGCTTGAGTATCTTGTTGCTCATGGAGTATTTCCCGCCGGAGTTCATGCCATGCCGGAAGGGCGCGACCAGCACAATGCCATTGAGCCCTCATTTCCTGTTGATTTTGATGTGGTTATTGGCGATGTTGTACTGCCAAATTCAGTTCTACATAAAAAGGAGAAGCTATGAGCGCAACAGTACTTGTTATTGAGGATGAAAAAGCCAGAGCGTTGTATGACGTTGAGGCGGATGAGCTGTTTTTGCCTGTCTCAGGCGGGCATTTGGAGCGTGCCAAGGCGCTCTCTTTACCATTGCGTTGTGTTGATGATGAACCCGGAATATTTCTTGCTCCACGTGATTGGAAGCAGATTTTGCCCGAGTCAACCGATACCATCAATATGATCGAGCAGGGTTTACTGCGGATGGGTCGAGAAGCAGCGCAACAATTGTGATGATATACCTGCCCAAAGTATGCACGGAATCACCCCGCACCAGCTTTGGCAAAAAGCCCCGTCACGTGAAAAATTTTCACTCCAGTCTGCTCTTCCGCCAGGTGCCTTTGCAGCGTCGGAGAGATTACTGGATGCGAGTGTATTCTACCCCTTTAGAGTGGCAGTAGTTTTGGGAAAGTTCATAACCTGAGAGATACGTTGCAAACGCGTTCAGACTTATGAGTTTCTTTTCAGTTGTTTTTATTATTGCTTCTGTTGAGTAATTACAAAATATTTTAAAAATGAAAGTTATAGCAATTAACGGTAGCCCTCGGAAAGAGGGGAACACTTTTCATGCGCTGATGGGAGTTGGCCAGCAATTAGAGGAGAGCGGTATCGACTTTCATATTTTGCAGATAGGCAACCAGGCTATCCGGGGTTGCATGGCCTGCGGGGCGTGTGCCAAAAATCGGGATGAAAAATGCAGCATCACCACTGATTCGGTGAATGAATCAATTCAGTTGATGAAGCAGGCGGACGCTCTTATTCTTGCATCACCAGTCTATTTTGCAGGTATTGCTGGCACCATGAAATCTTTTCTCGACCGTGCCTTTATGGTATCAGGGTGCAACGGAGGGCTTTTTCGTCAGAAGGTGGCCGCTGCGGTTGTGGCGGTTCGCCGTACCGGAGGCTCTTCGACATTCGACAGCCTGAACCACTATCTGACCTATTCGGAGATGATTCTTGCCACCTCCAATTACTGGAACATAACACATGGAAGAGCGCCTGGCGAAGCGTTGCAGGATGCCGAAGGGGTGCAGATTATGGATGTTCTCGGACGAAATATGGCGTGGCTGATGAAGATGCGTGAACAGACACAAGCGTCACTTCCGGGACCAGAGGCAGTTGGTAAAGTTTATACCAGTTTTATCAGGTAGAGATCTTTGCCCTACAAACGGAACAAATTTATTAAAGTATTTTGTTGACAACTGCTGCTTTGAGCCTTACCGTCGCATCTCATTCATTTTAATGGCGAGCGTTTTCTTGGGCCTTATCGATAAATGTGAAATGGATAGGGAGAGAATGATGTTACTTTTGATCAAGGTATCTCCAACTGCAAAAACGTCATTCTGAAATGCTTCCCTCACCACCAACGAATGTCGATATTCACCACTCCCCCCTTAATGCGGCGCCCAATGCTCCAGTCCTCAACATCAGCGAGCTGTCAAAATCGTACGTCATGGGCGAGGTGCAGGTTGATGCGCTGAAGAGTGTGTCGGTGAAGTTTTATGCGGGTGAGCTTGTGGTGCTGCTTGGGGCTTCAGGAAGCGGGAAGTCAACGCTGATCAATATTATCGGGGGGCTTGATATCCCCTCATCGGGCAAACTCTTTTTTCATGGGCGTGAGATTACGGCGGCGACTGAGGCTGAGTTGACGGCTTACCGGCGCCGCTCTATCGGTTTTGTGTTTCAGTTTTACAACCTGATATCGAGTCTGACGGCGCTTGAGAATGTGCAGCTTGTGACTGAAATTGCTGAAAATCCGATGTCGGCGAAGGAGGCGCTTCTGCTGGTGGGGCTTGGCCATCGTCTCGACCATTTTCCGGCGCAGCTTTCGGGTGGTGAGCAGCAGCGGGTGGCCATTGCCCGTGCGATTGCCAAGCGGCCTGAGCTGCTGCTCTGTGATGAGCCAACGGGGGCGCTTGATTTTCAGACCGGTAAACTGGTGCTTGATGTGCTTGAGAAGGTGAATCGTGAACTGGGGACAACAACGCTGGTGATCACCCATAACGCTTCGATTGCCGGTATGGCTGACCGGGTGGTTCGACTGCGCAGCGGTGAAATTGTTGAAGATCGGAAGAATCTGGAGCGCCTCTCTCCTTCTGAACTTGTCTGGTAGGGGAGTGCGATGAAACCCCTGCAGAGAAAGTTGTGGCGTGAACTGCTTCACCTCAAAGGGCAGATGCTGGCGGTGGCGGCGGTGGTGGCCTGCGGTATTTCGGTTTTTGTCTCCATGAGCAGTGTGAAGTACTCGCTTGAGGCATCGCGGGAGCGCTATTACAGCCGTTTCCGGTTTGCGGATCTCTTTGTTGAGGTCAAGCGTGCGCCGGAGTTTTATCGTGAGATGGTAAGCCGAATTCCGGGAGTGGCCTCGGTCAGCACCCGCATTATTGCCGATGTGACGCTTGATGTGCCGGGTCTTGATGAGCCAGCTACGGCCAGGCTTGTATCGATCCCCGAGTACCGGACGCCGGTGCTGAACGATATTTTTCTGAAGAAGGGGCGCTACATCGAACCGGGCAAGCCGGAGGAGGTGATTGTCAGCAAACCTTTTCTTGAGGCCAACCATCTGGCGCCGGGCGATCATATCAGTGCGGTGATCAACGGACGAAAGAAGGAGCTGCTGATTGTCGGGATGGGTCTCTCTCCAGAGTACATCTATGAGGTGCAGCCGGGCTCCTTTTTTCCCGACAGGCGCCGGTTCGGTGTCTTCTGGATGAGCCGCAGGGCTCTTGAGTCGGCCATGAACATGAGTGGCGCGTTCAATAACATGTCGCTGACGCTGGCGCACGGTGCATCGGAAAAGGATGTGATCATGCAGCTCGACAACCTCTTCAGGCGCTATGGCTCGCTTGGGGCGTACGGGCGGAGTGAGCAACTCTCTGACCGCTTTATTGTCGATGAAATCAAGCAGGTTGGCATCCAGATCACCTTTCTTCCGGTTGTTTTTCTTGCGGTTGCGGTCTTTCTGCTCAATGTGGTGCTAAGGCGACTCGTGGCTACCCAGCGAGACCAGATTACCGTGCTCAAGGCGATGGGCTACTCGAACGAGGATGTCGGGCTGCACTACCTCGGTTTTGCCTTGATTCCCACCGCAGTGGGGGCGGTTGCAGGGACGCTGCTTGGTGCCTGGCTCGGCAGGGGGCTGATGAATATCTACGGCGATTTTTACAATTTTGCGGAGCTGGTCTACTCTTTCCGTTTTGAGGATGTCGCCCTGTCAGTGTTGTTGAGTTTCGGGGCGGCGGTTTTCGGTGCGCTCGGCGCTGTCCGAAAGGCGGTGCAGCTTCCTCCGGCGGAGGCGATGCGGCCTGAATCACCGGCAATCTATAAACCCGGCTTTTTTGATCGCGAGTCGTTGCGGCAAAAAATACCGGTCTCCCTGAGAATTATTGTGCGCAATCTGGAGCGTCGTCGCTGGAAGGCGGCCCTGTCGGTGTTGATGATTTCGCTGGCGGTGGCTATTCTTGTTGCCGGACGTTTCACCTACGACTCAACGGAACGAATGGTGCAGGTTGAGTTTAACGAGAAGCATCGTGAGGATGTGACGGTGCTCTTTAACACCCCAATGCCCCCGTCGGTAGCTTATGCAATTGCTTCACTTGACGGGGTGCTGGAGCATGAATATTATCGGGAAGAGTCGGTAAAGATGGGCTTTGGCCACCGGGTTCGACGTCAGTCGATCAGGGGTCTCCAGTCTTCAGAGGGGTTGCAGCGGCTGGTTGAC
>CAIWUU010000019.1 GCA_903915955.1 uncultured Chlorobiaceae bacterium | reverse complement strand
TAACAAAATACGCCAACACCATCAATAATGAGTTATCTGATAACTTATTATTAAAAAATCAATTTCAGGATAAACGGAGCTGTAGAATAGAGTCTAATCACAATTAAATTGTTACAGTTATTTTTTAACAGCTACTTAGCTATTTTTGTTGGAGCTGTGCACCATTTCACCGTGACTGGATGCAGCTCGGTAAATTCTGCTTTTCCCTGAAAAAAAGGTAATCCTTCATGTCTGGTATTGTATGCTGACGAAGGAGGGGATTGCCCCATGATGATCGTGCAAATGTCATCCAAACATGTTGTAACATAATCCCTCATTCCGCACTATCTCTTGATTTATTAAACCACAAACAATTCCGGCATTACCGGCATCCGTCAGAAACCTTGGCGCATCCCGTTACCGGGTTCCAGGTCATCTCCGTCCATTCTATGTGCGATTGTGCCATTGTTACATTCTTTTAATGATGTCCTTGGCTCTTTTTTCGACAACAGTCTTATTTGAGGAAAAAATAAAATGATAAATTGAAATATAACGGGTATTACGTAGAATCAGTGGTTCATCAGTGACGTGAGACCATATAGTTTTTAACTTCAGTCAGGGAAATGTTACTGGTACGAGAGAAGAAATCTAACACAAACTGAACGTCCTTCTTGACAAGCGAGATAACTTGGTTCCTCTCATAATACACTAACAATAACTATGTTGAGCAATCTGAATATACTGAACATTCCTCAAGACATATTGGATTCTGCACGCCTGACAATAAATGACTTGAGAACAGAGTTAGCTGTCAGTTTGTATGCGCAGCGGCATCTTTCAATCGGAAAGGCACATGAACTGGCCGATATGTCATTGTGGGAATTCCGTCAACTTCTGGCATTCCGGCGCATTGCACCTGATTATGATCTCTCCGACCTGGATAAAGATATTGCAACGCTTCAGGAGTTAAGACGACTATGAAGGTGGTCAGTACTATCTTTCTATCACTCAAGCGGTCAACACCTCATTCAACTCATCAATAATCGCCCCCATCCGCTTTCCGAAAAGCTGCCACATTTTGCCTCTGCAGCCAGGTCAGGTTATCACATCAAACTCAGCCACTTTTTGTCTACCGGTGGGAGTCCACTTCATGATTGCTGATTTAAGCGTTATTCCCATTGACCCGTCAAGAAAATTATAACACAGGGAAGAGGTTCGGAAATAATATCTCAACCGCTCCAACTGGAAAACGGAGGGATAAGGCACCTTTCGGTGTCTCTGATCCAAGGATCCCATTGCTGGTTAACGAGGAGAGGAGCGTTCTTGCCGTCCTCTCGTTGAGACCGGTGATACGGCAGGCATCACCACGAGAGATTTCTCCTTTCAGCAACACCATTTCAAAAATTGAGAAGGCCTCCGCTCTCCACCCCTGCTGCTCACCGTAAAAGCGCAATCGTTTTGCAAGGGCATCAAACTCGAACAGGCTCTCCATAAAGGTTATCTGATCAAGCGATATCTTCAGGAACCAGACAATGAAGGTATTCAGTGCACGCAGCGAGAGATTGCCCGTGCCATCAAGATCACCCTGGCGTGGCATATCGGCGTGATCCATCAGCCTCATATAATCCTGCCGACTCTCCAGCCCGCGAGCAAGACCTCGCGATACTGACCAGAGTCCATGAGCGCCGATACCTGCATGGAGCGCCATGGCATGGCTCATGAGACGACTGTGTGCCACGAAGGCGCACAGGAGGATGAGAGTCCTCCGTGCAGCTATGCTGCGCAAGAGATGAGGGTGGGCCCCTCGGAGTCGCCGTACAGGCGGAGACTTCAAATCACCTGCTGCTGCTGCATTTAAGAGATGTGGT
>CAIWUU010000018.1 GCA_903915955.1 uncultured Chlorobiaceae bacterium | reverse complement strand
TAACAAAATACGCCAACACCATCAATAATGAGTTATCTGATAACTTATTATTAAAAAATCAATTTCAGGATAAACGGAGCTGTAGAATAGAGTCTAATCACAATTAAATTGTTACAGTTATTTTTTAACAGCTACTTAGCTCTCATGACCCGAAAAATGGATCTGCACTCCATTCTCGGCACTGATTTCTTTCATCGCAATAATCCATTCATTCGGCACGTGGTGATAAGAAGACGTGAAGCGCTTGAAAATGCTGGCCTGCTCGATAAAATTGCGGTCAATGTCCACCCGATTCCCGGTGCCCGACCCGGCACCTATACGGGGGCTGTCTTTCAGGGCATTGGCCTCATGACCAACCACCCCTTCGAGCTGGCCTACCAGGCAGCGGAAAGCTTTGTCTCGGAACTCAGTAAGCGGACAAAAGGGGCTCAACTGATGCGGTCAATCTTTTTACAGCGAATATGTTCATCCTTTGAGTCCGGCAAACTGACCGTGACGAGGATGCTCAAGAAGCAGCTCAATGAACATGACGATGACGACCTACAAAAAGTTGAACGCACTGTTCTTGAAACATTGACAGAAGCGGAAATTTCATATCTGCACATTATCCTTGCAGAGTTATCCAGAAGTGAGGCGGTTGATCCCAAGCTTAGGGCGGTGAAATGGTTTCTGCAATATTTTCAGAGCGAAGGGAAGAGCTGGAACGAGTGGGGCTGTATTATCTTTTCGCAATATTACGATACCGTCAATTGGGTTGCACTGGAACTTGCAAAACTCTTTCCTGACCAGGTTGTTGCCGTCTATGCAGGCGCAGGGAAAAGCGGGCTCTATCGGGGTGATCAATTTGTAGCAATCAATCGCGACAGTATTAAAAAAATGGTCAAAGAGCGAGAACTCTCTTTGGTTGTCGCTACTGATGCTGCGTGCGAAGGTCTCAACTTGCAGACGCTCGGAACCCTTATCAATATCGATCTCCCCTGGAACCCGGCCAGGCTTGAGCAGCGATTGGGACGGATCAAGCGATTTGGTCAGGCTCGCAAAAGCGTGGACATGCTCAACCTGACTTATCATGCTACTCGTGATGAAGATGTTTACGCAAAAATATCTGAACGGATGAAAGATCGCTACGATATTTTCGGGGGACTACCTGACTGTATTGAGGATGACTGGATAGAGAACATAGAGGGATTTGTCAGACTTGCAGACACGCATCTGCACATGCGCAAACAGGTCACGAATATCTTTGAGACCACTTGGGGTAGCACCATCAAGAGTGAAGATGACCGATGGGAGGAGTGCGCCCGGGTGCTCTCACAAAAAGATATCAATGCCGTTATGAGCAAGCCCTGGGGGAAGAGGGGGTGATAAAATTGGATGTGGTTGAACAAGCTATAGCGACAAGAAGCGAAGAGGAGGCATTGCATATTGGTATCGCCACTGCACAAGAGAGTTATCGGATATGATTATAGAGGTGTACTATGGGTGAACGTCTTATTCCATACTCTTTAATCTGCTTCGCCAGTATGTTGGGCGCCTTTTTTGATGGGCTACAGCGACTATCAAAATTAAATCGGATTCAATGGAATAGAACAAGCTATAAGGAAAATGAAGGAGTACTTTGCTGCGGATAGTGCCTCTTGTTTTTTTAGTGGCAAGGGGATGGGAAATTACCATTGATATTACCCTATGCACTTCCGCAATAAATGCCAAGCCTACTCCGGGAGCTTCATTTTCGTAGTAGCGGGAAGCCTCCCGAAACTCTTCATCTGCTTCCGGCAAGAATTCGAAGTTCATGACAACTCGCTTATAGCTCTTTTGAAGACATCGTTACCAGAAATACCGTGAACCTTTCCTGCGCGATAATCATCAAGTCGTCTTTCTGCTTCATTCAGCCAAAGTTGTTCGACTTCCGACACTGTTGGCTCGTCCAGGCTCAAGAGCAGCTTGCCAACGAGACTGCCTCGGGAGTGAATATCCAGATTGAGAGCTTCTGATTCAATTTGTTTTATTGTCATTGGCATGTTAGTATTTCCTTTGAATTATTGAGGTTATCTTTGCCTGACGGTTACGGATAAAAAATTTGGTTGTTTTCCACTGCTTCCAAACACTGTTCAAACGATAAGTCTTTATAAACGTATTTATTCAATACGCTACCGGTCAAAGAGATTATTTCGCACCTTCGAGTTACACATTACTACTTTCACGAATGACCACTTCTTCAACCGCTTTTTGAATGAACTGATTTAAAGACATTCCCTTCATCAACGCAAGCCTTGTTGCTTTTTTGTGGATGTCAGGAGCTATTCGGACATTGAAGCTCCCTTTATATGACTTGTCAGTTTTCTTGCCGTTTTCTTTACATATTTCCAGGTAATCGTCTACAGCCTCTTCAAATCCCTTTTTCAGTTCAATGACACTATCGCCTTCAAATGATACAAGATCTTCAATTCCCTCAATCTTGCCGAAAAACACTTCATCATCTGCATTGAAGTGTACCGATCCTATATAGTCTTTATAGACCAGAACGTCTTTCATAGAAGCCCCCTTGATTTCAGTTCCTCAACGATTTGTTCAATTTGGTATTGTTTTAACTCATTACTTGGGTGTGGTTTATGTAAGCGGATAATATGCCTGGTACTTTTATCAATAAATGCCACTCTTGACCCTGATGTTTTTCC
>CAIWUU010000017.1 GCA_903915955.1 uncultured Chlorobiaceae bacterium | reverse complement strand
TCAAGTAGTCATTGAAACCCCCGATTATCTGACCGATGCCAAGGCGCTTGGCTTATCGGAAGATGAACGTCGAGCAATCGTTAATTATGTGGCGCAATATCCTGATTCCGGGGATGAAATGAAGGTTACGGGCGGAGCGCGAAAAATTCGGTTTGCTGGACGAGGTGTACAGAAAAGGAGTGAAACGCCATGTCAAAAGCAGGAAGTAAACTTATCAAATCCGCGAACCAGGCCCTTGCCTATGCTCGTGGTGAAATCAGCGAAGGATTTATTGCTCATGTCCCGGAAGATGTAGATGTCAAGTCCATCCGCCTTGGTTTGGGGTTGACGCAACCGGAATTTTCTTTGCGGTTTGGTTTCGATGTTCGAGCGGTGCAAGATTGGGAACAGAAACGCCGACAGCCTGAACGAGCAGCGCGGGTTCTTTTAACAGTCATTGCTCATGAACCTGAAGCTGTCAGCCGTGCTCTGGCTCATTAATTCAGAAGGTGCGAACGTATTCGCTGGCCGAAACAGGTAATTGAGCATGATACTGATCCGGCCTATAAAGGTTTGGCGAAATCAGCGCGGACGCGAGGAAAGAATTTGTTTATGGCTTGTGCCGGAGAATTATCTGGTTGTCCTTGCAGAGCGTGGTGACTATATCCTTCCATGGACGGCCTACCTGGTTGAACAGCCGCATCAGCAAAGAAAATTACAGAAGGAATATGAAGAGTACCAGCGGAAAAAAAGCTGAAGCCACCCAGAAGGACGGCCTCGTTACTCTTTCCACATATAGTAGATGAGCTACCTCGATATCGTTCATTACAAGCAAAAAGTCAAGAGGGGACGATCAGGAAAGAAAAAATAAAGTTCCGGTTTCTCACTCTATCCAACATCAAAATTGCTTTTCATCCTGTCGAAAAGCGCTTTGAGGTGTTGAATCCGGTAATCCTGTAAGTCAAGGCATGGGTTCATGATCGTGCTGAAATCATCAGGCCTGCAAGAGGCAGGGGAGTTGCTCTCTCAGAAACTCGGGAGCAAAATCTGCTCCATTGCTCCAGCTCAAGGTGTGGCCTTCGAGAGTGAACGATCTGAAAAACTCATTGTCTTTGAGAGGTTCAAACAGTTCGCCATACAGCTCGGAGGATAAATCAATCTCCCCTTCTGCGCCATCATTGAATGCAACCCATACCTTGAAGTCCCCGCAATATCTGGCTTGTGTAACGTGCATAAACATGACTTACTCCAGTGGCTTAATTTTCAATAGTGGTCTTCTGTTCATTGCGGCTTCCCAATTAGCCATAAGTTCTTACTGATGAAGAATATACCAATCAAGCACAGCGCTAAGGGCTCTTCTTGGAAACCTGCCGTTTACCACCCCGGTTTCAATATCAACAGTAATTTCATATTCACCGAAAATGTGGTGGAACGTGTTCCCCCCGAATATACATCCGTATGATTATTCCAAGAAAGCGGCTGATTTCAGGCATAATGCTATGTCATAATAAAATTAGTACGCCAAAGCCAGTAGTGAATGTCAGCTCTTGTTACGGCACATCCGATTTATTGAAAACAGCTTCAAGAGTCGGGGCAGTGAGAACCGCTTCACACCAGGCTTCCAGCTCCTTTGCGTTGGCGTACGTAAACAGCTCTGAAGCCCACTCGGGCAAACAGCCCAAAGCGGCATTACAAGGGTTAGTTTGTGAATCATTGTGGTTGCAAAAATAATGGCATCCCGGAGTTTCAGTAAATATTTTTGACGAAGTGTTGCCTATATATTAAGAGATGGCGATCAGATGGGCTATTTGTGGGATCAGGGATTTTTTGAGGGGAGTGACCCATAAATGAAGAGCCTTGTTTTCTTTCTTGAAAAGCTCTCTGCTATTATACCCCCTTTCTCATTGAGTGATTGGCATGTTGTGAGTAAACCGATCACAATGAGAGAAAGGGGAGTTTGCTTGATTGTATCCTTAGGCCTCACCTTCTCCTACAGGTTCAACAGTAGTCTTGATTCCATTTTCAAATCCACCACCAGACCCGGAGTAAAGCAAGTACATTGGCTTCTCATTTCGAAGAAGATCAATGGCGTTTTTGAAGTCGTCCAAGTGGTAATAGAGGTTAACTTGTCCGCCAGATATTCCATCCGGTGGAAGAGGTGATCCATTGGGCTTGAATATAAGTTGACCGATGGGTTTGCCTGCACTTTTCAGCCAGATACGAGGCACAAATGTATTTGCAGAATACATAACCTCATAGGTATCGATTATTGTTATAGCCATAACACACCCTCCTGGTTTGATTGATGATGATCTTTTTCCCTCATACGTCTAATCAACGTTTAACCGTTTTAAATATACTCTATATCTGTCTTTTTTTCACTGAATCCAATGCTTTTTCAACAAACTGCATCTTTTTTTTCAGTAGAGTCCAGAATAGAAATAAAAATTCAAAGCCCATTACCAACATTAGCCACTCTCCATTGCCCTCCTCAACACCACACTGAATACCGAGCCGTGGTTGAGGCGTGAGCGTACCTCGACATCGCCTTTATGGGCCAGGACAATATGCTTGACAATCGAGAGCCCGAGGCCAGTGCCGCCGTGCTGGCGTGAGCGTGCCTTGTCCACTCTGTAAAAACGCTCAAAAATACGGTCGAGCTCCTGCTTTGCTATGCCGATCCCGTTATCTTCAACTTCCAGCCGGACATCATCGCCGCTTCTGAACGCTGTAATTCTGATTCTGCCGTTGCGGTCGTCGACATATTTGATGGCGTTGTCGAGGAGGTTTCGGATAACAATGTCGAGATAACGGGCATCGGCATAGACAGATGGAAGATCCTCGGCTATAGTGATATCAAGCTTGATCTGTTTTTTCTCAAGGGAGGGTTTCAGCAGATCAACTGATTTCATCAGAACACTTGTAAGGTCAAGAGATGCGAAGTGGTACTCAATATACCCCGATTCAATTTTGGAGAGGTCCAGCACGTCGTTGACGAGTGCAGTGAGCTGCTCGCTTGCCTGCAAGATAATATTCAGGAAGCGTGTGGCATGTTTTGGGTCGTCCATAGCCCCTTCGAGCAGGGTTTCTGTGTAGCCGCTGATGACTGTCAGCGGAGTTCTGAGTTCGTGTGACACACTTGAGACAAAATCACGTCGTATTTTTTCGAGGTTGCGAAGCTTTGTTATATCGTTAAAGACAAAAACTGTCCCTTCGAATCGGTTCTCTTTTATGAGTGGCATGGAGCTGATTTGCATGATGCGCTCACCTTTTGTGGTCATCAGCGACATCTCCTCTTTACGTAAGGTGATCCGGGTAGTGTGTACCTTGGCAAACAGCTCCTGAAGCTTGTTATCCGAAAGGTGTCTTATTGGACGTGATTTGAACATGGCGCCTTCAATCCGGAACATTCTTGATGCTGCGGGATTAACAAGGATAATGTCACCGGAAGCGTCAGTAACAATAATTGCTTCACGTATACCAGAAAAAACGGCTTGGTACCACTCTTCATTGCGTCGCATGGTCGTTATCTTGTCGCCCAGACCAGTGATGGTCCGCGCAAGCGCACCAATCTCATCATGGCGGAGGAGGAGAGATGTGGCGACAGAAAAATCACTATCTTTTTTGTGTTTTAGGGTTTCGGCAAGTGTGTGAAGTGGGCGAGTAATGATAACGCTTGCAAGAAAACCCGCAGCAATTGTACAAATGAGAGCAAGCAAAAGGCTCTGTGCGATCTCTTTCTGAACTGCACCCTCAAATATTTTAATATCATAGAGTGGTTTACTGAATCGAAGGATTGCGCAAGGTTCGGGTAATCCGATAGGTACTGCCATATAGAGTGAATACTCATGTACCGTTTGGCTGAATCTGGTATTTTCTCCATACCCTTTTTCAAGAGCTTCTTTAACCTCAACTCTTTGACGGTGGTTCTCAACAGTGGAAAGCCTCTCCTGCGGAACAGAAGAGTCAGAGAGTACCCTGCCGTCAAGATCAATCAGGGTCACCCGAACATCAAGTGTTCGGCCGATCTGTTTTATCCATGCATTTCTATTTGCAGTGGTTTTCCATCCCTCTGGTTGTTGTTGAAGTATCTGCTTGTTGAGCAGAAGATCCCGGCGAAGCTCTTTTTTTGTTGCAGTGGAGACTATTTCTCTCAATTGGTTGCTGATTGAGAAATAGCTGATCAGTAGGGCAAAAAAAATAATCAAACCGGTAGCGATACCGAATTTGAACGACAGTTTAACCTGCATGGTTCTCACCTGGTAGCTCAAGCTGCGCTTTTACCTCATCCCAGAGGCTCCTGTAGGCTTTTGATGCAGGAGAGTTTGGCAGAACTGCATTGAGTGGCGAACGGTAAATACCCATCTTTTCAACTTCTGAGTTGTAGGGAATCGTTTGGGAGAGAAAGCCAGGAGTATTGCTGAATTCTTCGAGGATATCGCGATGCAGCTTTTTCTGTTTTTCCACCATGGAAAAAAATGGGCGGATTTTTGAACTATCGAGTTTGTTGGATTCAAAAAACTCCTTCAACTGAGTAAACGTTCGCATTGACAAGGTTGTGGGAATCAATGGCACCAGAATAAGATCGGAGGCAGCAAAAACACTTTCAGAGAGCAGTGTCAGGTTTGGTGGGCAATCAAGAAAGATAAACCGATAGTCATCGCTCAGCTCTTCAAGGTTTTTTTTCAGTTTTTTTTGAGGCTTTTTCTCTTCGGCAAGTTCTATATCGAGATTTCTGTATGAAAAGTCGGAGGGAAGCATATCAAGGTTGGGATAATCTGTTGCCTTAATATTGCGATATATCTTTTTGTTTCCCTTGAGAAATTTGTCGCTGTTGAACTTTTTGGATGCGGTAATTCTAAAATAGTAAGAGCTTGCTCCCTGTGGATCAAGGTCGCAGATCAGGGCCGGTGGCGAGAGCAGGGAAGAGAGATAGGAGAGGTTGACCGCCGCCGCAGTCTTGCCGACACCACCCTTGATGCTGTAAAGCGCTATTGTTTTCATGTCTGGGTATCTGTTAAAAGATCGTGAAAGAGTTGGCTTGTCTCTTCATGGTCGAATGAACTGAAGGTTTTATGAAACTTGAGGCGAGCCGCCTCCTGTTTCTGGAAAAGAGTTGTCATCAGCCCTCCCATTGATGCAGCAAGTAACTTCTCTTCAGCCATTGTTGCAAGTTGTTCATGAAGAAAACGAAGTTGTACGGCAAAATCAACAAAGTCACCAAGATTGTCCTGCAACTCTTTCAGTTGCTGGATCACCAGAGTGATAGTTTCGGACGGAAAAATTGAGGAAAAAAATTCCAGCAGATAACGGAGTTTTTTGCAATCAATACGGAGAGCATGCAGCTCCTCATCAGTTGTCGCTTTGCTGATCTGACGACCATGGAGAATTACTTTTTTCCAACTCTTTTTGATACTCTCAACAGCAACCTCTTTTGTTGAACGGGAGGCATTCGGGGCTTGTTCTACCTCAGGAAGTGCTTCCTGCTTGATGAATACCTCCCACTCTTTCAGAGATGATTGATAGTTGTTAGACGACAGATAATGGCAAAATTGTTTGTGCAGTGGTTTGCGTGAGGCTTCAATATTTCTGAAAAAGGGATTCAGTGATGGCTGTAGAAACGGAGGCAGATAGTTGAAATAGCTCTCCTTCCTGAGCAAATAGACATCCTGGTCGCGTAATTCGTTTGTCCGTTTGCCGAGTTCACTGAAGAAATTCAAAAAACATGTGGTTTCACTGGAGTCAAAAACACCCTTGAGCTGCTTCATAACCGAACGTGTGCGGCGTATGGCTACCCGATAATCATGCAGAAACTCGGAATCAATATCTTTTTTTATACCCCCTTCATTCAGTTGCATGACTGAACAGGTGAATTGCAAAAGTTGCCTGGCGCTTTCGTGAATGGGTGCATCAGGATTGAGTGTGAGCATGATTTTTGCCGAATAGCCCTGAACGCGATGTTCGGCTTTACGCATGATCAACAGAAATTGTGCCCTGAAATCAAGAACCGTGGCTACTTCATCAAGGGTGGATAACGCTTCGGTAATAAGGGCCGTCTCCTCCTCATATCCCCGGAGAGGCGAGAGAGCAAAGAGATGGAGGAATGCTCCCTGGCTCTTTTTCTCAGACAAACATAATGACTCTGAGGTCAGGGTCGCAATAGTTTTTCTGTTATCGTCAAGAATACGGTAGAAACAACTGATCGTATCCAGCGTACAAAGTCTTGAGAATGCCCTGATATTGCTGCAAGTAGAGAGCTTCTCTCTTACTGCTGACCGGGGAAGAGCATCGAAAAAAAAGGAGGCGGAGTTATTGGAAAATGGTACCGAGGTTATTTGCTGGCCAGTATTGAGGTCGATGAGAAAAAGAGTTTTCTGTTTTTTAACGATCACCAATCTCTTTCCGAAAGCTTGCCACTCAAAGGTGTCATAAAACTCTCTTCGCTCTGTCGATGAGGAAACCACTTCAAGTTTGAAGCCGGTGAGAACTATTCTTTCAGTGAGCGCTTCCAATGAAACGGTATGGTTCAATCTGAAAGAGAGTGTTTTGGGGTTCGCAAGCATCTTTTGCCAGTTTCAGGTTGACTTATTCAACATGTTGATAATGTCGTCAGGGTGACGAACGAGGGCTTTGGCTCCATATTCAAGAAGCTCATTTTCGGGTCGAAATCCCCAGAGGACACCGAGGGGAAACATTCCGGCTCTTGTGGCTGTCAGCATATCTATGCCACTGTCTCCAACATAAAGAATTGATGCAGGCTCTTCTCCAAGCATGCGGGCGACCAGAAGAGCACCTGCAGGATCAGGTTTGTGAGCTATTCCGCTGTGATGACCCATGACGACGTCGAAAGTCCACTCCTTGAGAAGCTGCTCCGCACAAAGACGGGTGAAGTGATCTGCTTTGTTTGAGAGGATAGCCATTTTCAACCCTTTCCTGCTAATCATATCAAGCAGAGCTTTGATGCCAGGATAGGGGCGTGAATGGATCTTCCAGTTGTCTGCGTAGTGTGCTAAAAACTCTGTAAGCAAGCGATTGATGGTTTGCGGAGTACCAACTCCTTCAGGGAGCGCTTTCCGTATCAATTCACTCATACCCTGCCCCACAAGAAACTGACACTCATCGATTGTATGCAGTGGATAATTATGCTGCTCAAGTACGGTGTTAAGTGTATTGAGAAGATCCTGCAGTGTGTCAAGTAAAGTGCCGTCAAGGTCGAATATAACAGCTTTGAAGGTCATAAGTTAGATTGATTGAGTAATTCCTTGCAGCATCGGGTGCAAAAAAAAGCACCCTATACCGAAGGCATAGGGTGGCTTTTTGAGCTCAACGATAGTGGCTTACTTTTTTGGAGCGATGGCTGATGCAGCACTCTGAAACACCTGTCCAATGGTGTTTGACGCGCTCCCAACAAGGTCAATCGCTGTCTTTGCGAGAGGCTCTGCACTCTGAGCGACAGCTTTAACACCAGCGCTCAGGATTTCAACCTGCTGCTGTGCGAGCTTGCCTGCCGTATCAAAAAGGTTGCTCACTGCCGAAGAAAGATCGTTCGTTTCGTTTACCATGGATGTTATTGTTTTAGGGTTAGTGGAAAAAGTTGAGTTTGACCAAACGTTCGCCCTTATCAAGGCAGTAATTTACTGCATGAAATAATCTAACAAAATAATATTATAGAAACCAACAGAAACTCACCGTCAGTGTTGAATCAACTACCCCGCAGCAGAGCTACGGGGTATGAATTCATGAATAAGAACTACTTCACGAAGCAGAGCTTTGAGGAATATATCCTATAGCGATTCAACACTCTGATTTCAGTAAATGTTACACACTTGTAACAGAACTTCCTTTGTTTCTGTTCTGAAAGCTGATAGATTGGGCTTCCTCTGAAAAAGGAGAGGGATGATGAGAGTCAGGAGCAGTTAATTGTAAAAGAAAGCATTCAAGAGTATGGCTGAAGAGATGGGTAAAGAGAGCAATCGTTCTAATGCTTTTGTGGTCAGCGCACGGAAACGCGCCTTCCAGAAGGCTACAAAAACAGCCGGAGAGGGGGTGCTCTTTGCGATAGCTTCGTTTGTTGCTGTTATGGTGCTCTTTATCTTTTACTTTGTAGCGCGGGATGCTATACCCTTTTTCCAGATCCGGGGGTTCACTGAATTTTTTACAAGTTCGAACTGGTATCCGGCTGATGAGCCAGGGGAGTTCGGTGCTCTTGCTATTATTTATGGAAGTCTGATGGTAACGCTTGGCTCTGCAGTGATTGCTGTACCAATGGGGGTGGCCGCTGCAATATGCCTGAGTGATATTCTCCCTTTTTCTGTAAGGCAGTATGCCAAACCTGTCATTGAGATGCTTGCCGCAATTCCTTCGGTAGCATTCGGTTTTTTTGCCCTTGTTGTTTTGGCTCCTCTCATGCAGAACAGCGGAGGCCCCATGCTTATGTGGGCGTGGTGGATTCTGGTTTCTCCATTTTTGCTTCTTGCTTCGATTGTTGGCTCTGATCTTTTGACTGCATCAATCAAGGATGAAAAACGTCGTCAGCAACTCTATGTGCTGTTTTTGATCCTTTTTGGCCTGATTGCCGTTGTTTTATTATTCAAAGTAGGTTCTGTTCTCAACAGCATACAGATTATTACTGGTACTAACGCTCTCAATGTCGCTATTATTCTGAGTTTTATGGCCCTTCCAACTATTGTCAGTGTCTCTGAAGATGCACTTCAGGCTGTTGGGCGCGACATTCGGGAGGGGAGTTATGCACTTGGAGCTACAAGGGCTGAAACAATTATCAAGACGATTCTTCCTGCGGCAAGCAGCGGCATTCTTGCTGCGGTTATTCTCGGAATTATGCGGGCTCTTGGTGAAACAATGGTGGTCTGGATGGCTTCGGGCAACTCTTCCCATATTCCTGAGCCATGGTTCAACTACCTCGAAGCTATCCGCACACTGACAGCAACGATTGCCGGGGATATGGGCGAAGCTGACCAGGTAACGGGATCAGCCCGTTTTCATGTCCTGTTCGCTATGGGCCTTCTGCTGCTGATTATCAGCTTTATAAGTAATCTGGTGAGTGAAAGAATTGTTGTTCGTCAGCGGAAAATCCTCTCTGGCCAGTAATCTTTCTCCATTAAACCCTTTTTTATGAATATCGGCACTAGGAAGATACTTGATCGTTCGTTTACCGCTGTTGGTATTGGTTCAATCATTACTATGGCATTGGCTCTGATGGTTGTTGTTGTTCCGATCTCCTGGAATGGTGTCGGTGCGGTATTTTTTACTGGTACCGTTGAACACAGGAAGATGTTGTATGCTGAATTCAACAGGGGAGACAGCCAGGATCTTTCCAGTGAAGTTGCTTCATCTGAACGATATCGATCAAAAGTTTACGAGCTGCTCAGCACCTTTGAAGCTGAACTTGAGACGATGGCACCTGACAAAAAAATGGAGTATACATCAAAGTATTCCCAGGTAAAAATAGCCCTTCAGGCGCTCCTTGGCCCTCCGCCTGGTGATACTGCACCAATGCTGACAAGGTTTAAATATGGTCAAACCCGGTGGGAGAAAGCGGAGGAGAGGTTGCATGAGCTGCTCTATGAGTCAAAGTGGGATAACTCAAATCCCGAGATTATGGGAAAAGAGTACTTTGTGAGTCGAGCTGTCGCTTTTGAGGGAACTTCACTTGCAGCTCTTTTTCCGTACGTAAAGTATAATATTGAGAAGATGCTTCTCCCGGAATTTACTTTCTATTGGGGATTTATTACGGACAGTTCTGTTGATTCTCACTTTTTCGGAGGTATCTGGCCGGAAATCAAGGGTACTTTTTTTCTTGCACTGGGGGCTATGCTTTTTGCTTTTCCCCTTGGTGTTATTGCTGCTGTCTATTTTACAGAATATGCCAAGCCGGGTTTTTTGAATAGCACGCTCCGCAGTGCCAACAGTACACTTGCAGGAGTACCAAGCATAGTCTTTGGTATGTTTGGTTTGGCCTTTTTCATCAACACACTGAAGGTTTCTGAATCAAAAAGTGTAATTGCCGGTTCACTGACGCTGGCGATCATGATTTTACCAACCATTATTCGTGCAGCCGAAGAGGCCATTCTTTCTGTTCCAAAAACCTATAGAGAGGCTTCGCTCAGCCTTGGTTCCACCAAATGGAACACTATTCCCACAGTGATTCTTCCGGCAGCGCTTCCAGGCATTCTTACTGGTGGGGTTATAAGTCTTGGCAGGGCAGCAGGCGAGACGGCTCCAATTATCTTTACTGCAGCCGTCAGTGTTGGTTCGGCGATAGGGCTTGCTGATGTTTTTTCGTCACCGACTCCGGCCCTCTCATGGAACATCTATAACCTTGCCAGTGAGCATGAGGCGGCCGCACAAATCCGTCATGTCCAATATGGTATGGTGCTCGCACTGCTCACTATTGTACTGTTACTGAACCTTTCAGCGATAGTCTTGCGGGCTCGAATTTCAAAAAAATTAAAAGGCTAATAATCAATTCTCATGACAACTGATGTGACGACAACTTCAGAAAGTGTGTCAACAAAGAAAGCAACGCGTGATATCTACCTGCCTCCTGAGCGAAAAAAAGTTACAGGTGGCGGCAACCCTCATATCGTGGCCAAGAATTTTTCTATCTATTATGGGGATTTTGAAGCGGTTAAAAAGGTTAGTGCGGATATTTTTTCAAAATATGTTACCGCAATTATCGGGCCAAGTGGCTGCGGTAAAAGCACCTTTTTACGTGCCATAAACCGAATGAATGATCTTATTCCGAGTTGTCACACATCCGGTTCGCTGCTGTTTGATGGTGAGGATATTTATGGAAAATATACTGATGAGGTACTGCTTCGCAAGAAGGTCGGGATGGTGTTCCAGAAGCCAAATCCCTTTCCAAAGTCCATTTTTGATAATATTGCTTACGGCCCTCGTCTGCATGGCATGAGCGACAAGAAAAAGCTTCTGGAGATTGTCGAACGGAGCCTGAGAAAAGCAGCGATATGGGATGAGGTTTGTGACCGTCTCGACAAAAACGCTCTCGGGCTGAGCGGCGGGCAGCAGCAGCGGCTCTGCGTTGCCCGAACTCTTGCGGTTGAACCTGAGGTGCTGCTGCTTGACGAACCAACCTCTGCACTTGATCCTAAAGCTACTGCAAAAATCGAGGATTTGATCCAGGAGTTGCGCGGCAGTTACACCATTATGATTGTCACGCACAATATGCAACAGGCCTCAAGAGTGTCGGACTCCACCATGTTTTTTTACGAGGGTGTTCTCGTTGAGCATGCCTCTACGGCACAGCTTTTTACCAATCCAAAAGATCCGATGACTGAAGATTATATCACCGGAAGATTCAGCTAACGAAACCATAGTCAAGAATAATGTCATCACGCCCGGTTCATGAGCTTATCAAAGAACTCTCCCAGGTTCTTGTCCAGATCTCCGACAAAGTTGTCGGAAACTTGTATAATGCCCTTCATGCCGTCAAACATCAGGATGAACAGGGTGCCCGTCAGATAAGAATTGTCGATCATGAAATTGATGTGGCAGAGGTGACTCTTGAAGAGCGCTGTCTGGCATTTCTTGCCCTCCAGCAGCCGGTTGCAAGAGATCTCCGAACCATTGTCACCATTATAAAGATCAACGATGACCTTGAACGCATTGGCGACCTTGCGGTTCATATCATTGACCGTATGCCTGAAATCAGTCAGGAAATGCTGGAATTTTTCTCATTTAAGGATATGGGCATGCATGCCGGTGATATGGTGGAAAAGTCGATTAAGGCATTTATTTCAAAAGATCGGATGCTTGCCGATGAGGTGTGTGCGCTTGACGAAGAGATTGATGTGATGCACCGATCTGTCTTTAAAAAGGTTACCGCATTGATGAAGAGCCCTGATTCTGATGTTGACCAGCTTATAGCAGCGCTCAGCATATCGAGGTACATCGAACGTATGGCTGATCATGCCTCAAGAATAGCTCACGAAGTGATCTATCTGGTTACTGGAGAAATTCTTCGCCATACTGGAGGATTTTATGAGAAGCTTATAGGATCGATTAACACGGATAATTCATCGGAGTACCACAAAGGGGTATAAATGATATTGCATATTGTCCGTCATTCAGGAATGAGGATCTGAAGGCTGCTTAAATTGTACCGGAGTTTCGGCGATTTTCCTGAAAAGTCTGATGCTGAAGAGGCGCTGTGGCCAGTTCAGCAAAAATGTTGCAATCTTCTCCCACGCCAAAATCAATGACACGATTGTATAGCCATTCAGCAAAAACAGTGTTGAGAGATGAAGCCTCCCCGCCGCAAGCAGCGGGGTATCTGCTTTTAGAAAAAGCTTAACATACTTTACCGCATGCGGTGGGGAATTCAACCCTGAGAGATTAAATTTCGGGGCGTATATTGTTTTTCCGATTAGTAATTAAATAGATATATATCAAAAGGTTATCTGAAATAAAAAGTGAAAAACCGTGATTAATTTTAATAAAAAAATACTCATTATTGGATTTGGCTCTGTATCTCAATGTACAGTCCCTGTTCTTTTTGAACACATTAACGTCGATTATACTCATGTCACCATTATGGATTTTGAGGATATTCGTGAAAAAGTATCACCGTGGACAGCATTGGGCGTTACCTACATTAATCATCAAATAACGCCATATAATATAGCACAAACCCTTTCGACCTATGTCGCCGAGGGCGATTTGATCATAGATTTAGCGTGGAATATTGATTGTTGTGAAATTCTTCAATGGTGTCATGATCATGGTGTCCTCTATATGAACACTTCGGTAGAAGTGTGGGATCCTTATACAGGGGTTGAGACTCAGCATCCTACCAAAAGAACACTCTACTCGCGGCACATGAAAATCCGCAGTATGACTGCACAGTGGCAAGATAAAGGGGTCACGGCGGTGCTGGAGCATGGCGCCAATCCCGGATTGATATCCCATTTTACCAAACAAGGGTTACTTGATATTGCTGGCGCAGTCATTGCCCGGAACAAGGTCGGCCCTGCTCAAGCCGAAATTATTAAAGAGCTGTCTGAAAAAAGAATTTTCAATGAATTGGCAATGGCGCTTGGCGTCAAAGTGATTCATTGCTCTGAAAGGGATACTCAAATTTCTGATGTTCCAAAACAGGTTGACGAGTTTGTCAACACCTGGAGTGTCGAGGGATTCCGGGAAGAGGGTATGACGACTGCTGAAATGGGTTGGGGAACCCATGAAAAAGAGCTTCCGGAATTTTCCTATACCCATACTGATGGGCCGAAAAACCAGATATGTCTTGCCAAAATGGGTATGAATACCTGGGTGTGCTCCTGGGTGCCTGATTATGATATACGTGGCATGGTAGTCCGCCATGGCGAAGCGTTTACGATTTCTGACTATCTTACGGTCTATAAAGAGGGGCAAGCCATCTACCGTCCGACGGTACATTACGCCTATTGTCCGAGTGATGCCGCTATTACTTCTCTGCATGAGCTGCGTGGTTATGATTACAGGCTCCAGTCCAATTTCAGGATCATGAATGATGAGATCATCAAGGGTTCTGATATTCTTGGCGCATTACTGATGGGTCATGCGTTTAATTCCTGGTGGACAGGCTCCGATCTGAGCATAGAGCAATCCAGGGCGTTGGTACCTCATCAGAATGCTACCACTATGCAGGTAGCAATATCCGTGGTCGCAGCCTGTATGTGGATGATCGAAAATCCTGACAGGGGTGTTGTTGTCCCTGATAATATCGATCATGAGTATATCCTTGGAATTGCAAAACCATGGCTTGGCAACTTCATATCCAAAGCTTCAGATTGGACACCTTTAACCTACAATCCAAACTATTTTGCAGGGTTTAATACACCTGATATTGATGAAACGGATCCCTGGCAGTTCAAGAACTTTCTTATTACCGATA
>CAIWUU010000016.1 GCA_903915955.1 uncultured Chlorobiaceae bacterium | reverse complement strand
TCACCCATTATCGTTGTAATTTGTCGCATGGTCTGAAACTCCTTGTGAATGTTACTGATATCAAAGGTTTGGTCACTTTTAATATCGCTGTTTTTCAAGTTGTTTCAGACCATTTTTATTTTTTTACCGGACGCTACTGTATGACTATGAGTTTCTCAGTGCTTTTGCCCAGCTCTCCATGGCGCTGTTGGCCATAGGGTTTGGTGCTTCGAGAAAGGTGATGACAAATAACTTTTCAAGCTCTGCGTAGCGCTCAAGACAGGTGCATTCAGGCAATGGTAACCGGGCTGGAATCCGAATCTCCGAACAGGTGATCCGTGAAACGCCCCAGCCTGCACCTGCACGATGTAGGCCAATGCAATCAACAGTGCGGCATCAGTACCTTTTTCGCCGAACACTCCCAATGCAATCGCAAGCGCAATTGAGAGATTCCGCATGACTGTACCGTAAACCATTGCAATGGGATCATTTCGCGTGAAAAGCATCTTGCCGATGAGGGTGCTTACGATGAAATTGATCATGTATATCAGCGCCAGCGGCAGAAGGAGATTTGGTAACATGGCCGGGTTGGCGATGATGCTATTTGCTTTCAACGCCATTGATACAAACACGATGCCCAGCACACCCAAGGTTGATAATGGCGGAAACTTCGGCTTTAGTTGCTGATTGTACCTCTTTTCGCCAAATCGCTTGAGTAACCAGCTCCGGGTGAGAGCACCAAGCGCCAGTGGAAGGAAGACAATCAAGGCTATCTGAAGAAAGACTTGCATAAGCGGGATATCGACCACTGTACCCAAAAGCATTTTGAGGTAGACTGGTGCCAGGAATGAACCGGCGATCAACCCGATCACCGTCATTTTCACTGCAGCAGGCACATTGCCATTCGCAAAACCGGTCCAGGAAATTGTCATTCCTGAGGTAGGTAAGAGCGAAGTCAGCAGCAATGCCAACCGAATCATGGGCTGATGCGGGAAAAACAGCAGGCCGATGCCATAACCGAAGGCGGGCATCAGAAGAAAGTTTATGGCAAGCGTTACGCTTTGCAGCTTGTTACCGCCGGGCTTTAAGAGATCGCGGAAATTCATCGTCACCATCATGGGATAGACCATAAGAAAGGTAAGCGGGAGAATGGCCGATCGAAGAAAAACTGGATCAGACACTTTTCCAAAGATCAGACCGGCCAACATTGAGAGAGGAATGCTCCAGACCAGATTTTTCTGTAGCCATGAGAGATATTCCCACATCGTTGTATTCCTTTATGTTGAATTGGTTGTTATGCAATGCCAATACCTGAAACTGTATGGCATCACGGCTGTGCCCCCTAAAACGTATCACGAAATGGTCGGCAGGATCAGCGGCGGGAGTTAAATTTTATTTATAATCATTTGCTCATAATTTATAAAAATAATGCGATATGTCAAATTTCAATGAGCATAAAATATTCATCAAGGCTCTGAAAATATGCGCAATTAAGGTTGTAAATTATTTTATTGTTGGTATTTAGTGTTGATAGGTATGATGCGATATCTATCTCATCCATTGCGTTGGTTGAAATTTATCTATGAATTTTGAATTGAGTTTTCTGAAATATTATCTCCATATTTGCTTTATTATGAGCTTATGACTATAATGCTGCAACTATATTATTAAAACTTTTTCTATTTGTGCATGCCATGAAAAGCGAAATGATCGTAACATTCGGAGGTGGAAAGAGGGTAAATGCCGATTTTAATGGCTTTACCATTCATACAGACCAGTCTGTTCATGCAGGGGGTGAAGGTTCAGCTCCCGAGCCGTTTACTCTTTTTCTTGCCTCTATAGGCACCTGTGCGGCAGTTTATGTTTTATCCTTTTGTCAGAACAGAGGTATTCCTACTGATGAGATCAGGATTGTGCAGTCACATTTTGCCAGGGAGTCGGGTCACGGCATAGGGAAAATTGAGCTTACGATAGAGTTGCCTGTCAGCTTTCCTGAAAAATACAAGGATGCCCTTGTCAGTGCGGCCAATCTTTGTGCTGTTAAAAGGCATATCATGGAGCCACCTGAATTTGTCGTTACAACCATTACGCGGTAAATCCATGAATTCAGGATATGTCATGGTGAAAAACAGAAGGGTTGGCAGACCAACGAACTGTCGTTGTGTGGCGGACATGCCAAGAATCTCCTGCTTTAAGCCGGAAGGTGTTCATCCTGATGCTCTTGAAACGGTATTATTGACGGTTGATGAACTGGAAGCCATCAGGTTGGCGGACAAGGAGGGGTTATACCAGGCTGATGCGGCAGTGCAGATGAATGTCTCTCGTCCTACTTTTGGGCGTATTCTTGAAGCTGCCCATAAAAAAGTAGCTGAGGCCATTGTTGACGGCAAACAACTCTGTATCCAAGGGGGGGTTTTCAGGTCTCTCTGCGACAGTGTCCCAACGGATCGTCCCGATATTTGTGTCTGCCCGGGATGTGGTCATGAGCTTCCACATATAAAGGGAGAGCCTTGCCGTGAAACATTTTGCCCGCAATGTGGCGTTTCACTGAAACGCAAGGGTGGTTGTATTTCTGAGACTTAAGCTTGACATTTAATTGTTTACTGGTGAATCCCATGTCTGGTACCTGGAACAGTCCCGATAAATTTAATCACGAGGCATCGAAATGGGATGAGAATCCTCGGCGCAAGGCACTTACTTTTGCGGTTTCGAAGGCAATCATAGCGGCGGTAAAACCTGCTGAAACAATGTGCGCACTGGAATTCGGGTGTGGCACAGGTTTGGTTACCCTTGAAATTGCACCACTGGTGAAAAGGCTTTCAGCAGTTGATACCTCAACTGAAATGCTCGCGGTGCTCAATGAGAAAATCAGAGCATTGCGAGTAGCCAATATTGAAACTCGCTGTATTGATTTGTTATCATCTGCCGGGTTTGGTGAGCATGAACAGCGCTTTGATTTGATCTACAGCAGCATGACTCTTCACCATATCGATGATACTGCAGGGTTTCTGAATCGACTCTCAACTCTTCTTTGTTCTGGTGGAATTATGGCGCTGGCTGATCTTGATCTGGAAGATGGTTCGTTTCATGATGATCCGCAGGAGAAGGTGCATCACGGGTTTGACCGTGTAGAACTGTCGGCTCTACTGCACGCTGAAGGGTTGCAGGTAATCTCGTTCGAAACCATTTACACGATTGAAAAAATCAACGGCTCAGGTAAAACGGTTGCTTATCCTGTATTTTTGGTTATTGCAATAAAGGCAACGGTTTGAGTAAGCTTGTGATGTATTGATGAGCACCACAGAATGGAATGGCTTTTTCGGGAAAGATGAAATCGCAATATTATC
>CAIWUU010000015.1 GCA_903915955.1 uncultured Chlorobiaceae bacterium | reverse complement strand
GCCTTTTGAACACTTCATGACAGATCCGGTGGCTAATGCTGGCATGGACTGGAGAACACAGCCAAATTATCCGAGACCCGATTACCTTTCATCTTCACGCAAACGCCTTGCCCCACAGCTTCTGTTCAAAGGAGGAATCCTCCACACCTGGAAAAAGAAAACTGCCGTGGTAATACATAAAAATTTTTTCGAGACACTTCCCCGGTTAAAACAGGTAGAGAAATCTGAGGCTGATATTGCATGGTTAATCTACGATCTTGTGCTCTCCACCGAAGAGGGGACAGAACGCTATCACCTGAAAATCATCGACGAAATTTATACTCAATTTGAATCAGCTCTTCTCTCAATTACAACGGCAACACCCGGAGATATCGATAACTTTATAAAACTGCTTCAAAAGAAACTTGATGATCAACTTGAGACTCCTCCAATCAATGCGGTAATAGACAATCCATTGTAACATGACGCTTCCCCGACAACAATGTCTGTTCACAGAAATGGAGGAATCCATTACCTGCCCGAAACCGGTCAACATAGCGTCAGTGCCTCATCGAAGTCCTTTTCGCTATCCCGGTGGTAAAACCTGGTTTGTCCCCACCTTCAGAAACTGGATTCGATCTCTGCAAAAAAAGCCTTCACTGCTGATTGAGCCTTTTGCAGGCGGAGGTACCATCAGCCTCACGGCTCTGTTTGAACATGCCGTTGAGCATGTTATTATGGTTGAACTGGATGAGGAGATCGCGGCGGTATGGCAGACGATTGTGAGCGGTCAGGGGGATTGGCTTGCAAAAAGAATCCTTGGGTTTGACCTCTCGAAGGAAAACCTCCTGTGTGAACTGCAAAAAAAGGATGGCGATATAAAGGAAAAAGCCTTTCAAACCATTCTGAAAAACCGAACCTTCCATGGCGGGATTCTTGCCGATGGCGCAGGATTTCTAAAAAACGGTGAAAATGGAAAAGGAATTCATTCTCGATGGTATCCTGCAACTCTGGCAAAACGATTTTCCAACCTTGAGCATATTGCGGGCAACATAACATTTCTGCAGGAGGACGGCTTAAACACCATAAAGGAGTATGCTGACTATCCTGATGCGATTTTTTTTATTGACCCGCCATATACCGCTGGAGGGAAAAAAGCAGGCAAACGTCTCTATCGCCATTTTGAGCTTGATCATGACCTCTTGTTCAAAACCTGTAGTTTGATACGCGGAAATTTTTTGATGACTTATGACAATGCTGAAGAAGTCCGACACAAGGCCCGTACCTATGGATTCCAGATGCGACTGATTTCGATGAACAATACACACCACGCCACAATGGAAGAGCTGGTTATCGGAAAAGATCTCTCATGGATGGACAGTTATCCGGCAGTGCATGAACCTGAGATGAGATGGTCTGACGAGAAAACGTGAATGGAATTAGCTCAAATACAAGCAGTATTGATAACGATAACGCATAAGTTAGTCCAAAAAGAGTAGAATTGTGGATCAGTATGACCGGATTTTTGTGCTTGAGAAGGGGCGGATTGAGAGGGCGTGCATGGAGAGTTGATGGCTGGAGATGGGCTTTTTCGGAGGATGTGGGATAAAGACCAACCCATTTACTCATGAACAATCACTGAATTTCTGCCGATCTCTATGTAATGGGCTGTTGCGAAAGCCTCTGTTATCGTCGGCAATGCAGCAATAATCAACCGCTCAAGCTCTGCATTGCCGATATTGCCTGAAGCAACCAGCATCAGCCGTTGAGGAGTATTTCGCAACAGAAAAGACTGAACAAAGTCATCATCCTTGGTTACAACAATACGGCCATCCTTGTCGGCAATAAGGATAATATCAGAATCGGGTGTTTGGTTGCCCAACTCCAGGTCGAGGGTATGCAGAGCATCGTGACCACGTTCCAGCAACCAATCGCAAAAACGGCGGGGCAGTTGAGCATCCACCAGAAACTTCATGCTGCCAGAACTTTGGTGCTTTTGATATGCGCTAATCGAGCAGCATAAGCTAACGTAGCGAGAATATCATCTCGTTCAAGATCCTCATAGTCACCCAGAATATCATCAATGGTCATTCCACCAGCCAGCCATTCAAGCACGTTTTCAACTGGATAACGCAGTCCGCGAATACAGGGCTTCCCGTGACAAATATTGGGGTCTATGGTAATACGATCATGGGTTTGCATCGTATGCTATTCCTGTAAAGTGATTGATAAAAAAATCCCTCCCGGGACGAAAAAACACCCCTTAAATATAAATTTTTCTGAAACTATTCTTCTTATTTTGGCGCGGCCAGCATGGCGTGAAACTGAGAGGAGGAGAACGCCAGCGCCCGAATTCTGCTGAAAAGCAATCGATTCCCGTTGTTGTGCATCTTCTATGCCTGGCGGTTTCCTTTTTGAGATAAAACTCTTTCCCCAAGCCAATGCGCTTGCTTTCATACCATGCAGTTGCTTCGCTGAACTCCGCGCTGGCAGCACGATTAAATGTGATGAGCTGACTCATCGCTTGATTTTGGCAAGAGTGGCAGCTTTTACTTCATCCCAGCCAATAACATCATCTGGATTTGCAAGATGGTCTGCAAGCTGGCGATCAAGTTCCGCCATTTGCGGATCTGTCAACAATGGTGCGGCATCTCGACTGACAATACCATTCCAGATTGCCTCAACGAGTTCGATCTGCTCATTAACGTCGAGCATACTTGCTTGTTGTAAAAGTTTTGTGTTCATGGCCGCAAAAAAATTGACAACAGCGCATACGTTTAAAAAAGATAATACAATATTTAATCATCCGGAAGCAACTCGGCTTTTCGATGAGAGGTGTAAAGCGCCCCATTAGAATTATTTTCGGAGAAACCTGATGAACGATAATGGGCTTTTGATTGAAAAAGTCAAAACCCTGTCAGGCACTATAGAGCGGCAGCCCCGAAAACGAATAATTCTCCTTGAGGCTTTGATTCAGCTTTCGATTTTGCTTTGTTACTCGGATTGAGTGCGCAAGCGGCCTTATTAATAAAGTAATTTGCGTCATTCTTGCTCAATTCATCCAAAACGCGCTTCATTGTTGCAGAGCTTTGTCCATCAAGGAACCTGAAGGCTGATGAAGAGAGATAATCCTGATTGATCTCAAAGGTTATCCACTTTTGCCTGAGAGCTTCTGCGGTGAATCCGGTGGTGTTTGAACCTCCAAAAATGTCGAGCACAACATCCTCCTCGTCGGTCAGCATCTTGATAAAAAACGCAGGGAGTTCTGAAGGGAATCTTGCCGGAT
>CAIWUU010000014.1 GCA_903915955.1 uncultured Chlorobiaceae bacterium | reverse complement strand
GACTGCTGATGTGATCGCACGCAGATTGTATGATCAGGGTTATGAACTACCTGCAGCATATCCTGTTTAACGGTTTAGAACCGCATAGTTGCAATAGCCGTTTACCATGCTTTATCGATGGTAAACGGCTATTTTTTTGTTTTGTCTCAGATGGAAATGGAGAAATTCTCCTCAAAGCGAGTGACGCCAGCACTAACCGTTCGTATGGCATTGGGAGCCCTCATCATCAAAGAAAAGCTTGGGCTGACAGATATTGAAACCGTCGAGATGATTAAAGCGCGTTCCCAGGCACGCCAGCTCAGCGAACGCGAATACATGGCGGGCAACCTGCTGCAGGTTGAGGTAAGCGCCGAGGATGTGGCGGAAGCCTTTGTGCACCAGGCGCTTGAAACCAAAACCACCAGGTCGATCGTCACGGTGGACGGCGGTAATATTGCCGCAACGCTACGCTGAACAGCCCGGAATTTTCACGAACTGTGTTCCCGAAGATTTCGATACTGTCGTTGCATCTTGTCCTGTCTCTATCGTGATGGCTGGCGGCAAGAAAATTTCTGAACTCGATGCCCTGATCATGTCATACCGTGCTATCCAAGAGGGTGCAACAGGAAATTGACATGGGCTTTTTTATTATGAATCGCTTAACTCAGGTAGAAGTCAGAGCCAGTCAGCGAGCAACTTCGCTTCCCAGCTCCATCGTTCAAAGTGATTCAGTTCTGTTACCGTTGCATGATCAAGCTCTTCTCTGGAGAACTCGAAACCTTCCTGCTGAATGATTGCCCAGCGGTTATCTTTTGTAGTAGCATTGTGTAACTTGTCGGATAATTCCTTGTCCTGCTTCATTTTTGCAAGAAACAACTTTGCAGAATCCTGTGACATATGACTAGTTCTCCTTTTTTGATTGATAATCAATTGTAAAATCAAGAATTTAACCAATAAGTCCGGATCAAAAAATGAAAAATATCCGGCGCATCCGTCTCCGTGGTGTGATTGTTTGGATCATGATTCAAATGGTTGTTATTTTAACCATTATTGGGGCTCTGAACTTGCAAAAAAAAATGGACACCCTAAGAAGCTTTGGGGCGAAGCGGTCAGGTAAGCCCGGTGCCGGAAAACGGCACGCCGGGTTTGACGTGGCGGCGATTGGAAACATAAACAATGGGAGTCGGACTGAGAGCCAGAACGAAAGTGCTGGAATTACCACCGAACCCTAAAGTAAACACGCCAGTTCTCGACTCTACCTGCGAGGGGCTGGAGGTGAAATTCCACCGGTCTACCCACCTCAAACATAAAGTCAGCAACGCATTTTCGGAAGGAATAAACAGCAAAATCCAGTTGTTAAAGGCGACTGCCCGAGGATACTCCTTGCCTTCATTGTTTCTTGATGCTGGATTTTTTCGGGGCAGCCTTTTTTCCGATAAACAGGTTTAGCATCACAACTATAATAATACCGGACAGGTAAAAAGCTACGGGTGCGAAAAGTGTTGTATAGTCTATAAAATTCTGCACGTTTGTTATCTAATGGATCTTGTTGTTCTGATGTTATGGTTACCTTCAAAGGTATTGAGTTGCTCCTTAAGATTCTTTTTAAATGCAAGACTTGTGATAAGGTTGAGCAATTTATAGGGGTTATGCTTGACTCTATTGGCGATATTTATCCATGAGTATGTTTTGTAATAGCTGGTCATGAACTTATGCTGAAAGGCTATCGGGTCGTAGTGTTCTGAGTGAATTACTAGATTTATGGCATTGTATTTTTCCCAATCATAATCGGTGATAAGCCCCTTCTCCTTGTATTCCCAGTACATTTTCGTACCCGGATAGGGAGTGATGATTTGAAAAATCGGCATAAAGATATTATTCTTGCCCACAAAACGAACCAGATCGTCCATATCCTTAAAGGAGTCAAGATCCGGGTTGACAAGGAAGTTTCCCTGGACATTCAGTCCGGCTTGTCTGCACTCTTCAATGACCTGGGAAAATTTTTCGGCTGAGTTTATATGGCCTTTATTATACGCTTCAAGGGTGCTCTGCTTAATAGACTCAAATCCAACCAGTACCATATTGCAG
>CAIWUU010000013.1 GCA_903915955.1 uncultured Chlorobiaceae bacterium | reverse complement strand
TATAACAAAATACGCCAACACCATCAATAATGAGTTATCTGATAACTTATTATTAAAAAATCAATTTCAGGATAAACGGAGCTGTAGAATAGAGTCTAATCACAATTAAATTGTTACAGTTATTTTTTAACAGCTACTTAGACATAACTTTTCTGTTCTTACCATTACAATAGCGTCCTGGTCTTGACAATCACCCTTTTGTTTGTTCTGCGTCATTTATCGGCATCACGGTCTTCGCTGAGGTAAATGTTCATGGTTCGGGTTGGAGTTTTGGATATCAGGCGCAGTATCTTCAAGGTAGTTTATGGGCCAGCGGCTGATTGAAAAAGGTAATGAAAAATTTGATAATGCGGGTCAGTTTGAGAGGAGCAGGTGCTGGGCGGTACCCGGCAATGCATTTGCGGGTGTGGGTCGGAGCTGGGTAGTCGGGGTGGAGTTTGGCGGGCAGTGCAGGCCAGCGTCTGTTGGGCTTGGGCGTCCGGCAGGTTTGCGCAAACGGAGCGGAGTGCGGCGCCAGAGAGGAGGGCGGTAGTCTGAAGTGAAGATTATTTACTGTATAGAATAACAATGTTTTGGTGAGTGTTTATTGACCCAGCTTGAAAATGGCTCTACACCTTTTCCCTTAGCCTCTTCCAAGACATCATTCATGAATTTACGAGTGTCAGAAATCTGGACAACCTCATACGGCTTATCGTCCGTAATCAATTCGATTAAGTTCAAAGCTTGCTTTGAACCTTTTTGTTCAGCTTGCTTTTTGTCAAGAATTATCTTTTGTTCCTTTTTGCTGTTTTTTTCACAAAAGCCATAAAGCTTATTTAAGCAATCATAAAGACTTATCGTTTTCGAAATATTCTCTGACAATGTTGATCCGCTGGCATTGAGGTTCAAAATATGACCGCAGTGTATTGAGCCATTACCTCCAATAAAATCAAGACGAATTTCAGGCAACAAAATTTCTGTTTGCAATTCTGCGGAATCAAGTTTGTAATCAACATTCAGATAGTGTTGAAAATCAACACTCTTTCTGGCCATTTTGTGAAAATCTGTTGCAAGAGCATTGCCTCTTGATACTCTTCTTCTTCCCTCTTGTTTGTCAGTTATCAACTTATGATACAGTCTGTCAAAACGCTGCTCAAGGAGGTCGTCGGCAGATTCGTCAGGGTTATCGTGGGCAATGACCAGCGGTTTTGGTGCTGCGTAGCGAATGATGCCGTTTTCGTAGACGGAGAGATATTCGAGGTGTTTAACGTCAAGAGGCTCGCGGCTTTTAGCGAGACCTTCGGCTTGGTGCATTGCGCTCTCAAGAAGTGAGGATTTGTCAATACCAAGTGCTCGATTAATGAGAGTCACGCGATCTCGCGAGAAACGTACTTTTACAGCGCCGCTCTCAGGGCTCACCATGATTAATCCGATGCCGAAGTACTCCTCACGGTCAGGATTCGGCGCGTATTTTACGGTTGTGAAATATGTTTTCATGGTAACTTAATCTTTGCATCCACTAAAAGCTGTTGATAGAAACCGCGAACCAATGTTTTTCGGGGTAACAGGTAGTGTTTTATAATTGACTCTTTTTCTGTCTCTTTGACTTCCCACTCATCAGGGATGACGTTTACTATGTCACGAAGTTCTTCTTCCGTTGTGCTCTCTATCCGACCAAGAACTCTCTCTGCTTCGTCAGAGGAAAAAAGGCCAAGAAAGTCATGTATGCCTTGATAGAGAAGGTGACTAATCAGTGAATCTTCAATCGTTGGCGAACTGTTGTTTCCGCTACCCGCTGCAAGAGCACTGTACTCCATTTCATCAAAGATCATGGCATGATCAATTGCTACAAGGCGGAAACTGTTTTTGCCTATTTCCTCTACAAGAACATTCGGATTGCGTGGCGAACGGTCTGTATTGTAAACCCAAATATCAAACAAAACAATCCCTATCAAGGCCTGAGGAGTTGTAAATTTACGAATTTCCAGCCCGTTATACAAATCGCCCCTATCGAGTGACCTGGATTGTCCCTTCAGTTGCCTTGAGCCGAATGCCACGCCTTGAGGTGGTTTGCGACCGAACGTTTCGCCGTCAATGGTTTCCGCTATAACCTCGACAAGGGCAATGTCAGGCGCTGGAACTTCCAGCAATTGCAGGAGACCCGCGCCTATAAGCTCATTGATAACATGCCTTCGATTATTGCCGATATGCTTGATAAAGTAGGTTTCACCATCGCTGCATTCGAACTTGCATGGCAAGCTACCTGTGCTGAGCTGCTCGATAAACCTCTCTGTTTTGACTCTCCTCATAGGCTATTGTGTTCTTGCAGTGAATTGGACTCTCCCCTTTGGCCATTGGAATATTTTTTGAGTTGATCAAGGGCGTTTCGGGTGAAAGCGTCAATATCGGAATCAGCAATGATAGCGAGAATATCTGCCCAGGTGATGGTGTTATTGCCAGTGCCTTTGACTTCCAGCCTGGCTTGGGCAAGTTTCCGATGTTGAAATTCAGGAATGAGTTGCTTCCATAAGTCAACAATCAACTCCTGAATTTCATACTGTTTATAGCCGGTTTCATCTTTTCGGCCTTCGCCGGATTCGAGTTTGGCTTCGATAAGCAGCATTGTTTTTGGGGAGACCAGCAGAATGTCCGGCTTGGCGTTGAAAGCCCAGCGCACCTCTTTAAGTTTTTCCAGTCCAGCATTTTTCAGCTCTTCTATGCCCCAATGGCTTGGGCACCAGAGCTTCTTTTTATTCGGGGATGTCCAGAAGAGGTCGTGTTTGTCAAGCATTTCCGGCTCAACTTCACGAATCTTTAAAATCTGCTCCAGAACGGTTCTTCTCCGGTCACGGGTCAGGTCTGAATACTCAGAAGGATTGCCAAGGTCGTGCCAGTAATCTCGAAGTGCAGCGACTTCAACATAGACCTCAAGTTCATCGGGATCAAGCGCCTGCTCCATATCACACTTCTCCTTCGCCAATTCAGCAAAGCCAACTCTGACGGAGCGCGATGACAAGAGCGCATGTGCAAAGAGAAAGCAGAAAAACCGCTCTTCCCTGTTTACTTTCCAATATGGGATATCGTTGAACATGAAGGCTCCTTGGTTTTAAAATACGTCATCCATCGTTTTTGCTTGTTCAAGACGCGCTTTTGAGGTGTACCGGGATGCTTGCAGGGCTTTTACTCTGCCGTTGGTCACGAGTTCTAATGGGTTTATTGGCTTGGCTGGTTCGGAGAAGTTCAAGACATATTTGGCGGTGTCTTGCCACTGTTCTATTGACGAGACGGGTGCGATATGCGTAATCGCGGATATGGGTGCAACTCTATACACTGCGACATATTTGATTTTGGGAATCATACTGCTATGGATTCTTACATGGTGCCAACATTGTTCACCAATGAATACTTCATTAAATCCATCTTCTCTTGCAGGGACTACAATTGTATCAATATCAGAGGGATCTATCTTCATTACCTCTGATATATCCGTGGTCGCAACAGAGTTGTTTGCCGTTAAATCTGCGAGGAATGGCTCAAACCAGAATATGTGCTCATCTTGTGGCCCTTTAAACCTTTCGAGGGTAATGATTTCAACAGGAAACTTGAACCGGCTTATCAGCACTTTCTCCAGCTCTTCATCAAGTTTATCAATAATCACAAGAGCATTGAAAGCATTTCGTCCATATATCATCCGTTCAAGGAGAACGTCAATATTTTCGAACCCATGCTGCAATACATAAGTGCTGCACTGCGCTATAGCTTGCGGCATTGCTTTAACCGCGTCCTTAACAATCTGCTTCACCAAGTTTGGCGAGCTTTCAAATGAAAGGGAAAACTGAAGTATTTGGACAGCAATATGCCTGAGGGGGTCATGTGCCGCCAGTTCATTTTCAACCATATATAATTTAGGCTCACGGTTACTGGTGAGATCAATGAGATAACCGTCTGGTATGTTTCGGACTTGACCTCGACCACCCATTAATCGCTTCGTGTCGAGATAAATACGATTTTCTCCAAAAAGGGCAGGTGCGACCGTCAATATGGTGTCTTCCAGATCACGTTCCTTCAAGAAATGGGTCTTCACGATAAATGGTGCCGGGTGTCCAAAGCATAGTGATTCAATTTGGCTTGAGCTATCTATTTTCAGTTACAACATGAGCAGTGTTTGTGAGATCATCTTATTCTCTTGTTGTTTTTGCCAGTTGGGCAATGCACACCGTATACGACAAGAGCGCCAACAGTAAGCAAAAGACAATCTCATGTCTGCAAACACTCCTATACTTTAGGGGGTTGAGCATGCTTGACCTGTTTATCCGGTTAGCTATTTAATTTGGTTTCTTGAATTATTTTAATACGATTCCCATTCGCGAAATATATGGCTGCAAATTGGTGCATGCTATAAAATTTCAATCTTATGCTTTATCTCACTCACAGAATAGATTGTTCTTCCAAAATGACTTATCTGAATTTTCTCAACATCAACTAGACCATTCTTGACAGATTTTTTTATATAACTTTTCAACTTATCACTAACCTTTAACTTGTATTTTTCACTATAATATATTGTGTTTATTACACAAAGAGAATAATTTGCATTTGGAAGATATAACAAATCAATTTCTTTGTCTCTTAAAAATCTTAAAAAATGCTTGGTATAGTAGAATTTTTTTTCTCTACACGAATATATAATTGATGAAAAATTAAAAAAAGATGTATTTGGTATATATTTTGGTAAATCAAAGTCAAAAACAAGCTCATATTCCTTTATCGCCCAAGTATCTTTTAAAAACCATATATCTATCTTGTTCTCAGAGAGATGTATTTTATAGCCACCAAAATTATTTTTTTATGTTCGTATTTTTCAAGAAATAAATCTATATCGAAATACCCATCCATAAATAGATCTATATCTCTATTTTCAAGAATATGCAGGAAATAATTTCTTATAACACCACTAAATATGTACAGGTCTGTCTTTTTGGATAAATTATCCAAAAAAGACAATACTTTTGGGCTGAAACTATTTTTCAAATAATCTTCAAAATCAGCAGCAGAGTTATCAACCCTTTTTTTTATATCAATTAATCTTTTGGCCACTTAATCTCTGGAATTGGTTTAATGCATATTGATCCGTCATACCGGTGATGTAATCAACAATTACTCGTATTTTGTAATAATCATCCATATCATCAAATGTTTCTTTATTATTCTCAAGCAAAGATATATCAAGAACACTTTTTGATATCATTCTTAAAGCTCTATTCCTATACTTATCGGAATTATCAAAACAGAACTCAATGTAATAATCAAGCAGTCCTTTCAATACAGAATGGCCGGTTAACTCAAGACTTATAATTTCTTTTTTCTGAAGAATATTTATATCGCAAAAACATTTTAATTTTTTTACAAGTCCGCTATTATCATCATCAATTAATTCGCAATTGTAATCACCTAAACATATTTTTTTAATATTAGTTACATAATTACTAACAGATAAAAGAACCAGTCGTTTTATAAGAGACAACCTCAAATTAACAATTTTGGCAATACCACTTCCCCTATGATTATGTTCAATTCTAATAAACACGTCATTCATATTAGAAACATCCTTTAGTTCTTTTTTTATATCTTCATAGCCATACCATTTTTTATTAAACCCATCTTCAATATCCATAATCAAATAACAAATAGAATCAGCTGCCTCCATAATGAATGAAAGCGGATGTCTAATTGGTTTTGATCCATTCATAAGCGAAAGAGCATTCATTACTTTTTCGTAATAATCTCTTTCAGACTGAAAGACCCCTCTTTTTTTAAGTGAAAGGATTTCCGGCTCAAGCTGATCGGGATTTGGATATTTCAAATATGCGCCGAGCGTGCCAAATGTTAAATTTAGTCCATACTTATCATCAAGCATCTGTAACTTTGTTAACACCCTAAAACCTTGACCATTACCATCGAATTTTTCAAAATCTTGTTTTTGCAAGTCATCAAGTTTAAATCTACTCTTATTAGTATCCGTTTTAAAAAACTTTGAAAAATACTCTTTTATAACAGTCTCGCCAAAATGGCCAAATGGTGGATTGCCAATATCATGAACCAAACAAGCATTTTTGACAATTACTGGAATAACCCTATACACATCACCAATATTTTTATAACTCTGTATTACCTCTTTAAACTGACTATTTTTTAAAACATTTAATGCTATTGACTCACCAACAGACATTACTTCTAATGAATGCGTTAATCTTGAATGAATATTATCATCTGTAGTCAAAGGGAACACCTGCGTCTTATCATGCATTCGCCTTATGGCTGGGCTAAAAATAATTCTTCCAAAATCACTTTCAAATTCATTTCTATCATCATTTTCTTTAATTCTTGAGGTGGTTTTTAACCTGTTTTCATTCAAATAATTGTTCCAACCCATAATTTCAAATTAATTATCATTTAATACAGAATACTTTTTCTTTACCAGAATTATTGCGCCTTATACCTTCCCGAAAGAAATTCAAAGCTTGATGTTGTTGTGACCTGATCATGGGGAATTAAAAGATATTTCCATGCTTTTCCATTGTTGGCAGTGGTAAAGGCTGTGGCATAGGCACAATACCGAAGAGCTGCTGCCGTTTTTTCCTGAACTTCCCGGCTTTCGAGTTCGTTGGCGGCTTTGGTTTCGATGAGGTAGATATTCTCATAGGTTTCAACGATGAAGTCTGGATAGTATCGTCTTGAGTTGCTGGCCCAGTAGATTCGGAACTGGTTTGGTGCAGGGCGCAGCCATTTGAGGACGGTTGTGTCGTTTTCGAGGATGTAGGCGAACTCTTTTTCTGTTTTGGAGTCGAATTTGTATTCGAAATGGCAGGCTTTTTCAAAGCTGGTGAAAACGAGTTTGGGGATGAGGCTTGTCTGGGTGATGATGTCTTTATAGTGGCACCGTCCGTCTTTGAGTGCGGAGAAGTTCCAGTCTTCAATTTTGACGAAGGGCAGGACTTTTGGTTTCTGCCAGGCAGGTGAACTGATTTTCAGGTGTGCCTTGAGCTGGTCGTAGATATTACCGGCTATAATTTTTCGGTATTGCCGGATAACGAGCATCAATTTTGATGCGTCGCCAAGGTTTGCGGTGATGGCATCAATTGCCTGGTTGGTCAGTTTGAGCAACAGTTCAGCATTGTCGTCGTAATCAATTTCGGGGTAGTTGATGAGTTCATAGATGACCTGATTTACGGGACTATCTTTGGACCATGCATGAGCACACCGGAGTATAGTGTACCACCTCTACCGGAGCAAAGTGTACCAGCGATTCCGGAGCAAAGTGTACCACCTGTACCGGAGTAAAGTGTACCAGGTATTCCGGACGAAAGTGTACCACCCAATCAGGTCAGATTTG
>CAIWUU010000012.1 GCA_903915955.1 uncultured Chlorobiaceae bacterium | reverse complement strand
GCAATGGATTCCTGCTCGACTTTTTTTGGTAAAGGAACTTGAAGAATAAAAAGAGATCCTTTCGAAATGTTCTTCATACTGCCACTTGTTCCTGTCGCAGATTCCTTGATAGCTCGATTAAACGAGCCATAACTTAACAAATAAGAAAGCCATAAGACACACATAGGACGTCGGCCTTCGTGCCGGGTCATCCAAAGCCTGTCAGGCAAAAAAAGATTTGGGTAATCTTGATCGATATACCCACATTCCCCAACGAGAGCTGGTGTGTTCATCCGACTTATCACGATGGAGTTTTTTCGAGGATTTAACTTTGCTCTTTTGATATCTTGATGAAGTATTTTTTTATGTTCATCTGAATAAAATTTCCCCCCATAAACACATGAAGTCTTCAGGATTGATTCATCATGCGCATAACCAGCTTCTGTTTCAACAGAATTTACGCTAACACCTGCATCAAGCGAACTGACAAGCGAGCCTAACAGGGTAACATCCCAATCATCAGGAATAACCCCGACCTCAGTCAGCTTATAGCCGTTTTTCACCTCAGCACTCATGCATGCCCCTCCATTCCGGTGCCTGCCGGAAGTAATCGAACAGGCACTGCTGTAAGGGTTTGCATCTGACGAATGGCGATCTGATTGAGCCGTTTCAGACGGTCGCCCTGCAGGAGGCTCATGCGAATAAATTCGGCATTCATCCCCTCAATGTTGGCAAGTACGAGCAACTGCTCTACTGTAGCATGGTCACGCATGTTGCCGTCAAGCTTGGGATTGGCATCCCGCCACTGCTTCGCTGTAAGGCCGAAGAGGGCGATATTGAGGATGTCAGCTTCATTGGCGTAGGTAATGGCTGCCTGCGCGAGTGTGATTTCCGGTGGTATAAGATGGTCGCGGATGGCATCGGTGTGAATGCGGTAATTGAGCTTTGAGAGGGTACGGTTAAGGTTCCAGGAGAGGGAGAGTCGCCGGTTTTCGTCATCCTTGAGACGCTGGAACTCCTTGATAAGGTAGAGCTTGAATTCAACTGAAATCCACGAGGCGAATTCAAAGGCAATATCTTTATGGGCATAGGTACCACCATAACGGCCTGATTTCGAAGTAACTCCAAGAGCATTAGTAGCTTCTATCCAGCGTTGAGGCGAGAGAACAAAGTAATTGCTTCCCGCTTCAGTTTTAAACCTCTCGAATTCGAGAGGTTTAAAACTTGGATTGCTCAATATTTCCCAAAGTCCGAGAAATTCAATCGTACTTCGGCTGCGCATCCAGTTATTGATGATGGCAAACGGTTCCCGTGCATTTCGATACCGGGCAATATCCGTTAAAGAGATGTAATCTTCATTACTTTGTGAAAGCACGGTAATGGCTACACCCTGTACTTCAATAATTGATTTTGTTGATTTACTCATAGCCCCATCCCCATTCGTTTAAGATGCGCATTCACCTTCGCCTCCAGCTTGGCGACCTTGCTGTTCACTTCGGGCAGGGGCGTTTCGTAGCGTTCGGCAAGCTCTTTCACACGGCGGGTCAGGGTCTGGCTGATGCGATCCATCTCACCGTGAATGGCAGCGGCAATAGTGGCAAGCCATTTGTCGTCAACAACCAGCGTTTTGATCTGCTCTTCGCTCAGTGAGGGATATTTGCCATAAGCGAGCTGGTCAAGGTTGGCCTCCGCCTCCTTGTGCGACTTCTTCAGGTCGGCTTCGTCGCCTGAAAGTTGCAGCCACTCACGGAGCAGATCGGCCTCCTCTTTGCTCTCCCTCTCCCCTTTGATCTCCTTCAACCGCGCCGTAACACTTGCCTTGTTCACCTTGTCCAATCCGGAAAAAACTCCCTCCTCCCCGCCGTGCTCCTCTTCAAGTTCTGCTATGCGTGCCGTGAGGCTTTCGAGTTCAGCCTCAAGCCGGGTGATGGCTTCCTGCTCTTCGGCAAAATATCGAGCGATGACAAGCTGCCTGGGCACAAGGTCGCAGGCCCAGCCTTTGTCAACCTCCTTCCCTTTGCTGTTCTTCACCAGAAGGCGAGAGGTTTCAGCTCTCCATCCATCGGCGGCAATGAGGTAGCAGTCGTCCTGCATGGTCTCCGTCCAGTAATCCATCAGGTGCTGGTAGACGTGATAGTTGTCGATCAGCGGCTTGCCGGTGTAGTGGGTGAGCAGCTCTTCGGAGAGTTCCTGAATCAGCGCCTTGGGATGAAACGCGGGCTGAAGATTTTTGAGCCTGAGGGTAGCGCTCTCCTGCCACTCGGCAAAAAGGCTGTTCATGCTCTCGATGAAGGTGACGAACTCCGGATGGTTGTAGATGGTACTCTTGATGCTGCCCTTCGGGATAGCAAGATCAAGGTAGCCGGGACGGTTCGGCTTGAAGAGAGTTTGGCGAAGCTCCGGGCAAACCTCCCAGTAGGGCTGAAGGCCATCAACATCGGTGCTGGGGATTCCACCGCGAAGGTGGCCTTCGATATCCTGAATATCATCTGCCACCTGGTTGTCGATGTAGCGCGGAAGGTTGAGGTTGAACTCGTTTTTCTCAATCTCCTCAATGCTGACCATCCGTGAGTATTTCGGGATCTCAAGCTGCCGGGTAAAGACATCAACAATCTTGTGGAGATCCATGTCGCGCAGACGGTTCTTGGGACCATCCTTCATGTACCCTGCGCTGGCATCAATCATGAAGATGCCTTTGCGGGCATGAGCATCTTTTTTGTCAATGACAATAATGCAGGCAGGGATACCGGTGCCGTAAAAGAGGTTGGCCGGAAGACCGATGATACCCTTGATGTAGCCCATCCTGATAAGTTTGCGGCGAATATCGCCCTCGGCATTACCCCGAAAGAGCACGCCGTGGGGCAGAATGCAGGCTCCCTTGCCGGTGCTTTTGAGTGAGCGGATAATGTGGAGCAGGTAGGCGTAGCCTCCCTGTTTGGCAGGGGGAACACCGAAATGCCGGAACCGGCCATGCGTATCGTTCAGGGGATCAATCCCCTTGCTCCAGCTCTTGTCGCTGAAGGGCGGATTGGCGACGACATAGTCAAAGGTTTTGAGATCGCCCAGATCGGCATCAAAAAAGAGGGGATTGGCCAGCGTGTTACCCTGCTTGATTTCCGCTGTCGGGTTGTTGTGCAGAATCATGTTCATGCGGGCAAGGCCGGAGGTGGCGGCATCCTTTTCCTGACCATAGAGCGTAACCCGGGCGGTTGCTTCATCACCCACCTTCAGAAGGAGCGATCCCGAGCCGCAGGCGGGATCGTACACCGTGGTGTTATTGGTGGTGGGGGCATCGTGAATACCGACAATTCTGGCCATAATGCGACTCACCTCGGCAGGGGTGTAGAACTGCCCTTTGCTTTTGCCGCTCTCGGTGGCAAAGTGGCGCATCAGATACTCGTAGGCATCGCCGAGAATATCGTCCCCCTCTGCCCGGTTTTTGGAGAAATCAAGCGCCGGATTCTCAAAAATGGCGATGAGGTTGGTGAGCGTATCGACCTTGTCCTTGCCGCTGCCAAGCTTGGTGTCGTCGTTGAAGTCCGGCATGTCGGAGAGCTTGTTGGCGCTCGCCAGCGGCCCGAGAATCTTTTTATTGATCTGGTCGCCAATGTCGGTTTTGCCTTTGAGGGCAACCATATCCCTGAAGCTTGCCCCCTCGGGAATGGTTATGGGAGCATAGAGCACACCG
>CAIWUU010000011.1 GCA_903915955.1 uncultured Chlorobiaceae bacterium | reverse complement strand
TTTGGCCTGAACGATGCCATCGAATCGGGGCTCGTCAAAACCCCCCGGGTGGTGGTTCGTGATGATGCCCGGCCTGATGCGGCAACCTACAAGTCACGCCTCTACCACATCTACAACGATGCGGAGGTCAAAGACGACCTGAACCGGAAGGCCGAGCCGGAAGAGCCGCTGCCCGATCTGGTGCTGAACGCCTATTATTTGCTGGGCTACGACTGGCGGGAGACCTGGAAAGCCTGGAAAAAGGCGGGCCTCTCCACTCCGCCCGTGATGATAACCGTTTGCAACCGCACCGAAACTGCCGCACGGGTCAAGCACGCCTTCGACTCCCGCCGGATTCACATTGACGAGCTGTGTGATCCAGAGCGCATCCTCCACATTGATTCGAAGGTGTTGAGTGAAGCCGAAGAGCGAGAGGAGCCGGTATCGACGGCAGAGGTTGTTGATGCTGCCATTGAGGTCGATGAAACTGAAGCGCCGGTAGAGCGCAAGCTGACCAAGGCAAAGCAGGCGGAGTTGTTGCGCAGGATGGTCGATACGGTTGGCAAGCCGGGGCAGTCGGGGGCGAGCATTCAAAAGGTCATTTCGGTCGGGATGCTCTCCGAAGGGTGGGATGCCCGTACCGTAACGCATATCATGGGCTTGCGTGCCTTCAGCAGCCAGTTGCTCTGTGAACAGGTGGTGGGGCGCGGCCTGCGCCGGACCTCCTACGAGGTGGACCCGGTGACCGGGCTCTTTGATCCTGAATATGTCAATATTTTCGGGGTGCCCTTTACCTTTTTGCCCCATGAGGGTGGCTTGGGTGGCCCTCCTCCTCCGCCGTCACCCAAAACCATCGTTGAGGCTGATCCCGCCAAGGTGGACTACGAAATCCGGTGGCCAAATGTGGTGCGTCTTGAGCGCCTTTTTTACCCGATATTGAAGATCGACTGGAGCAAGGTCACGACGATGGAACTTGATGCTGCACAAGCGTTGCAGGTGGCTGAACTGGCCCCGGTGCTTGAAGGGAAACCGAACGTGAACTTCGTCAACCGCATTGAACTGGAGCAGTTGGCCCGCGAGTTCCGCCAGCAGCGCATTATTTTTGAAACAGCACGGGATGTTTTCGACCAGATGCGCCCATCATGGAGGGGAGGCCGGGAGCTTTTGCTGGCTCAATTGGTGCGCATTGTCGAAGAGTTCATCAGCTCAGAGCATATTGCCATTTCCCCGCCCCTGTTCTATCAGGATGAACTTCGTCGCCGGGTCATCATCACTCTCAACATGTCGCGGATAGTGCAGCACGTTTGGGATGCCGTGCGTCAGGAAAACACCGAAAAGCTCATGCCGGTGTTCGACCGCGATCACCCACTCCGTTCAACAGCCGACATGCGTACCTGGTACACAGGCAAACCCTGCGAACGAACCAAAAAATCGCATATCAACGTCAGCGTCCACGACAGCACCTGGGAAGCAACCGATGCCTTTCTGCTCGACAACAGCGACCACGTTGCGGCCTGGGCCAAAAACGACCACCTCGGATTTGAGATTCTCTACATCTATCGCGGCGTTGTCCGAAAATACCGTCCCGACTTTCTGGTGCGCCTCATTGATGGCACCATGCTCATCCTTGAAACCAAGGGAGAGGAGACAGAGCAAGACAAAGTCAAACAGCGCTATCTGGAAGAGTGGGTGCAGGCCGTGAACACTCACGGAGGCTTCGGCCACTGGCGTTGCGCGGTGGTGAGGGGTGTCGGGGAGGTGCGGGATGTTTTGATGGGGAGGTAAGTGTAGAAGTGTGTATGTTGAAAAGAAACGGAGGTCTTGGTGTATAAGTCATTTTGTAGATGAGTCGTAAGTACTTTCTTTTGGTCATGGTGTAATTTCTGAATTTTTGTTGCGGATATTCTTGGGAATCAATTAATAACGAAAAAATGAAAGAATCAACAAAAAAGCTCGTAACGGAAATAGTTAAGCTGGCTTCCATTGTTATTGGTAGTGTCGGTGGTATTAGTGGTGTAGTCGGTTATTTTAAAGCAAAAGACGTAGAAAATGTAACAAAACGTCATGAAGTCAGAATTAATGTTATTGATTCGACATTACATATTCCGATTAATAACGTGAGTGGAAACGATACTCCATTTGCTACACCACAAGTAGCAAATGATGCGGAAATTTCTACTTTGCTTGAGGGGAGAATACCTCCGGCACCACCTTTTCCAGATGGCCCTGATCATATCAACACATTTTTTCAGGAGCCATCTTCAGATGGTTTAGCGGCAAATTCAAATAAGGAAGCTTGGGTAATGGCGTATATTGAAAAGCATCAAGGCGAGTATAGCTATAAAGAAAGAAAAATTTATATGTTTGGAGATAGAAATGGAAAACGAGATGCGATAATCTGGCTTGTCAAAGAAAAAGGAGTAGATGCACTGTTTGATAAAATAGCGCCAAAAAAAGTAACGCACCAATAAAAGTCCATCAACAAGTTGTTTTGTAACGGAAGTTCCAGCAGTAGCAGAAAGAAAAATCCCTATAAAGCGTTATTATAAAATTATTTACGCTTAATGGCGAGTTTTTTCCTTGTGACTACATCGACATTTTTGGCCTCAATGATTGCTGGTAATGTAATTCCGGCA
>CAIWUU010000010.1 GCA_903915955.1 uncultured Chlorobiaceae bacterium | reverse complement strand
TGCCGGAATTACATTACCAGCAATCATTGAGGCCAAAAATGTCGATGTAGTCACAAGGAAAAAACTCGCCATTAAGCGTAAATAATTTTATAATAACGCTTTATAGGGATTTTTCTTTCTGCTACTGCTGGAACTTCCGTTTTAACTGATATTTTGTATATATACCCATACCCGGTATAGGTATTCTGTAGAGGTTTCATTCTTCTTCTCAAGGAGGAACGAATTTTAAAAGCCATGTGCATTCAATTCCCGCCTTGGTAAGTGATTATAAAGAGATAATGCAAGGGACGTATGCCTGAGTATGATGAATTAAAAGATGTAATAAGTCGATAAAAAATATGCTATGAGCAATATTCGTGAAGTCAGCCCTAAAGCCTCCCTTGAACTGATACAAAAAGGGTCATTGCTTGTTGATGTCCGTGAACCACATGAAGTTGCCAAAAAATCATTCGATGTTCTCGATAGCATGATGATTCCTTTGGGCCAATTAGAAAAACGATTCAAAGAGATACCTCTAAACCGCAAGATTATTGTTGCATGTCGTAGTGGTAGTCGCAGCGTGATGGCGACACATTTTCTGATGGATCATGGGTACAGCAAAGCGGTCAATATGCAGTACGGTATTGTTGGTTGGGAAAGGGAAGGACTGCCACTTAAAACAGAGCAGAAACAAAAAACAGGATCGTGGTTCATGAAGATGATCAAGAGGAGTGCGTGAGTTGTTATTCAGTAGTGACAGGAAAAAAAGAGAATACTTTTACGAAATCTCATTCTGCCCGCGTTTGTAATATTTCCCTTTCGGAGTTTCCTCTCTCTTTTGCTATCATCACAGCACTACAGAATTTTCTGACGATAGCCTATGCCTGTTCCTGATTTTACACTCCTCCCTCTGCCAACCATTCATTTTGGGGTTGGGTATTATTCCCGGCTGCCAGAACTTGCCACAAGTTTTGGTCGGACTATTCTGGTCGTGACCGGCAGCCACGCCCTGCAGCAGTCAGGTCGTCTGTCGGCGCTGATGGACGGTCTGCAATCAGCAGGAATGTGCCCGTTCCATCTTGTTGTTGGGAGGGAGCCCTCGCCTGAACTGATTGATAGTGCGCTTTCAATGTATCGCGATAACGCTCCTGATGTTGTTCTTGCGGTGGGCGGCGGCAGTGTGCTGGATGCAGGCAAAGCCATTTCGGCAATATTGCTGCACCATCTTTCTGTTGAACGTTTTATCGAAGGGCAGGAGGGTTTTATGCAGCATGATGGGCGAAAAGTACCCTTTATAGCTGTGCCGACAACCTCTGGCACCGGCAGCGAAGTGACCAATAATGCCGTTATCAGCAGGGTAGGGCGGAAGGGGTTCAAGCGATCTCTCCGGCATGTCGCCCTGGTGCCCGACATCGCCCTGATTGATCCAGAGCTTATGGTGACCCTCTCCCCGGAACTGACGGCAGCCTCAGGCATGGATGCCTGCACCCAGCTCATCGAAGCCTTTACCTCTCCCTTTGCCACTCCCGTTACCGATGCGTTGGCTTGCAGTGGGCTTGAGTGTTTTGCCCGCTCTTTTATTGCAGCATGCAGTGATTGCCCTGATGACAGTCTTATACGCGGTGATATTGCTTATGCGGCCCTGATGTCCGGCATTGCCCTTGCCAATGCCGGACTTGGTATAGTGCATGGATTTGCATCGTCAGTCGGTGGTGTGGTTGAGATACCGCATGGAACCCTTTGCGCAACCCTGCTTGCGGAGGCGACCAGAGAAAATATTGCGCAACTTCGTCTCATTGATTCCAATCATCCCACCTTGCAGAAATATGCAAAAGCAGGAGCCATTCTTTCCGGCAGAGCGACCGGGGCTCTCTCTTCAGGGTGCGAGCGGTTGCTTGATACTCTTGGGCATTGGCAGGAACGGCTTGTTGTTCCCCGTCTGCGGGAGTATGGAATGCTTCCTGAAGATGTTGACGGCATAGTCTCTTTGACCCGCAGCAAGAGCAATGCGGTTAAGCTTGACGATGCTGCCATGAAGCGGATTCTCACAAACCGATGGTGACCGCTCGGGTGTTATTGCCTGGTGTTCCACCAGTCATCACCATAGGTGTAGAAGAGCTCTTCACCTTTGCTGATATCTCGCAGTGCGTAGAGAATTAGCTCAGGGCCGAGTGATGTCTCTTCCCGATAATAGGCAACATTCGGTGTTGATGAGTGGTTGAAAAGCATCCCGTTGCCCATCGCCACTAGACGGGAATTCTCTGTTTTGCCGTAAAAGACGTAGTTCAGCAACTCGCCGCCAATATCTTTGTCAGTAACTTCAAGCGCAGGGCAGCGTTCGATAATATCTCCCTCCTTGATCTTTTTCAGGGCAAAAGCTCCCCGTCCACTGACGGTTGAGGCTTCTATAGCAACAATTTTTCGAGGAATCCATGGAGCTTTTCTTCCAAGGAGCATACCAACGCCGATACCAATGACAAGAGCGGTGCCGAGGAGGAGCGGGATAAAGACCAAAAGATTCGGTTCCATAGGACCTTTGTTGCTGAACAGTATCGTTACCTCAGGAGAATTATCGTAAACGAAAAAGCCCCCTGGCGAAGGAGGCTTTTCTGTTTTAATCTTTGAGCGGGAAACGAGACTCGAACTCGCGACCCCAACCTTGGCAAGGTTGTGCTCTACCAACTGAGCTATTCCCGCTTAATGAGTGACAAATATAAAGATATTTTTTTCTTGTACAAGTTTTGTTAACTATTTTTTTACAATTTCAGCTCGTGGATAATGGTCTCCATATCTTTATCTCCTCTCCCTGAAAGATTGACTACGAGGATGGTATTATTCGCCATAAGAGGGGCTCTCTTAATGGCATAGCATACGGCATGAGCCGATTCGAGCGCGCAGATGATACCTTCAGTTCTTGCAAGTGTTGCAAGAGCTGAAAGGGCTTCGTGGTCGGTGACTGCGGTGTAGGTCACAAGCCCCAGTTCCTGAAGATAGCAGTGTTCAGGGCCGACCCCGGGATAGTCAAGGCCTGCTGAGATGGAGTGTGCCTCCTGTACCTGCCCATCCTCATTTTGCAACAGCTTTGTCATTGCTCCATGCAGTACTCCGGGGGTGCCCAGGGTCAGTGAGGCTGCGTGGCGTCCATTCAACCCCTCACCAGCCGCTTCAACTCCGATCAGTTCAATTTGTGCAGCATCTTTCAGAAATTCGTAGAACATCCCTGCTGCATTGCTGCCACCTCCAATACATGCCGTTATCACATCAGGAAGTTTTCCTGTCTGGGCAATAATCTGTGAACGGGTCTCTTGACCGATAATTGCCTGAAAATCGCGAACCATCATCGGATAGGGATGCATGCCGACAACGGAACCGATGATGTAGAAGGTCTCTTCGGGGTTATTCATCCAGTCGCGGATTGCTTCGCTTGTTGCATCCTTGAGTGTTTTTGAGCCGCTGCCGACTGCGCGTACCTCGGCACCGAGAAGCTTCATTCTTGCAACATTAGGTGCCTGCCTGCGGATATCTTCCTCGCCCATGTAGACGATGCACTCAAGATCAAAAAGCGCGCAGACGGTTGCTGTCGCTACCCCATGCTGGCCAGCACCGGTTTCAGCAATGACCCTTTTTTTGCCCATGCGTCGAGCAAGGAGTACCTGTCCCAAAGCGTTGTTTATTTTATGTGCCCCCGTGTGGCAAAGATCTTCTCGTTTGAGATAAATCTGTGCCCCTTGCAATGTTCTGCTCAGCCGTTCAGCATGATAGAGTGGCGTTGGTCTGCCGACATAGTCGCGAAGGAGCTGGTCAAGTGTTAACTTGAACGCTGGATCATTTTTTGCCTTAAGATACTCTGATTCGAGATCGGCAGCATTTTTTATGAGTGTTTCCGGGATAAATTTCCCCCCGAAACTGCCGAAATGTCCGGCTGAATCGGGAGCGGCATAGGGTGTTAGCTCCATAGAACAAAAAGGCAAAAAGAGTGTCTTTAAAACAATTATCACACGACAATAAAATAATATATTTTGAAACTTTTATCAGCGATCATCACAATACTTCAGGGGAGCATTACTGCATTGACGTTTATCAAGCGAAAAACCTTGTTTCTTCCTCTTTCGAGCATCGTTATGTTGCTTTTGACCCTTGTTTTTCAGAGAGGGTTGTCTGCTGCTGACAAGCGGGAAGATCGTACTGGGATAAAAAATGTGGTGGTGTTTACGGCAAAAGATTCGGTTGTCTATAATTTTGACCGTCGTAGCATGGAACTCTGGGGTAAAGCGAGTTTCGATTACGATGGTACCAGTGTTAAGGCTCCCAAAATTGTGATTGATGGCAATACCTCTCTGCTCCATGCTTTTGGAGCCGTTGACTCTTCAAAAACGCTTGCGGAACCAGCGATGTTCAGTGACAAGCAGGGGAGCTTTCGTGCTGAAACAATGACCTATAATTTTCAAAAAAGAACGGGCGAGACGACCGGTGTTACTTCGTCTTCTTCTTTAAATGGGATACATTTTAGTGGGCAAAAGGTGTCGAAGCTTGAAAACGGTGACATTGTTGTCAGGGGTGGCAAGTTTACCACCTGTGATGAGGATGATCCGCATTACTGGTTTACCTCTTCCGTGATGACCATTAATGCTGATAACGGTACCAAGGCCAAGTCACTGGTCATGTATATCAGGCCTGAGATGTTTTCGATGCGTTTGCCTGCAATACCGGTTATGGCTCTTCCCTACATGGCTTTTCCTGCCAAGCGCGCAAGGATGTCCGGTTTTCTGACACCCTCGCTCACCAGTTATTCTCATAGTCTCGCTTTGTCGAGTCTTGGCTATTACTGGGCAATTGATGATTACTCAGATTTCAGAGCGGCGGGCGATATTGCGCTCAACGGAAGTTGGCGACTTGGAGAGAGGTTTCGCTATACAAAACGTGATAAAGTTTCGGGGGAGGTTACAGGGGAGTACAAGCATTATTCTGTCGATTCTGCTCAGCCACTTTCTACAGAGTGGAATACCAATATTGCTCATCATCAGGTTTTTGATGCTTCCTCACAGCTTGACGTTGCTCTCCAGCTTCAGGGTGGTGAGCGTCACGATGATCTTCATGCCATGAATGTTCAGACAGTTTTGACTGAACAGACCAATTCTCGAGCATCACTGGTAAAAACCTTTCATGATGAGAACACCCTTGTTACCGCGACGTATAATCGATCCGCTGATCTTCGCAATCACAATGATCGTCAAAGTACCGAAGCAATCTTTTATCAGAACCGTCTCTATCCTTTTCGTTCCGGTGTTTTCCGAGATTCCGAGAGTTTGACATCGGCTGTTTCGGTAACAACCGGAGCATCTCTTGCAGTGGAGACTCTCGCGCTGAACAGCATCTCATCTTCAGGCTATTCGGGTTATGCCCATGGAGAACTCGGGTATTATCGGGAGTTTTCTGATGATTATAAAGCATTGTTTACGCAGGGGATAAGTTTCCAGAGTGTGCAACCGGTATCGGGGAGCGGGTATAGCGGTACGAGAATGCTGTTTCCGTTGAGGATGCAATCGACACTGTTTCAGCATTTCAATATCAATTCATCCGTGACCTATATTCGCTCTCTTCGAACGGATGGTGAAGAGAGCCCTTTTTCAACGACGGTTGTCTCGGTGGATGCTGGTACAAGGCTGTACGGTACTCTTGGGACAGGGCTGCTTGAAAACATTGTTGGGCTGAAAGCGCTGCGTCATACCTTTATCCCCCTCATCAGCTATACCTGGAATCCTGCATTTTCCGGTCATTGGTATGATACGGCATCGAGTGATGTGTATGACTGGCCAAATTCAACGCTTTTCAGGGGCTTTGAAGCGACAAGGTTTACCGGTGTTCCTGCAGGGCAAAGTATGGTTGGTATCACTTTGAAAAATCTTTTTCATGGTAAATTCAACGGTTCATCCTCTTCTGAAGATGGTAATGTGGCTTTTGGGGAGGAGCGTACGGCTCAGTTGCTCTCATTGACCGCATCCACCGCTTATAATGGCGCTGCAGATGCTTTTCATTTTGCGCCCCTGACTCTTGTTACCTCAAGCAATGTACTGGTGCCAAACTTCCTTTTGAGTGGCGGTGCCATGTATGATTTTTACAGCTATGATCCGGTGACTGGTGACAGGGTGAAGCGCTACAACAGCAATGACGGACATGCACTGTTGCGTTTTGTGAAAGGATTTATGAACATGAGTCTGAGTATGCAGGGTAGTCGACAAACTGGATCTGCCGCTGATTTTGCATCAACATTTGCATCACCCTTTGCCTCATATACTGATCAGTCACTTTTTCGTCAACCTTTTGCGACCAGTGACTGGCAGCTCCGCTTTTCTCTTCTGCTGCAAACCGATAAAAGTAATCCTCTGGAGAGGAGTTATGACAAGCTGCTTAATGTTGCGGCTAAAGTCGCCTGGTCAAAAAACTGGCAGACTGGAGTGAATACAGGGTATGATCTTGAAAACGGAAAAGTTATTTTTCCTATGATTCAGCTTTATCGTGATCTGCATTGCTGGCAGATGGGCTTTCAGTGGGTGCCTTCCGGTGTATTCAAAGGCTACACATTTCAGTTAGCGCTGAAAGCCCTGAAGTAATAATAGTATCACGCCTGTTTATCAATCAGCTCAAGAATCATAGTCAGTCGTTTGTTAAACTCTTCATCGGCATCATGGTGAATGCAGTGCGATGCTTTTGGGATAATGTATGCGCCCGCCTGTGGCAAAAGCTCCTGAAATTCAGGGATGATTTTGTGAGGAGGAAGTGCAATATCTTCAGCACCCCATACCAAAAATGCAGGCCCTTTGTAGTTGCATGGTTTATCTAAATGATCGAGCCTGAAATCAAGAGGTCTTTTTGATGGCGAAAGATAAGAGTATTGGGCGCCCCTGTCTTGCAGGGGCTGGGTAAACTGGCTGATTAATTCATCATTAACCTTTTGCTGATTGAAATATGTTGGTGTAAGGCTTTGGCCTACAGCGACGGGGTTTGCAAAAGCAGCGAAGAGAATCTCTCCGATGAATGGGGAGGCTACAAGTCCAAAAAAGATACTTGTCATGCCATCCATCGTATCACCAAAAAGTCCGGATGGGTTTGCCAATATGAGCGCCTTTATCTTTTCGGGGCGATGATGGGCAAAGTAGATGGCGCTTGCAGCCCCCATTGAATGGCCGACAATAATAACCGAATCCAGCTTTTTCAGATAAAGAAAGGTCTCAATTTGTGAGGCAAAGAGCTCGAGAGAATATCGCACATTGGGCTTCTCTGATTTTCCGAATCCGATCAAATCCATGGCATAGATTTTATGTCTTTGCGCAAACTCGGGAATATTCAGATTCCAGTGCTCTATCATTCCGCCATAGCCGTGAAGAAACAGTATTGGAGCTTTTTCGGGGTTATCCTCTCCGTACTCCTGATATCTGATTTTTGCCTTTGTTTCAGGGGATAATTCCCATTGAAAATATTGATCTTTGACAGCATCGCTCATGATTTGAAAATCCGTGAAATGTTCAGAGAGGATAAAAACTTGTCGAAGTAACCGAACCCAATATAAAACATATTGGTTAATATAAATAATAGGGTTAAATTTATCCGACTTTAATAACAGGTTACAATGTCAGTGTCATGCTCCAGGTTTCCAGAAAATTTGAATATGGGCTTCATGCTGTAACCTATCTTGCAACAAAGGGTCTTGGTCGTGTTGTCACTGTCAAGGAGATGGCTGATGATATTGGCTTTTCACAGGAGTTTCTCTCAAAGGCTTTACAGAGTCTCAAAAGGGCTGGCATTGCAAATTCCGTACAGGGCGTCAAGGGAGGATATATGTTGTGCAGGACGACGCACGACATCACCGTTGCTGATATTGCTGTCGCTATTGAGGGGAAGCCTCATCTGGTCCGTTGCGGCGTAAATGCGGAGCGTTGTGAAGTTTTTTCTTCCTGTCACCACAGGGGATATATGGGCACTTTGCAGAATACCATCCAAAAACTTCTGGGCTCAACTACCATTCACTCTCTCTTGCAGCAGATGGGCAAGTGATTACTTGATCTTTTAAAGAAAACAAGATGACATTTCAATTTATATGACCACTAACAGGCCAGAAAATTTTATAGTCGCTGAAACAAGTTTGCCTGATATCGTTTTTAAGGGAGTTAATACTCACAATCTTCATAATATTTCAGTTCGTATTCCCCGAAACAAGTTTGTTGTGTTGACGGGGGTTAGTGGGTCGGGTAAATCAAGTCTTGCTTTCGATACACTCTATGCTGAAGGCCATCGCCGCTATGTCGAATCACTCTCCGCTTATGTTCGGCAGTTTCTTGAACGAATGCCTCGACCTGATATTGAAAGCGTTGAAGGGATTGCTCCAGCCATTGCCATAGAGCAGAAATCCATCCCGAAAAATCCTCGCTCAACGGTTGGGACGGTTTCGGAAATCTATGACTATCTGCGCCTTTTATACGCCCGTATAGGCAAAATCTACTCCCGCGATACCAATGAGCTTGTGCTCAAGCATACCCCTGATGATGTGAGTTTGCAGGCTGGTTTTTTTGAGGAGGGAACAAAATTTTATGCTGGCTTTTTCTTTCCTGCCCATCAGGATGCCGGACACCATAGTTGTTCCGTGCCGGATGAGATAGCAAGTCTCCTGAAAAAGGGCTTTTTCAGGGTGGTTGCCGGAGAAGACGTTCTCGATCTGAACCATGAGGCTGCATGCAAACGAGTGTTGGATATGCCGCTCTCCGATCGGGCAGTCTTGCTGGTGCTGGTTGACCGCTTTGTGGCGCGCCAGGATGAGAAGGTGTTCAGCCGTGTATCGCAGGCGGCGGAGAGCTGTTTCAATGAATCGGGAGGGTATGCTGTTCTGAGAGTTGTTGGAGGTAAATCATATCTTTTCAGTGACCGGCTTGAGTTGAATGGTATTGAATATCAGGAGCCCTCTCCACAGCTTTTTGCTTTTAATTCACCAATTGGAGCCTGCACCACCTGCCAGGGATTCGGGCGTATTGCCGGTATAGATGAGGATGCCGTGGTGCCGAACAAGTCTCTCACGCTTGAAGAGGGAGCCATTGCTTGCTGGAACTCCGAAAAGTACCGCTGGAATCTCATGGAGCTGCTTGAATATGCTCCCGATATCGGTGTGCCGATTGATGTGCCTTATGAAAAACTCTCTTACGCTCAGAAAGAGATTGTCTGGAAGGGAACGTCAGATGGACGCTATGCGGGCATACGTGCATTTTTTGCTGAGATCGAGAAGGATGCTGGCTACAAGATGCACTATCGTGTGTTTTTAAGCCGTTACCGAGGCTACGCTACCTGTTCTGATTGTGAGGGAAGCCGTCTTAATCCTGATGCGCGGCTGGTGCGAGTTTCTGGCCACGATATTGCTGAAGTGTCGCGCATGAATATTGCCGAGGCTTCGGAGTTTTTCCGCAATCTTGATATTTCACCCTTCGATCGCAAGGTGGCTGACGTTATTTTGCAGGAGATCATTAAACGTCTTGGTTATCTGCTTGATGTTGGCTTGAACTATCTCTCCCTTGACCGCCTGACACACACATTGAGTGGTGGCGAGTTTCAGCGCATCAATCTCTCCACCTCTCTCGGCTCTCCGCTTGTCGGCGCCATCTATATTCTCGATGAGCCAAGCATCGGTCTCCACCAAAGCGACTCGGCACGTCTCATTACGCTGCTCAGGAAGCTGCGCGATCTTGGTAATACGGTTGTGGTAGTCGAGCACGATCGTGAAATTATTGAGGCGGCTGATGAAGTGATTGATCTCGGTCCTTATGCCGGGCGTTTGGGTGGTGATGTGGTTTTTCATGGTTCGGTTGCAGAGATGAGGGAGTCGGGCAGGTCGCTTACCGCCCAATATCTTAATGGTGAGAAGTGTATTGCTGTGCCGCAGCTTCGCAGAACGGTCGATTTTTCCTCCTGCATTGAAATTACTGGCGCCCTGCAGAATAATCTGAAGAATATCAATGTACGCTTTCCCCTCCGGGTCATGACCTGCGTGACTGGCGTGAGTGGCTCAGGGAAGTCTACCCTTGTTAACGATATTCTCAACAAGGGGATTATGAAGGAAAAAGTGGGGATGAAAGAGAATGTTGGAACACACCGCTCCATTGCTGGTGCCTGGCTTGTTGATCGTGTTGAGCATGTTGACCAGTCGCCGATTGGCAAATCAAGTCGCAGTAATCCTGTTACCTACCTGAAAATATTTGATGACATTCGCAATCTTTTCGCACAGACGAAGGATGCCCAGCAACGGAGATTAAAGGCTGGTTATTTCTCGTTCAATATTCCCGGTGGCCGTTGTGAAACCTGTGCCGGAGAGGGTACTGTGCATATTGAGATGCAGTTTCTTGCCGACATTGAAGCGGTGTGTGAGGATTGTGGAGGTCTTCGCTACAAACCCGAAGCTCTTGCGGTGAAGTATGAGGGCAAGTCGATTGCAGAGGTGCTTGATATGACGGTGGAAGAGGCTATCAGCTTTTTCAATCGAGAGAAGAGTGTTGTTAAAAAACTGAAGGTTCTCGATGAGGTAGGGCTTGGCTATATCAGGCTTGGTCAGTCCTCAAGCACGCTGTCAGGCGGAGAGGCGCAGCGCCTCAAGCTGGCCAGTTTTATTGCCCATGCGGATACAGCTCACACACTTTTTATTTTTGATGAGCCGACAACAGGCCTCCATTTTGAAGATATCAATAAACTGATTCTCTGTTTTGAAAAGCTGCTGGAACAGAAAAACACCCTCGTGGTTATTGAGCATAACCCCGACATCATAAAACAGGCTGACTGGGTTATTGATCTGGGGCCTGGCGCGGGAGATAAAGGTGGCTTTATTGTTGCCGAAGGGAGGCCAGAAGAGGTTGCGCTTTGCGAGGAGTCGCTAACGGGGCGGTATATCAAGGAGTTGCTGGTTGTCTGAAACCTGATTGATCATCGGCAGGATGTGTGCCGATAGTTGATGAAGGTTGTCAATGGCGGATACATTATCGAATGGGAGTGTGGCCCTGCTTTGTCAGTCGATACCATTGAGGCGCGTTGGGAGGTTGCCAGCTTGTTACCCTTGAGATAAAAATTTATCGTAATTCGCATGTGAGCCAATCCAAAACCAGACGACTCCATTTTCATCACGTTTACCAACTGCACGATAGCCTTTGCCGATTCGAACAGAGTAAATCGGAAGGTTGTTGTGAATTCGTTTGAAGCGTAAACCTGGATGCCATGGATCCCTCATAAATTGTCGGTAGACCTCTCTCGCTTGTTGTTGGGCACTTTGTGGCAACTCGTCAAATAACTTGCGGAATTTTGAGGTGATGCGTGATTTCAAAGTTTATCGGGATCAAGTACTTCACACTTGCCTGCACAAATCTCCTCATCAGCTTCTTCGGAAAGCATTGCTAATGTATTCTGACTTGATGCAAAACTATTATCCCACCGGAAATCATCATTAATTTCCTCAAGAATCAATGCGGCAATGGCATTTTGCTCATTATCGGACAATGTCTTGACTTTATTGACAGCTTGTTCAAGTAGTGTTGTCATAATGTTTTTTTCATTGTTTAATGCCCTGAATTCAACCTCGCCCAAACTGATGTGATTTTGTCTGGAAGGTACCGCTTTTTGAGAAAATCGTATAACATACTTTTGGGGATCGCTTAAAAACTATTGTCCCACCGGGCAATTTGGGCAGCAGTCTGTTGACCAATTACCTTGGTTCCGTTGTGATTCAGAAAGGTCATCAAACCTTACATCTTTTGCATCTCATCGAGTAAATCAGGATGCCGGTCTATGAGTTTCAACAACTTGACCAGCGGTGCCGGAGGGCGGGTTTCGCCACGTTCATATCGTGAAAATGCAACCTTACCGATACCGAATGCCAAAGCAAGCTTGGCCTGGGTGATGTTCAACTTCTTTCGGATGCGTCGAATGTCGGCACCAGGATCACCCTTTACGGCTCTCACCAATCCTTCCTGAGCCTCTGTATATCGCCGATAACTCTCTTCGTCCCAGATCCCTTCGCCGCAATGCGAGCAGAACTGGCCATGCATTGCGTGCAAGGTCATAGATTTTCCGCCGTATGAAAGAGTTTCCTCGAAAACTTTATCGCTCAATCCGGCACAACCACATGAAGGGCATTTCATCATATTTCCAATTCATTTTGCTTTAAACTGTATCACGGGTGGTCTACTATCCGAAAACCCTGTGATTTTGATATAAACGAGAACTCCATCCACTGTTTTGCCATGATACACATCCTGCCAGAGCTGCTGATCTGCGTGGGTTGTCATTGATGTGTAGAAATCGGCTCTTTTCAACGAGAGCACTACTTGACGCATGTCCGACTCGGTCAAGCCCAAAGATAAACCTCCTTGCAACGCAGTTCTCGTGAATGGCCGTGAGGTTCTATCAGCAACTGTTGCCTGCACTTCCGTGAGCCTGTAATGCGGTGCTGTTTTCTCCACACAAAAAATTGCCTTTTCGGACATTTTAATCAAAATGATAAAATTCTTCAAAAAACCAAAGGCTTTTCAGTGTTCATTGAAAACTTATCGAATGTTGCTGTCTGTTTCGGGCTGATGTGTTTTGATGGGCTAAAATTGTTTGCTATACTTCAACCCTACAACGTCACTTGATCAGTTAACCCCAGTTTTTGAACAATTTTTTTCTGTGCGACATATACGCACTGAGATTTCTTTTCTGTATCCAGATTATCTTTTTAAACACTGCCTTTAGCGTATTACGTCTCAGTGGCAATATAGCTGTCAATAGTACTCTAAGTACCTGTTAATAAATAACTGTAACAATAGGCTTAAAATTCGTATATTGTTTTCATGGAAATTCATGATGACAACACTGAACGCATCCGCACCCGATTTCAGAAAATTGCGTGGGCCTTGGATGAACGCATGAGG
>CAIWUU010000009.1 GCA_903915955.1 uncultured Chlorobiaceae bacterium | reverse complement strand
GATCCCTACCTGCTCGACCTGCTCGGGCTGAACGGTGCCTACAGCGAGCGCGATCTCGAAAGTGCCATTCTACGGGAGATTGAGGGTGTTTTACTCGAACTGGGCAGCGGTTTTACCTTCGTGGCCCGGCAGAAGCGCATGAGCGTCGGTCGAGACGACTTTCATCTCGATCTGCTCTTCTATCATCGCCATCTGCACCGCCTGATAGCGGTTGAGCTCAAGCTGGAGTCGTTCCAGCCAGCACACATTGGCCAGATGGAACTCTACCTCCGCTGGCTGGACAAGTATGAACGGCTTGCCAGTGAAGAGGCTCCTATTGGGCTCATCCTCTGTTCAGCAGCCGATGCCGAACAGGTAGAACTGCTTGAGCTGGACGCCAAATCTATCCGCGTTGCCGAGTATCTTACCGAGCTGCCACCGCTTCCCCTGCTTCGCGCCCGTCTTCAGCAGGCCATCGCGCACGCACGGGAGAGTGCCGTCCGCCACATGCTCGACGAAGGAGGCAAGCCATGATTGCTGATCTCAAACCATATCCGGCATACAAAGAATCCTGTCTGCCGTGGCTCGGGGATGTGCCTGAGCATTGGGATGTAAAACGGTTAAAATTATTATTGAGAGAAGTTGATTGCCGTTCATCAACCGGTAAAGAACAATTGCTTCGTGTTTCCCAGTATACCGGTGTGACAGTACGAAAATCGATGGATGGTACCGATTTGCCAGACAGTCGTGCTGCTTCGCTTATCGGGTATAAACGAGTGATGCCCAATGATCTCGTAATCAATATCATGCTTGCATGGAATGGCAGTATGGGTGTTTCCCGTTATGAAGGCATTGCCAGTCCCGCGTATTGTGTTTACCGGTTTAATTCAGGTGCCCTTCCTTTGTATTATCATGAACTTCTCCGTATTCCGCTTTACAAAGGTCGGATCAAAGCTGCATCAACAGGGGTAGTCGAAAGTCGCCTTCGGCTTTATTCTGATGATTTGGGTTGTATTGAAGCAATTCTTCCGCCACCTGACGAACAGGCGTCGATTGTGCGCTTTCTGAACTGGGCAAACGGGCAACTGGAAAAAGCCATCCGGGCAAAGCGCAAGGTGATTACGCTGCTCAACGAACAGAAGCAGGTCATCATCCACCGTGCAGTCACCCGTGGCCTTGACCCTTCCGAGCCCCTCAAACCCTCAGGTATTTCTTGGATTGGCGAGATGCCTGTGCACTGGAACGTTGTCACCGTTGGCTCTGTTCTGTCGTTGATTCAGACGGGTCCCTTTGGTAGTCAGCTTCATTCCCATGAATATGTTGCTGGAGGAACGCCCGTAATTAACCCATCCCACATGGAAAATGGGAGAATTGTCGCCTCTCGCGAAATTGCTATTGGTGAGAATAAGCTATGCGAGCTCAGTCGACATAAACTGTACGCTGGAGACATTATTGCCGCTCGGAGAGGTGAGATTGGTCGATGTGCACTGGTGACGTCAGTCGAAGTTGGCTGGATTTGTGGTACAGGGAGCGTTCTGCTTCGATGCAAATCTTCCATGGTTTTGCCAGTCTACTTTCAGCGTCTATTCTCGTCTCAAGGTATCAGTGACGAACTGAATCTTTCTTCAATCGGAGCGACTATGCCTAATCTCAACTCTGGCATGATTGCGAGGTTAAGGATTCCATTGCCTCCAGTTGATGAACAGGAGCGCATTGTTCGTTTTATCGAATGTCAAAATAAAGTATGTGATACAGCCATCTCCCGCTTCGAACGTGAAATCGAACTGCTCCGCGAGTACCGAACACGCCTTGTTGCTGATGTGGTGACTGGCAAGCTCGATGTTCGTGAAGCGGCAGCAAAACTGCCTGATGAAGTACAGACTCTTGAATTCGAAGACGACCTGGTTGTTCTGGAAGAGGATGTGGATTGCTCACTATAGCTGAAGAGTGGAGTGTGCAGTATTTCGATACTTGACGGGTACTTGATAACATGGTATTCGTTTTGGTTATAGGGATTACGAAAGGCTTATTTTTATGTGATTTAGAAGCTTTTATTTTACTTGATGGTAACTTGATGGAGGGCATCCTATGACCACCGATATCAGCGAAAAAGGGCTTGAAACCCTCATCATGCGCCACATGACCGGTACATACGGTTTTGCGCCATCTACCGTTCTGGTTGAACAATCCCCATCCTACGGCGGAACCGGATATATCGCAGGCACTCCAAAAGAGTATGACCGTTCATACTCGCTTGATCTCTCGCAGCTTTTTGCTTTTTTGCGTGCCACGCAGCCAGAGCCATTCGGAAAGCTTGCCCTGGCAGAGGGGAATGAACCGGGGGATATCAACCGCCTCAAGTTTCTTGCCCGCCTCTCCACCGAAATCGGCAAGCGGGGTGTGATTGATGTGCTGCGCAAGGGCATTGAGCACGGGGCCCTTCACTTCGATCTTTTCTACGGCACACCCTCGGAAGGCAACCTGAAGGCTTCCGGTCTGCACGCGCTGAACCGCTTCTCCATCACGCGCCAACTGGCCTACAGCACGGATGAGACCCGCCGCTCTCTTGATCTCTGCCTCTTCATCAATGGTCTGCCCATTGCCACCTTTGAGCTGAAGAACAGCCTCACCAAACAGACCGTGGCCGATGCGGTTGAGCAGTACCGGCGCGACCGCAGCCCGCGTGAGCAACTCTTTGAGTTTGGCCGCTGCGTGGTGCACTTTGCCGTGGACGACAGTGAGGTGCAGATGTGCACGGAGTTGCGCGGCAAGGGCTCATGGTTCCTGCCCTTCAACAAGGG
>CAIWUU010000008.1 GCA_903915955.1 uncultured Chlorobiaceae bacterium | reverse complement strand
CGAAGAGTTACAGTCAGTCACAGGGATAAAACACCGGGAACATTTGCGCAAAACCTACCTTGAACCGCTTATAACATCAGGATGGATTGAGCGTACCATTCCGGATAAACCAACCAGCCGCTTGCAAAAGTACCGAATAACAGATAAAGGCAGAACTTGGCTTACAGAAAGGAAGCAATGATATCAGACTATCCCATAAAATCACCACTTAAGCTTATCGAGGTTGCTCTGCCGCTGGATGCAGTGAGGAATGGTTACACGGATTTTCAGAAGTCGGCAGATAACAGAGCGGTGGCGGCAGGTAGAGCAACTGATTTGAGCGACAAGTAATACATGAAAGCACTCAACGGAGAGGCGAACGTGTTGTAAGCCCTCCCCTGTCAGCCTAAAAAAACAAAAAACTCAATGGCTCATAAACTTTCACTGTCGTGGTTAGAAAACTTCCTTGAAGAGGCGTGCGAATCGCTGCGCGGAAACATGGATGCTTCGGAGTTCAAGGAGTATGTCATTGCCATGCTCTTTCTGAAACGAGTCAACGACCAGTTTGCTCTTGAGCGCCTGATGCGAAAAGGGCAGCTTGAAAAACGAGGTGTAGCAGGGAAGGGAGCTGGAAGAGGGTCTTGAGCGTGAAGATGCCTGCAAGTTCTTTGTGCCGCAACGTGCCCGCTGGGAGAGAATCAAGCATCAAAAGCAGGAGGTGGGCTCTGAGCTGATGAAAGCTTTTGCCGAGCTGGAAGAGAAGAATCTTGGCAGCCTTGAAGGCGTTCTGAAACCGATCGACTTCAATAAAACCTTCGGCAAAAACAACAAACGGATTACCGATGCCGACATGGTTGAACTCATCGCCCATTTCAACAAGGTGGTGCTCACCGACGACAATCTTGAATTTCCCGATCTGCTTGGTTCGGCTTATGAATACCTGATCAAATACTTTGCCGACAGTGCAGGGAAAAAAGGGGGCGAATTCTATACCCCTCGCACCGTTGTCAAGCTGCTGGTAACCATTCTCGACCCGGCGCAGGATGCCGAGATCTGCGACCCCACTGTCGGCTCGGGCGGTATGCTGATTGAATCGTTCAACTATGTCGAAAGCAAGTATGGCAGTGCCAGAAAACTGACTCTCTACGGTCAGGAAAAGAATGGAACCACCTGGGGCTTGTACAAACTGAACATGCTCTTTCATGACATTCTGGATGCACAGATTGAAAACGGCGACACGCTCAATGAGCCCAAGCACAGGGAGGGGGCGGAGCTGAAACGGTTCGACATTGTTATTGCCAATCCGCCCTTTTCGCAGAACTATGCCGCTGAGAGCATGAAGCATAAAGTTAAACGATCGCTATCAGTTCTGGATGCCCACCAAAGGCAAAGCGGATTTCATGTTTGTCCAGCATATCATCAGTACGCTCAAATCCACCGGGCGCATGGCGGTGATTATGCCGCACGGGGTTCTTTTCCGTGGCGGTGAAGAGCGTAAAATGCGGGAGTGGATGATCAGGCGCGGCTACCTTGAAGCGGTTATAGGTCTGCCGCCAGCCCTTTTTTACGGTACCGGCATTCCCGCCTCCATTCTCATTATCAACCGAGCCGGTGCCGCTACCCGCAAGGAGGTACTCTTTATCAATGCTGACCACGAATACAAAGAGGGCAAGGTTCAGAACACCCTGCGCTCCGAAGATATCGAGAAGATAGCATACGTCTATCGGAACAGACGGTCGCTCAACAAATATAGCAAACTGGTCACGGTTGCAGAGCTGGAAAAAGAGGAGTTCAACTGCAACATCCGGCGCTATGTCGATAACAGCCCGCCCGCAGAACCGCACGATGTTCATGCGCACCTGCATGGCGGTATTCCCGGAGCTGAAGTTGAAGCCCTTGCCGAGTACTGGAAGAGCTACGCCGGTATTCGTGAACAACTTTTTGTGCCGGTGAAGAATAGCTACTGTGAATTTGTACCGGCAATTGCAAGCAAAGAGTGTGTAAAGGCATTTCTGGATGACAGCAGCGAACTAAAGAGCAAACATCTGGAATTTGCGCAAAGCCTTGCCGACTGGT
>CAIWUU010000007.1 GCA_903915955.1 uncultured Chlorobiaceae bacterium | reverse complement strand
TTGCCTCAACCACGGCAATTGGCCTGCCATCCTTGCCAAGCAGCACATAATCACTGAACTGATGCCCTTCGTACCTAGTGCGAGGTTCCTGCACTCCTTCGGGCAAGTCAACAAGAATGTCAAACTCCTCCACAACCTGGGTGGGATCGTTCACGCTCCAGCCAGCCTGCAGTAACAGCTTGTCAATCAATTCGATACGAGTTTGCTGCTCGGGTTTCATGGCATAAGGAGGGGTTGCTTCATTGGAACGATACGGAGACGTTCAATATACAGCACGTTTCTGGAAGTACACGAGCAATTTTACTTGCCCAGGCAGGTGACCGGCAAGTTTTTGGGTTCAAGGTTATCAAGACTTTGAACCTTGAACCTTCTTCTTCCCCTTCTCAGTCAACCGGTATTTTTGGGTCGGACTTTTGGGAGCGTTAGGTTGCGACATCTCTATCAGATCGTCTGTGATAGCTGCGTCCAGGTAGTTTTTGCTAAAGCTGACCCTGTCTTTCATGCCCACTGCACGCATCAATTCAGCCCTGCTCATTTCACCATCAAAGGCTTTCAACAATCGGGTTACTTGCCGGGTTACTTGCCGGGTTACTTGCTGGGTTACTTGCTGGGTTACTTGTCCGACATTGGCAGAACCGATTGCATCCGGATGAACGGGAAAGCGCACTAAAAAATAGCTGCGATCATCATCCGTTTCGAAAACGGGATCTGGCGAGCCGTTTTGGGCAATCGCACGTTTGATTTTTCTTATGCCGGTGGAACGACCCTCTGTCAGCTCAAGTTCTTTGAGGAATTCGCCAATACGTCTATTGCGGTAACGACGGCTCACCGCATTGCCTGCAGCGATATCTGCCATCGTGATTGATCGGTCTGGGCCCGGGAAGCTGAGTATCACCAGCTCTTCGGGCGTAATGCGAACCTCGACCGGTTCTCGAATTTCGTAGGATCGGTGATAAATTGCGTTAACCAAGGCCTCTTCTATCGCCGCATAAGGGTAATTCCAGAGACGATCGGCTTCGGCTCGATCAGGGTGTTTGATAATGGTCTGTTTCAGGTAATTGCGTTGAATATGGCCAAGCGCATCCCGAATCATGCGGGGCAATGGGCTTTTGAACTCCTTCTCTTCAAAAACATCACCACCCGGGCCATCGGGAAAATAGACCACGTCAATCTGGGTCACAGGAAAGAATTTTTCCGGATGTTCGTGAAACATCATCAGTCCGATGTTTTTAGGGAATGGTGCTTCACTGGGACCGCCGACTATGTTCATTTGCCGTCCGGTGGTTTCCATTGGCAGTTGGGCGACCTGCTCTGCCAGCTCACTGCCCACCTCGCGCAGAAATTCTTCAATCAATCGCAACGACAAATCGCCAAGCGTAGCCTGCTGGTTGCAACGGTCATCGAATGGCACAGTTGCCGTCAGGCTTACCAGCTCCTTCAAGTCGTCATTTCTGGCAACAACAGTGCTCGATTGTTTGCGAATGTATTCGCGCCATTCGTTGCCGGTTTCAGAGGGATTAACCTTGGCCCGGTAAGGGCGCGTCTCGCCCGCAGGAGCCCAAATCACCAGAATGGTTTGACCCTGCCAGGTAACGGGTACACTCCGTGGGTGGTAGGATGGTTGAATAGCGTTATGCCCCAAGCGCAGGATCTCTTTCTGGATAGTATCGAGCTGATTCGGGTTTAAGCCGACAGGTGGCAGTTGTGGCCGACCATTCTGTTCTTCAATACCGACCACGATGTAGCCGCCACCGAGATTGTGGAAATCGTTGGCAAAAGCGCAGATCGTGTGGAGCACAGCCTGCGGATTCCAGCCCTTCTTGAATTCGAGCCTCTCCCACTCAACGACCTGACCATGCAGAAGCGATTCAATGGAAATTGGTAATCCGAGAGTATCCATAGATTAATTCTCCAGGACGATTCGTACCATGACTTGGTCTCCGTATTTCATTCAGCTTCATTTTTTACAGGTGCACTTGTTAATCGTTGCTGTTTTTGAAGTACCATCGTTTGTGGTTGATTGTGGATCACAAAGAAGTCTGGTGACAAGGCGAAGCCAGAGAAGCCGTGCGACGACGTAAAGCTGGGCCTCGGGTCGGGCACTTCAAGTTTGACCAACGAATCCTTGAGTTTGGAAAGCTTTGAACTTGCAAATGTTCGTCAAAAAGAACTATCGGATTGATATCTTTCATTCAGCAAGCTATAAATGGATTTAATTGCTCTCAATATACCATTTGATTGCTTCCCAGTAAACTGTAACATATTTTATTATTAAAAGATATAACCTTTATGAATTATTAGAGGTGACCTTAAATTACGGAATCAATTACTATGGAGCACTTAGTTGATTAATAAACAGATTTAACTCTCCTCAGCTTCAATTCGCCGGAATTGGTTGCGAAAAATTATGTTTTAGAATAACTTTTTCCCTCAAGGTTTTTTGATGATTTTTAACAAGACATCAAGATTTTTCTTGACCTTAAGCGTACGGGGATGATCGGTGCCCAACGCTTTTTCGCTGATCGCCAGCGAACGGCGTAAAAGCGGTTCGGCTTCCAAATACTTGCCCTGTTTTTTAAGCAAAACCGCGAGGTTGTGCAAACTCAATGCCACATCAGGATGATCTTTGCCCAACACTAGCTCACGACCTGCCAACGCCCGGTGACACAGTGGTTCTGCTCCGGCGTAATCGCCCTTGCTAAGGAGCAGAGCCGCGAGGCTGTGCACTTTAGCAAGCGTATCAGGATGCTCTTTCCCCAACGCTCGTTCTATACCCTCCAGCGCAAGCCGATACAACAGTTCCGCCTCCACGAAGTCTCCTTTATTATAGAAAAGAGTTGCAAGACCGTTAAGACTTTCGAGTGTATCTGGGTGCTCCTTTCCAAGCACTCTTTCATTACAATCCAGAGTTTGCCGATAAAATGATTCAGCTTCTACGTAATCTCCCTTCTCCATGGCCAGAAGTCCAAGGTTGTTCATGATTGTGAGTGTATCAGGATGCTCTTTCCCAAGCACTCGTTCAAAACCAAACAGAGCACGCCGATACAACAGTTCTGCCTTTACATAGTCGCCTTTGTTATGGAAAAGAGATGCAAGACCACTAACGCTTATGAGTGTATTTGGATGTTCCTTGCCAAGTAAACGTTCTCTACCCTCCAGTGCACGCTGATACAATACTTCCGATTCTGCATACACCCCCTTGCTATAAAAAAGAGATGCAAGACCATTAACGCTTATGAGTGTATCGGGGTGCTCCTTTCCAAACAGTCGATCATAACCATCCAAAGCACGATGATATAGCGATTCTGCTTGAGCATAATCTCCTTGTATCTCGAACAGATCTGCAAGATTGTTTACAGTATTGAGTGTATCGGAATGTTCCTTTCCAAGAACTTTTTCAGATACCTCCAGTACACGCTGATACAGCACTACCGCTCTTGCATAGTCTCCTGTCCTCCTGAACAAAACTGCAAGATTGTTTATGGTCGTGAGTGTATCGGGATGTTCCTTTCCAAGTACCCGTTCTCGACCCTCCAGTGCACGCTGATACATTACTTCCGCTCCTGCATACTCTCCCTTGTAAAAAAGCAAAGCCCCAAGGTTGTTCTCACTTGTAAATATAGCAGGATGTTCCTTCCCAAGCACCTGTTTTCGAATCTCTAACGACCGCCGATATAGGAGTTCTGCTCCTACATATTTTCCAGCATCCAGATAAAAATACGCCACTTCGTTAAGAAGATAGCCTAAACGTTCAGTTATTAAATTCCGCTCTGCTATGAAAATTGAATTTTGGTACATCTTCAATGAATCGTAAGAACCGTCCAGCTCAAGCCAATACCCATGTAGTTCCCATTTCAGACGAGGGTTTTCGCGCATTTTAAGAAAAACATCTATATTCGAAAGAAGCTTGGCAAGACGCTCAAACGACTCGGCATCACGTAACAAACAAGGCAACTCATCAAGCTTGCGATCAGTTGGTTCAGTTACGGCCTCAAACCAATCTGCAAGTTCCAGGCGGGCATCGTCCCAGTCATCCAGTGTCTTGAAATACCTGGTTTCAACCGCCTTACGCAGGTAGTCATGACCAAAGGTCAAAAGTCCCGACCGTTGGGCAAGCGCGTTTTCTGCAGCAAGGTAAAGCGGCGTCCAGTAGCGACGCGGAAGTGGCTCGTGTTCTCCCTCTGCATCTTTCTTTCCCAGCAAGTCAAGTAACTCTGTCTCTGAGAGCCCAAACCTTGCACATCTGATCAGGCTCAAACTATGGCGAACAAGTTCAGCACCAAAATCCTCTTCCCAACGAGTCAGAATTCTGTCGAATAAACCAGGCAAGTCGGGCGATTCGAGATAATCCAATGCACGTGCTTCCACTTTTTTATGCTCACCGAACTGGCGCAGTTCATCCAGCACCGCGCGCAGGTAGAGCGGATTGCAGGTTGCCGGTACAGCCTGAGTCAACTCGGCAAGGAGTTGGACTGAGGGTTTCTTGCTGAAAATCCCGAAGTAGGCCACTGCCGCAGGAGCAATATCTTCGATACCAAAAAGCGGTACGACTATTTCTGGCCATTCTCGTTTACGTATCGCATCAAGGCATTCACCTTCGAGCGATGAAACGATAAGAGTGACATTCAGCGGAAATGCAAAAGGCAGCCAGCCAAGTTGACGAGCAGCAGCATCCGTGCTTGAGAGTTGATTGAGTGCATCGAACACCAGCACTATCCGACGTTTACCTGCGCTCTTCACGAACCAATCCTGCATGGCAGTGCGCATGGCTTCAGGCTGAATCGGGACTTCTTCAGCGATATTGAATGCTCGCTTCACTTCCGAAAGCACACGGCGAACAAGTCCCTGCCAATCTGCGCTCTCAGAGGTGCTGCCAATATAGTGCTGGATAACAAGGTCATCAGGATGACTCTCCTTCCAGTGCGCAGCCCATTCTGCAATGAGGGCTGATTTGCCACATCCTGACTCTCCCGTGAGCACCAGCGGTTTCGCGCCGAAGGTTGCTGCATGGTTATCCATTTTGTCCAGTAGCTCTTCTCGACCAACAAAAGCAAGCCTGCGGCTTCGACCGTAAGCCTCATGCAAAGTGGCTTCCTGATCAATCGGATCGGGAGTTTCACTTTCCGGATAAAGCTTGTTGATCAGTTCTGTAAAATCTGCCAGTACAAGCACACCAAGCGCATCGGGATCACGATAGTTCTTGCGAGGCGAATAGGCCAGTTTACCAGCGGTGAATTCATCACAGATTTTGTCCTTGAGTTCTAACAGCTTCTCTGCTGACTCGGCTGATTCACTCTGGAAATCTTTTGGATCAGCATCAGCAGGCAACTTGTTCAAGTAATCGGGATCACGGAAATAGAAGATCGAACGGTCCCGCATCTTTGGGCTCTGCAGCACCCCATGAATGATTTCCAGCTCGGTGACAGACTTTTGGAGATGCTCTTTCAGCCATGGCTGTTCTTCCTTGAGGTTACTCGATATCTCGCCAGAATCTGGCACCCAACCATATCGCTCACCCAAAAGGCCGATGAAGTATGGTCTGCATCGCTCGATTTCAGCAAGACAAAGCGGCAGCACCTGACCTTCCGACGACTCCTTCTCGGTAATCCCCCATCGCAAGTCAACCTCTGTCCAGGCAACAGCGCATTCCTCACAGAGTTTGCGAAGTTGCGGGAATACCTTCTTCACCAGCACATCTCGCTCAGCCTGCATATCGCGAAATGTAGACGAGATAAAGACTCTGATCTGGCGATCCTGAGTATGCTGATCTGGGGGTTGCATCCTAAAACCCTTGTTTCATTGTTTTATCGGATAACTGCAAAAAAAGCGTCAGTCTTAAGACATACGATTAATGGGCACCCATCAGCTTCAACTTCCCTAAGTTTGTGGTATGAGTTTTTGGAATATCTTTTTTCACCACGTTCTATTAATAGAAGTTAAGTTCTTCGTATCTGGTTATTTTGTTTTAACAAGGTGTCAAGATTGTTCTTGATTGTAAGCGTATTGGGATGCTCCTTACCCAAAACTCGCTCAGAACCCTCCAGCGCACGGCGGTACATCGTTTCCGCTCCTGTGTAGTCTCCCTTACTATAGAATATAAGCGAGAGATTGTTCACGCTCGCAAGCGTATCGGGATGATCCTTGCCCAGCACTCGCTCTCTCCCCTTCAGCGCACGGCGGTGAAGTTCTTCCGCTCCCGCGTAGTCACCCTTGGTGTATAGTAAAACGGCAAGATTGTCCACACTCATGAGCATAGCGGGATGATCCTTCCCCAACACGCGCTCATAACCCTCCAGCGCACGGCGGTACATTGTTTCCGCTCCTGTATAGTCTCCCTTACTATAGAGTATAAGCGCGAGGTTGTTCACGCTCATGAGCGTATTTGGATGCTCTTTGCCCAGTGCTCGCTCAGCATACTCCAACACCCATAGCAACATCTGTTCCGCTCCAGCATAGTCCCCTTTATCATAGAGAAGAGTCGCAAGATTGTTCACGCTCGCAAGCGTATCGGGATGATCCTTGCCCAGCACTCGCTCTCGACCCTCCAGTGCTCGGCGGCACAACGGTTCCGCGCCTGCATAGTCACCTTGGCTTTGTAGCAGAGATGCTAAATTGTTCACGTTCATGAGCGTAGAGGGATGTTCCTTGCCCAGCACTCGCTCTTGACCCTCCAATGCTTGGCGGTACAGCGGTTCCGCGCCTGCATAGTCGCCCTGGCTTTGTAGCAGAAATGCTAAATTGTTCACGCTCATGAGCGTATCGGGATGATCCTTGCCCAGCACTCGCTCTCGACCCTCCAACGCACGGCGGTACAGCAGTTCCGCACCTGCGTAATCGCCCTTGCTACGGAGCAGAAGCCCGAGTCGGTTCACGCTATCGAGCGTGTCGGGGTGATCCTTCCCCAGCACCCGCTCAGAACCCTCAAGCGCTCGGCGGTACAGCGGTTCCGCACCTACGTAGTCACCCTTGCTATAGAGCAGAAACGCGAGGCCGCTCACGCTTCCAAGCGTAGAGGGATGATCCTTGCCCATCACTCGCTCTCGATCTTCCAGTGCCCGGCGGTACAGCGGTTCCGCGCCTGCGTAGTCTCCCTTGCTATAGAGCAGACCCGCGAGGTTATTCACACTCGTGAGCGTATTGGAATGCTCTTTGCCCTGCACTCTCTCAGCATACTCCAACACCCATTGCAACATTGGTTCCGCTACTTCATACCTACCGCCATCCAGATGAAAAGTCCCCACTGAAATGAACAAGTTGGCAATACCTTCTGCCGGAAGATCCTTTGCAATAGCATCCAAAGCATTTTGATATGTCACCACAGGATCATATCGACCTTCAAGTACCACCCAATACTCATGAAGTTCCCATTTTAAACGAGGATGTTCTCGCATACGCAGAAAAATCGGCATATCAGAAAGAAACCTGACCAGACGCTGAAAAGACTCTGTGTCGCGGAGCAAGCCTGGCAGTTCATCAAGTTTTCTGTCGGTTGGTTCCTCAATTGCCTCAAACCAGTCGGCAAGTTCCAGGCGGGCATCATCCCAGTCATCCAGCGACTTAAAAAATCTGGTTTCAACCGCCTTGCGCAGGTAATCATGACCAAAGGTCAATAGTCCCGATCGCTGGGCAAGCGCGTTTTCTGCAGCAAGGTAAAGCGGTGTCCAGTAGCGACGCGGAAGTGGCTCGTGTTCTCCCTCTGCATCTTTCTTTCCCAGCAAGTCAAGTAACTCTGTCTCTGAGAGCCCAAACCTTGCACATCTGATCAGGCTCAAACTATGGCGGACAAGTTCAGCACCAAAATCCTCTTCCCAACGAGTCAGAATTCTGTCGAATAAACCAGGCAAGTCGGGCGATTCGAGATAATCCGATGCACGTGCTTCCACTTTTTTATGCTCACCGAACTGGCGCAGTTCGTCCAGCACAGCGCGCAGGTAGAGCGGATTGCAGGTTGCCGGTACAGCCTGAGTCAACTCGGCAAGGAGTTGGACTGAGGGTTTCTTGCTGAAAATCCCGAAGTAGGCCACTGCCGCAGGAGCAATATCTTCGGTACCAAAAAGCGGGACAGGCAATTCCGGCCATTCTCGTTTGCGTAACGCATCGAGGCTTTCACCTTCAAGCGAAGAAACGACAAGAGTAACATTCAGCGGAAATGCAAAAGGCAACCACCCGAGTTGACGGGCAGCAGCATCCGTGCTTGAGAGTTGATTAAGTGCATCAAACAGCAGCACTATCCGACGTTTGCCTGCGCTCTTCACCAACCAATCCTGCATGGCTGTGCGCATGGCTTCAGGCTGGATCGGGACTTCTTCAGCGATATTGAATGCTCGCTTCAGTTCCGAAAGCACAAGGCGAACAAGTCCCTGCCAATCTGCGCTCTCAGAGGTGCTGCCAATATAGTGCTGGATAACAAGGTCATCAGGATGACTCTCCTTCCAGTGCGCAGCCCATTCGGCAATGAGGGCTGATTTGCCACATCCTGACTCTCCCGTGAGCACCAGCGGTTTCGCGCCGAAGGTTGCTGCATGGTTATCCATTTTGTCCAGCAGCTCTTCTCGACCAACAAAAGCAAGACTGCGACTTCGACCGTAAGCCTCATGCAAAGTGGCTTCCTGATCAATCGGATCGGGAGTTTCACTTTCCGGATAAAGCTTGTTGATCAGTTCTGTGAAATCTGCGAGTACAAGCTCACCAAGCGCAACGGGATCAGGATAGTTCTTGCGAGGCGAATAGTCCAGTTTACCAGCGGTGTATTCATCACAGATCTTGTCCTTGAGTTCTAATAGCTTCTCTGCTGACTCGGCTGATTCACTCTGGAAATCTTTTGGATCAGCATCAGCAGGCAACTTGTTCAAGTAATCGGGATCTCGAAAATAGAAGATCGAACGGTCCCGCATCTTTGGGCTCTGAAGCACCCCATGCATGATTTCCAGCTCGGTGACAGACTTTCGGAGATTCTCTTTCAGCCAGGGTTGGGATTCGAGAAGATCTTGTGAAACAGTGTCCGGTTCCGGTACCCAGCCGTACCGTTCACCAAGCAAACCGATAAAGTATGGTCTGCATCGCTCAATTTCTGCAAGGCAAAGCGGCAGCACCTGACCTTCTGATGACTCCTTCTCGGTGATCCCCCACCGCAAGTCAACCTCTGTCCAGGCGACAGCGCGTTCCTCACAGAGTTTTCGAAGTTGTGGAAATACTTTCTTCACCAGCACATCACGCTCGGCCTGCATATCACGAAAGGTCGAGGAGATAAAGACTCTGATTTGTCTATCCTGATCTCGTTTTTCTGGAGTATTCATTGTGAACTCCCTGTTTCAGTTATTTGGATAACTCTGGAAGATATTGAATATACCCTCGACTGGGCCCCTGAGATTATTGCTTCACCTTTCAGCACCTCCTTCTCAAGCCTGTCATTCAGCTCGCGCTTGTATTCGATGCGGTTATTTTCTGTCATTGTTATGCTGCCAGTTGATCGGCCATAGCCAGGATTTCGTTAATTTCAGCCGGACTGAACACACCCCGAATGCCTTGCGGGTGTATCACGGTAAAGGGTGCGTTGATGAGGTCTCTCTTTTCTACCTTTTCGCGCTCGATAATGAAGTTTTTGAGCAAGTTTAAAAAGTCCAGTTGGCGACTTGAAAGGTTGGAGTGCTGCTGGATAAACTGATCGAACGCATCAGCAACTGTTTCAGGGAAACTCTTGAGAATTTCAATGCCAAGAATATGGCGAATAAACTGGATAAAATGTGCCTTGCGGTTCTTATAGACGGAACGCAGAAGCTCCTCGGTAATGTGCGGATGCTCTTCGTGAAGCAGCTCGGCAAGCTCAGTGGCCTCTTCAGGCGAAATCTCTTTGCCCTCCTTGATTTTAGAGAGAATCGGGTTCTGTGTTGTCAGTTCGGTAATAAGCGCCTCGACCATTTCACGGTAGCGAGTAATGCTGACGGCCTCATTCCGGGGGCCGAATTCCACCATCTCTTTGTGGTGGAGAAGATCCTGCAAGTTCAGGTGGACTTGACCGATGGCGCCGCTCTCAGCCTCACGAAACTTCATCAATGGTGAGAGTTTTTCAATAAGCTCGTCAAAGCTCTCTTCGGTTGCCTCGTTCCAGAACCGCTTTGTTTGCACCGCCCTGATCAGAACCTCCTCCTGTTTCACAAAGCCGACGCTGAGGGGAAGCTGGCTGATCTGCTCGGCAATACCATCGCTGAGGATGTCGTACCTCTCCTTTTGATTGCGAAGTTTGGCCAGTGAAATCTCCACGATGTCGCGCTCAAAACGCATCGCCTTAAAATCAGCATCTGAGACGGTTCTGAAGAGCGGTTTGACTTCGCTTCTCAAATATTCAAGCTTTTGCTGCGCAAGAGAGAGCCAGAAGTTCTCCTCTTCCAAAGGGTGAAGCGCTGATGCGGCCTCTTTGATAACCACCGAGGTACGCGGCAGATCGGCTATCTGCTGGCGGAGTTTTAGCACTTCCCGCTCTGCAATGGCAGTGTTGCCGGTTGAGAGGGCAGACTCAATTTTGTCGAGCCGAAGCCCGAAGAGTTTCACCGGAAGCGGCAGTTGTTGTTTAATCTCTTTGCCTTTGGGCTGAAGCTTGAAGTATTCAAAGTTATCCCAGCAATCCAGAATCAGGAACAGCTCTTTTTCGGTGCACCATGGCTTGATTTTACCAAGCTCAAGAAGCCGTGTGCCCCGACCAATCATCTGCCAGAATTTTGTGTAGGAGTAGACCGGTTTCACGAAGACCAGATTCACCAGCTCCCGGATATCAATGCCGGTATCGAGCATATCGACACTGATGGCGATGCGGGGCATATCGCAGTTGGTGAACTGGTCGAGCAAGCCTCCCCTGCCGTAGACGCGAGGGTCGTCGGAGACCAGAACCTTGGCAAG
>CAIWUU010000006.1 GCA_903915955.1 uncultured Chlorobiaceae bacterium | reverse complement strand
CCGTTTCGCCGTACTGGCTGCCGGTGGCTTCGGCCCGGGATGGCCTGAGTTCCCTCTCCCCTGCTGCTTTGGTGCCTTGACCGGATTGTGATCCATCAATGGAAAAGAGTGGTTGTCGATGACAGGAATTTTTTTGGCGATCAGTTTTTCAATATCGCGCAGATACTCCTTCTCTTCAGCATCGCAAAATGAGAGCGCCGTACCTTTTGCCCCTGCCCTGCCCGTTCGCCCGATACGGTGAACATAAGTTTCAGATATATTGGGCATTTCGTAATTGATCACATACTCCAGATCATCAACATCAATGCCTCGTGCGGCAATATCGGTCGCCACCAGGATTCTTGTTGCCTGCGACTTAAAATTTGTCAGGGCACGCTGGCGGGCATTCTGCGCCTTGTTGCCATGTATCGCCTCCGCCTTGATATGGTGCCTGTCCAACAATTTTACCACTTTGTCCGCGCCATGCTTTGTTCGGGTAAAGACCAGGGCTGTCTTGATACTCTTGTCTTGCAGAATATCAACCAGAAGAGCGCTTTTATTCCCCTTGTCCACAAAATAGATCGATTGATTGATGATATCCACTGTTGAAGAAACAGGCGTAACCGATACCTTTGAAGGATTATGAAGAATGGTGGCGGCAAGCTTGACAATTTCCGGTGGCATAGTGGCAGAAAAGAAAAGTGACTGCCTTTTTTTCGGAACCAGCGCCAGTATCTTTTTGACATCGTGAATAAAGCCCATGTCGAGCATGCGATCGGCTTCATCCAGCACCAGTATCTCCACATCACGCAGACTCAAAAATCCCTGATTGAGAAGATCAAGCAGCCTGCCGGGAGTTGCAATCACAATATCAACACCTTTAATCAGTGAGGCCGTCTGGGGATTCTGATTGACACCACCAAAAATCACCGTATTGGTCAACCCTGTATGACGGCCATAGGCGTTAAAACTCTCTCCTATCTGAATAGCCAGCTCTCTTGTCGGAGTCACAATCAGACTCCGTATTTTTCTCTTCCTGTCATAAATTTTGTTGGCACCGAGCAACTGCAAAATGGGAATGGCAAATGCTGCCGTTTTTCCTGTTCCAGTCTGGGCACAGCCAAGCAGGTCGGTACCCTGCAAGATAATTGGTATCGCTTCTGCCTGTATCGGTGTTGGAGTGGTATAACCCTCTTCCTGCAGGGCTTTCAAAATTGGATCAATAATGTTCAGTGATTCGAATTGCATATCCTAAGGTATTGGTTGAACTAAGGGGTAAAATAAAACGATCTGTCAGGGCTTACCCGAAACCCACGCCGGAATATATTTCCAGGCGCTCTTCATGTCACGGTTATTGATTCGCCATAGGGGATCGTGCTGTTGCACAAGAGCCCAAAAGGCACGAGAGTGGTTAAGATGAACCGTGTGACAAAGCTCATGGACCATGATGTGCCGGATGAGATACTCCGGCAAAAAAAGCAGCTTGGTATTCAGCGTTATCACCCGACCTGAAGTGCAACTCCCCCAGCGAGAGTGTTGCAGGCGAACCTTTGCTTCAGCATAGTCAAAATCAAGGGATGTTGCAAGTTTTTCAAACGAGGGAAGCATAAGCATCACCGCTCGATGCTTCAACCAGGAGTTGAGAAGTTTGCGGCAGAGCACATCATTGGCGACATCACCGGAGAGAAGCAGGCTGGTTGCTGAACTCTCTTTGATAGCAGCCTCCCCAGTCGCTGTCTGTGTGTACTCAACATCCCACTCCTCAGAACAATGGGGAAACACAACCTTACAGGGCAATCCGTTCTCTCTTGATGGCAGAGGCTCCTGCCGATGTGCATCAAGCTGCGCTGCCGTCTTTCGTATCCACAACTCATGACGGCTGAGCAGCGATGCTATATGCGTTTTATTGAACCCCTGGGGGACAACCACAATCAGGCCGTCATGCGGTGTCATCTTTAACCTTGCATGTTTGGCCCTTGCACTTACCTGCACGGTATAGGGTGGGGGAAAACTCCCTCTTTCCGGATTATGAGACACCATGCTCCTCACCCAAGCGCACACTGTAAATCTGCAACAAGATCGTCACCATCCTCAATACCAACCGAAAGCCTGATAATGGTATCGGTGATCCCGGCCGCTTCGCGATGCTCTTTATCCATCGACGCATGGCTCATCGATGCCGGATGCTCAATCAGCGACTCAACGCCACCAAGACTTTCAGCAAGCGCAAACAACTTCGTGCCCATCAGCACCCGGTTGACATCCTCAAGAGCGCCATCAAGCTCAAACGAAACCATGCCACCAAAACACTTCTGCTGTTTTTTGGCAAGCTCATGCTGTGGATGATTCACCAAACCGGGATAAAAAACCCGTTTTACTTTAGGATGCTGCTCCAAAAACTGCGCCACCGCAAGTGCATTGCGTTCATGCTCTCTCATGCGAACCACCAGCGTCTTGATCCCGCGAAGCACCAGCCAGCAGTCGAAAGGCTGGGCACAGGTACCAAGTGCATTCACCATAAACTTCAGCTTTGCGTCAAGATCCTCACTGTTCGACAGCACGGCCCCCCCGACCACATCGGAATGACCATTCAAGTACTTGGTTGTCGAATGAACCACAATATCAGCTCCAAGTTCAAAAGGCTTCTGCCCGTAAGGAGAGAGAAAGGTGTTGTCAACAATAGTCAAAAGTCCACGCTCTTTGGCAAGCGCCGAGACGGCTGCAATATCAATAAGGTTCAACAGAGGGTTGGAGGGCGTTTCGACCCAGACCACTTTTGTGTGTTCATTCACATAAGGAAGAATGTTTTCCGCCACTTGCATGTTCACAAAATGCACCTTGATACCGAAATGCTCTTCAACCGTCTTCATCAATCTGGAGGTACCACCATAACAGTCATCAGTGCAGATAATCTCGTCACCCGCATGAAAAATGCTCAGGGTGGAGGTAATGGCCGCCATACCCGTGGTAACAGCTACTGCCGATGAGCAGCCCTCAAGAGCACAGAGATTGTCTTCAAGTGCCTTGCGGGTCGGATTGCCGCTTCTGGTATAGTCAAATCCCCGGTGCTTGCCGATGTCCTCAAACACAAAAGTTGACGACTGGTAAATCGGGGTCATAATGGCGCCGTAAGCCTTGTCGGGGCCTACACCGGCATGAATCGTGTCGGTCTGAAAACTCATAAACAGCTTGTTTTGAAAAATGAATGGGATAATACAATAAAAAAACCTCTTCCCTGATGAGCAAGGAAGAGGTTTTCAATGAAATTCACTCTCTTTTGAAATGGCAAGTCGCTCAAGGCAACGCACCTGTTTTGAAAAGAGAAGCTGTACAACGCTCTTTTTCACTCATCGTTCTTCTGCTTCATCTGACGAAAAAAACCAGACGCATAGATCGCAAAAGTAGAATGTGGCACCGTGTTCCACTCTGAAAGGAATCGGTTGTCAAGGCTTCACCGGGTCTATTCCCTCAGCCTTTCTTGATGACCAGTATTGGATAAAGAACGTATTAACGATTGTTAATATATAGCTTCGGGAAGAATAATACAAGCGAATCAGCAAATCTGTAAAACTGGAACAATCATCTCTCACCTACAGATTCAAGAAATACTCATCAGTATTGCTCAATTTTCCAGCAGACACAATTGCACGTCAGATGATCTTCCGATATTTCAAAATCATGTAGGTCGGGTAGGTCAACCCTGCAATAACCTGATCACTTGCCGGAAAATCCGTTCTCTCTTCAAACAGCTCAAGTGAAGCTGATCGTAACACCGATGGTGCCAGATAGTCCATCATGGTGTGTCCATTTTCAATCAATTTTATTGACCTGTTAAAAATGTAAGAGGTAACCTTTCTTTTGGCATAATAGTCCGAAACACCATCATTGACATAACTTTCAAGCAGATTGCGAAACGGATGTTTGGCCAGAATGGCAATGAGGCCACCCGGTTTGGCAACACGAATCATCTCCAGAATCGATTGTGGCACATCTTCTGTATGCTGGATTGCGTAGAGGCTGGTCACGATATCAAACATGTCAGCTTCGTACGGAATACTCTCCATAGAGGCTTTAACGAAAACTCCGCACGCTCTCTGTTGTGCCATTGCAATCTCTTGCTCCGAAACATCCATACCATACACAACAGCGCCCTGCGAAGCATAGTATGCTCCGTCATGGCCTGACCCACATCCAACATCAAGGATAATCTTCCCTTTCAACGGAGGCAATTCGGAATAAAAATGGCTCCTTGTCTTTTGCTCCAGATCCTCGGTGCCTGAAGCGTATTGTGTGGCAAATTGATCGTATTCTTCCATGGGTGGGTGTTAAAAATAGTTCGGACGGCTCTGTTTGCCATGGTAAAGGCAATTTTATGCAAAAAAGGGATTGATTCAACTGCCTTGCTATGAGTCGCAAATGCTCCGTCATAATTGAACCCCCTGCTTTTTTGCGATTTTGTAAAT
>CAIWUU010000005.1 GCA_903915955.1 uncultured Chlorobiaceae bacterium | reverse complement strand
CTGGGCAAAATTGCAGAACAGCAACATCAAGCATGCCAACATCAGCGAAAGCCTGGTAAACCAGCACGAAAAGATGATGCTTGGCGGTATCTGGGCAATCATTGAGATGCGATACGATCCCGGCATCATGATTGGTTCAACCATCTACCCCTTTGTGGTGGAAGAGATAAAACCGATTCAGCTCTCCAATTTCGAGAACGGACACTTTGTGCGCAACCGCTCACACTTCACCACGGAAGAGTGGATCGACATCCTTCTGCGCAGCTCGGGAATTGAACCCTCGGCGGAAGGAATCACCCGGCGCATCAAGTTGCTCCTGATATCGCGCCTCATTCCGCTGGTGGAGGCGAACTTCAATTTTCTGGAAATAGGGCCGCGATCTACAGGAAAAACCTACGTGTTCAAGGAGCTCACCCCCTATGCCGTTGTTATTTCCGGCGGGCAGGGAACCGTTGCCAAGCTCTTTGTGCATGGCTCAACCGGCAAGGTGGGAGCTGTCGGGCAGTGGGATGCTATCACCTTTGACGAAGCAACTGACAAGCTCTTCAAGGAGCGGGACGCCATACCGCTGATGAAGGATTATATGGAATCAGGCTCATTCTCCCGTGCCGGAGCCGGTGGTGAAATTACAGGGAGTGCCTCGATTGTGCTGAACGGCAACATCAACCAGCCGATTGAAACCGTGTTGCAGAACTCAAACCTTTTCAGCCCTCTCTCCCCGGAAATAAACAGTGATACCGCCTTTCTTGACCGTATCCACTACTATCTGCCCGGCTGGGAGATGCCCAAATTCGCCCCAAAGCATTTCACAAAAAACTTCGGCTTCAGTACCGACTTCTTTTCAGAGTGCCTCAAATCACAACGCAAAATAAACCACACCGATGTTGTCGAGGAGTTCTTTGCACTCGGCTCTCACCTCAAGCAGCGCGACACCAAGCCTGTGAAGAAAACGGTTTCAGGATTTATCAAGCTGATTCATCCTGACGGAAAGTACACACGGGAGGAGGTGCAGGAATATTTGACACTTGCTCTCGAAATGCGCCGCCGTGTGAAGGAGCAGCTTAAACGTATCGGCGGCATGGAGTTCTGGGACACCAACTTCTCCTTCATCGACAAAAACACTCAGGAAGAGAGCTTTGTCTCCCTGCCCGAAGAGAGAAGCTCCCACCTTATCGAAAACTCGCCCCTTCAGCCAGGTGTCTGCTACACCGCAACAAGCGATGGAGAAAACCTGACACTGGTGAGGATCGAGACCGCCGTTGTTATCGGAAGCGGAAAACTGAACATATCCGGCACCAACAGCACCGCACCGAAGGAAGACATCAAAAACAGCTATCAATACATCAAGGCCAACGAGAAAACCATTCTCAACGAGCAGCACTCCCTCAAGAACTACGATATCTCCATTCAGGTGACATCACTTCTTGGCTCAACTATAGCGTCAGGGATAGGGGCTGCCGCCTACGTCGCCATCATCTCCGCGATCTACAAAAGAAACCTCAAACCAGCCCTGTCGATACTGGGGAACATCTCCATTGGGGGTGCCATTGAGCGGGCACTGAACTTCTCAGATAAGGTCTCAATGCTCTCTGAAAACGGCGCCAGGCTTGTGCTGGTGCCAATGAGCAACCTCAACGAATTGCAAGATCTGCCGCCTTCAGTGCTCGGCGCAACGGATGTGCCGTTTTACGGAAATAACCAGATGCTGATGCAGAAGGTGATTTTGGGGGAGTGAGGAGGTAGCGCTTCAGAGGGCTGCCCAGAGAGATACTTGGGGTCACCTCAGGATTGTTGATTTTAAAACCAGTTAAGAGATTTCATAAGAAGGCAGGTTATACTAATATCAATACATTAGGAATGACCGGGCAGCTCAATAATGAGACTTCAGGCGAGGTAAACAGAGGGCTGAATATTCAGCCTTCAGGCAGGCCAGACGGAGCCTGGCAGGGTTCCGTTTCCCTTCATGTAGAGCGTGTAGGTTGGTGTATGGTGTTTTTCCAAACTACATCGCCGGAGAGGCGGCCACCATTGGCCAATGTAGTAAATGCAGCAAATGCTCCCTTCCAGAAGAGAAAAATAATTGAACTTCAAAAGTTTACTCTCTCTTTTTCATTATCTTCTGTAACTTTCAAGAGCATTTCCCAAGTAAACGGAAGTTCCAATAAATAGGAATATTGAGTAATTTGTAAAGTTTTGGCAAAGTTCGGGCTGTTTTTGGTGCTTTTTCTGCGTTGTGTGTTGTTGTAATAGAAAGAGAAGCGGGAAATTGATAAAAAATTGAATATGGATGGTCGTATCTTTAATCTGCCGAATTCGCTCAGTTTTTTGAGAATAATATTGATCCCCTGGTTTCTCTATTATTTTCATACCGGCCATCTCACCATCGCCATTGTCATTATGGTGGTGGCGGTACTGACTGACTGGTTCGATGGACGGGTGGCAAGGTGGACCAATGAGGTTTCCGAAATGGGAAAAATTATTGATCCTCTTGCAGACAAGCTTTGCCTTGCCAGTGTAGCTCTCTATTTTCTCTGGATTGGTCAGCTTCCCTTGTGGTTTGTGCTCTTTGCTTTGCTTCGCGATATCATGATTTTTATTGGAGCAGGGTATGTGAAATTTCGTTATTCAGTGGTAACAACCTCCCTTTGGCCGGGAAAATGGGCGGTGGGCTTTGTTTCAATGATGTTTATTGCCATGGTTTGGCCACACCCCGTTTTCAAGCTTTATCATCTCAAGGAGTTCTTTTTATACCTCTCTACGGTTATGCTTCTCTACTCCTTTTTTCAGTACAGTGTGAGGTTTCATAGAATTCATAAGGGGATTGACTGCAGTGGCTGAGTTTTAAAAGCAGCTTCTTTCGCTCTGGAATACTGCGGATTTGCGCTTCCTTTAGCCAGGCAATTGGGAACATACAGATATTGACAATTTTGCCTGCAAAGAACGAATCTTATTGCGATAGCACTCTAACTTGTTTATTAAGAGTTGATTATCGGCTTTGAGCGGATTCGTTTTACTGTGTGGCGAATGTTGATAACTTGTTGACAGGATGTGGAGATCCATTTCAGGGCACCCTGGATTTTGCTGAGAGGGCGCCCTGTAACGTTCGGCTTTACTCGTTTTTCGGTACGATGGTAGCCATAAGTGATGCCTCGCAGACAAGCTCACCCCGTACGAATGCCTTGGCATCAAACTGGCAGACATTTCTGCGCCTGTTGGTGACTGTTGCCTCAATGACAAGCGTGTCGCCCGGAAGAACCGGTTTGCGGAATCTGGCCTTGTCGATTCCCATGAAGTAAACGACACTTTCGCTTATATTATTGTTGCCGTTAAGCATCATGATGCCTCCCGTCTGTGCCATGGCCTCAAGGATGAGAACACCGGGCATGATGGGATTTCCGGGGAAATGGCCCTGGAAAAATGGTTCATTCATGGTGACGTTTTTGATCGATACAATTTTTTCGTCCAGCTTGAACTCCACGATCTTGTCGATCAAAAGGAATGGATAGCGGTGCGGAAGGATTTTTTGAATAGCGTTGATGTCAAAAATAACGCCTGCTTTTTTCTCGTGCTGGTACTGCCGGGCAAGCTTGTTGCGGTCAGCATATTTTTTAAGTTGCTTCACGAATTCCACATTCGATGCATGGCCGGGGCGAGCGGCAAGGAGCTGTGCTTGTAATGGCATGCCAAGAAGAGCAATGTCGCCGAGAAGGTCGAGCAGTTTATGACGGGCAGGTTCGTTTTTGAAGCGCAATTCCCGGTTATTGAGAATACCGTTATCACCAAGAAGAAGATTTTCTTTACCGAGTTTTTTCCCAAGATCAGCCAACTCCCCGTTCCCCATGGGTTTGTCAATAATGACAATAGCGTTATCAATATCGCCGCCCTTGATAAGCCCCTGGTTAGCAAGTCCCTCCACTTCGCTGAGAAAGCAGAAGGTTCTCGATGAGGAAAACTCCTTGACAAACTCCTTCTCCAGGTCAAAAAGCCCTGAGTGCTGCGAGCCAAGCGCTGGATTTTTATAATCCACCATCACTGTTACCCTGAAGCTGTCAAGAGGCAGGGCAACAATATCGACGCTGTTTTCAGCATCATGGAATTCAATTGTTTCATCAATGACCAGGTAATTTTTTGGCTCATCCTGTTCATGAAAACCGGCTTCAAGCAGGGCTTCAACAAAAGGGTGCGAGCTTCCATCCATGACTGGCGGTTCCGGGCCGCTCATTTCAATACGACAGTTATCGATTTGGAGTCCATAAAGAGCGCCAAGAACGTGTTCTGTCGTATGCACTTTTACTCCGTTCAGCGCAATGGTGGTTCCTCGCTGTACATCAACAACATTGTCGATCAGGGCCGGAATTTCAGGACTGTTTTCAATATCG
>CAIWUU010000004.1 GCA_903915955.1 uncultured Chlorobiaceae bacterium | reverse complement strand
GTGTCGTTTTTGATGGCGATAAATGGGCGACACAGCCTCTTGAAGCAAAAATTACAGCGATTAGGGGATTTGTGTATAGAGGCCAGATTTGCCCTGCCGTCGAGGTGTTTTTAAAACGAGGCTTTGTTCAGAAAGCCCTATCTACGCCAAGATCAATCATTCCGGGAGGCACTGATGCCATCTCAAGAAATGTATCGCGAGTAACAGGTTTCTGCAAAAGCTGCCACGTCGGATTTTCAGGAAAATGGCTGGTAATAAAAAACGGTGGATCAACGAGGAAATAATTCCATTTGCCGCTCTTTCTCGAAAAGTGGCCGGAATCATCAATCGAACCTGCGTCCCATGTCGAATCAAGCAGATACCAGCAACCATCAAGGTTCACAGCATTCCAGGCATGGTTGGCTCCCCCCGTCATAACACCGACTGCATAGCCGTATCCTTTGGCATAACCGTCAACTTTCTCAATCTGTAATCCGGCAACAGCACCCATCTCCTGAAGCAACGAAGAGTATCCGTCACAAACAGCCATGCCACGATGAAAGGTATTGGCCGCCCCGACGGCATTCCTCAAATCACCGGAAAAATAGGCCTCAACATCATACTCAATATACGTCGTGATCCACCTGTAAATGGCATAGAGCCGCGCAAGATCACCTGGCAACTCTGCTGTAAGTCTTTGGGCAACAATCGCCAGTGAGTTGCCACCAGGATAACCTATAGCACTGACACGCCGATCAACATCAGCAGAAAAAGAGCCGACACGCTTACGAAACTCCGCATTAGACTGCTGACAAGAGCGAGAGAATGACTCATCGACCACCACTGATTGTTCCTGAGTTGTTACGAACGTTGATTGTGCGGCCTTCGCAGTTGTTTGCCCCATAACACTCAGGGTTATTGCAAACAAAAGAGAGTAATAAAAGATTTGAGTCATCGAATGAAATCAAAAAACAGGTGATTTATGAATCTATGGTGTGCTCTATAGTTTTCTGAAGCAAGGTAACTTACTTTCCGACGCAGATCAACATGCCTTCTGGTTTTCTTCCGGCACAAGTGTTCCACAGCAAGGCGCAAGCGGGAAAGAGAAAACGGAACGGATAACAACGCTGCACCTAAAAAAGGGCGGTAAAGAGAAAATATAGCCCAGCAACGAGCAGCACAACACCAGAACCTCGCTTGACATACAGCATTGCCGATGATTTTCCGTCCCAGTCAAGGTAATGCTGCACCAAACTGGTCATGCTGCCAGCAACAGCAATAACAGCAGCATGACCAACTCCGAAAGCTCCAACAAGCAATACTGCTTTGAACCAGTTCTCAGATCCAATACTGAAGACAACGCCAAGAACAGGTGCCAGAAAAGCAAAGGTGCAAGGGCCGAGCCCTATACCAAAAAGGAGGCCCAATAAAAAAGCTCCCCATAGTCCGCCACGCTGCTCGTCAGGTATTACTATCCCCTTCCATTTCAAGGTGATAATCTCCATCAGGTACAGCCCCATAACAATAAAAACTCCGGCAATCACGTAGCTCCCCCACTCTCCCGTATCACCAAGCATTCTCCCCATTGAAGCGGTAATCACTCCGATAATGGCTATAGTTAACAAACTTCCGGAGGCAAAGAGGATGGAGAGAGAGACTGTTCGCTGCACTTTTACCCGTCCATGACTGCTGATATAGCCGACAACCAGAGGAATGGATGAAAGATGGCAGGGGCTGAGCAGAACACTGAGTATTCCCCAGGCAAATGAGGCAGCAACAGCAGCAAGATAACTCTGGCTGAGCGCAATAATCAATGCAGAAAAAAGAGACTCAAGCATAGTGTTCTCTCTGTTATTTCGTCGGAATAAGCCCTTGTTGCCTCAAAAGGTTATCAATCCCGGTTTCAGGAAAAAATCCTTCATGACGGAAAAATTCCTTCCCGTTATTATCCAGAAAAACCTGTGTCGGAATCAGCCGTATACGATACTGTTGTGCATAACTCCGCTCCTCGACACTGGAGACATTATAAAAGATAACCTTGAGCTGCTCTCCGTATCTGCTTTCCAGAGAACGCATCACCGGCTGCATCAGCTTGCAGGGAGTACACCACGTCGCGCCAAGTTCAACGAAGGTTACCCGAGGCTGGATGACCGCCTGCCCGTCACTGAACAACATGAGCAAAAAGAGAGCTGTTATCAGAAACAGTATTTTGGGATGCTTCATTTTCCTCTATCCTTTCATTAATGCTGTTACCATTCAGTGTCACAAAAAATCAGCAAGAAGCTGTACGGCAAGTATTGCCTTCCACAACTCCCATGCCGCACTTCATAACACAGGAATAACACCAGCCATTGAAAATATATACCATCAACAACTTGATCAACCATCACCACATCTTCCCGATCAAGGGCTGGTTGCAAGAGAGTGCTTCACAAAGCCTCACAAATGTTAATCGTAAATATACGATTAATCAAACAAAAGAGACAATCCTCATCGGCTCTTCATGATTTTGATAGTATATTGACAAGGGTAAAATGGGCAACTCCTCAACACACCACAACATGGGTATTATAGAAGCAGTCTGTATCAGCGAAGCCAAAGGGGTGGTAAAAACAGCCGTTGAACAGATTGTGCTGAGAGCGGAGTGGGGAATAGAGGGCGATGCTCACGCGGGAGAGTGGCATCGGCAAGTTTCTCTGCTTGCGGGAGAGAGTGTTGACCGGATGCGTCAAAAAATGCCGGAGCTTGACCACGGCGTGTTTGCTGAAAATATTGTCACAAGAGGCATCGATCTTTCAACCCTTGCCATCGGCGACTCACTGCTTGTCGGCGCTGATGCTCTTCTTGAAATTACCCAAATCGGCAAGGAGTGCCATAATGCGGGGTGTGCCATAAAGGTTGCCACGGGCGAGTGCATCATGCCAAAGGAGGGGCTCTTCTGTCGGGTGATTGAGGGAGGAACCATCTCGGCAGGGATGGCGATCAAAAAGATAGCTCCGTAATCAAGAGGCCTCTATCCTCCGATTTCCGACATACTGGTCCTGACTGAATCCCTCGCAGCATGCTTCCCGTCCACAGGCTTGTTGATCACCGCCTTGCGAAACAGCTCGGCTATCGCTTCGCGACCTGCATGAGTGCGAAGCAGCGGAAGCAGCATCAAACCCTCTTTTTCATAGAGACAACTGATTATTTTACCATCCGGGGCAAGACGAATCTTGTTGCACTCGCCACAGAAGTTTCTTGTAAATGCAGGAATAATGGCAATCGAACCCTTGTGGCCAGGCAAGGTGTAACTGAAATATTGCGTTGCATGGCCTTTAATCGCCTGAATATCGGGATAAGAACTTTTCAATAACTCCTGAATTTTATCGGCCCCCAAAAATTTCCCTGTACGCCATATCTGATTATCATCAAATGGTTGCAGCTCCATAAATCGCACGGTCACGGCATGATCTCTGGTCAACGCAACAAATCGCTGCAGATCATCGCAATTGATATCACGCATCAGCACCACATTAAGTTTCACCGGAATCGGTGAGGAGTCAAGAAGCCGGTCGAGATTATCCCGTACCCGTCCATACTCGTCTCTTCTTGTAATGGTGTGATAGAGCTCCCGATCAAGGGAGTCAATGCTGAAATTAATGGCATCAAGTCCCGCATCAACCAGAGCGGGGAAAAAACGATCGAGAAGCAGGCCATTCGTGGTCAGGGTTACCGTTCTGATACCGGCATGTTTTGCCTCCCGAACCAGCTCGACAATATCGCTGCGAAGAAGTGGCTCACCACCCGTAAACCGAATCTTGGTAATACCAAGAGAGGCCAGCACCTCAATAATGGTAATGAGTTCCTTTTTGGTCAGAAGAGCATCACCCTGGGAGTGATCTTCATGCAGCTCACTCATACAGTATGAGCAGCGAAGGTTACACCGTGATGTGACGGCAATCCTCACATAATCTATAGGTCGGCCAAAGGTATCGACCAGTGAACTCTTACCGGGATTGCTCATGCTGAAGGCAAAAAGATGCTATGAAACGTTATCAGGACAAAAAAAGCGCTGCTCTTTGTTGAGCCAGCGCCTTTTTCAGTATAAGAAATGTTGCCAACAGTTACGTCATACTGAAATCGTTATTTGAGAGGAGACTTACCGTTTTAATGGCATCATCAAGTTTTCCGTTGTATTTCTTTACCCCTACCTTTGTTCCCTTGTACCACGGAATGGTTGTCTTTGGATCGGTATAAGAGGAGGTCAAGTTATTCATTGTCCCCTTCGCATGGAACATGATACCGAAAACAAGCCCTGGTTTTGTGGCATCATTGACATAGACAAGCGCCAGGCATGAACCCTCTTCATTGAACACTTCAGCCATGTCACCGGTTTTCAAACTGAGCTTGCCAGCATCATCGGGGTGAATTTCCAGATAAGGAAGAGGAACCGTCATCAGCTTCTCCGGAATCCTTTTGTCGTGATACATGGTCTGCCAGACATGCTGAGAGCGCCCGGTGGTAAACCAGAATGGATAGGTGGGATTATTGATATATTTTGCTATTTCAGCGGGATACCCTGTCCATGCATCAGTGCCGTACCATTTGAACAGCCCATCCTTTGATGCAAAACTGTACTGATAACGACGTTTGGTACCGATAAGCTTGCCGGTAACAGGATCCTGACGCACAGGGGTCTGGATACCCTCGTTGCCAAGCTTTCTCAGCATCTCATGGGTCACCCCTTTGTAACACTCTGCTGAAAGTCTGGCCTCTTCGGCTTCGGTTGCCCTGTTGTCGCCAAATTCCTGCGACCCATCCGCGAACACCTCCGCGTCTGTTTTCCACTCCATACCACTGAATCTCTCCGCCATCTCCTTGTTGCCATCCGCAGTGTATAGCGCTTTGATTTTATTGCCGACAAGGGCAAGAATCTTCCAGTCTGGAAGGGCTTCGCCAGGCGCATCCATGAACTTGTCATAGATCCTCAGAAGTCGGCTATGGCAATTAATCGAGGTATCAACCGCTTCCCCCCATCCCGCAGCAGGCAGAATGAGCATGGCATCCTCCGACGTGTGCGTTTTGTAGATATCCTGCACAATCATAAAGAGAGCGTCGCTCTTTTCAAATGCCTCAAGAACTTTGGCCACATAAGCTTTCGGGTCGGAAGGAATTCCGCCGTTGTCGAGATAATCAAGAAGGTTGTTCGCCCGTTTTTTAACCGATTTCTTGAAAAACTTGCTGTTTGGTGTTGAGAGATAGGGATCCGTAGCGCCAACCCAGTAAATTTTTCCACCGCCACCAGTAATGTACTTGTCAACATTTTTTGGAGGCCCACCGGCATAAATGGAGCCAGGAGTGGGGGCGCCTGGTCGCACATAACCCTCCTGATGACCGCCAAGTCTTCCGCATCCGGTTCCCGGCCTTCCGACATTGTGGGTGAGCACATTGAGCTGCGCTATGGCGGCAACCTGGTCGTAGTTTTTCATGTTCCAGATGATGCCTTTCTCATAAAGCGTGAGTGTTCTGCGCTTGAACCCACCTGCTTTCGGCTTGGCCATCCATGCAGCCGCCTCTTCCATCTCTTTTCTGGAGACTCCGGTAATCTTTTCTGCGTCAGCAAGAAAAACAGCAAGCGGTTTAGCCAGCTCCAGGGATTTGCTCTTGTAATCCTCAAAGGTGACCATATCGGTCCTTTTCTGGAGATATGCACTGTCATACCAGTTGTTTTCCCATGCAATTCTGGCAAGCGCATTGGCAAGAATCCAGTCGGTGCCAAGGTTCGGACGCAGATGCAGAACTCTCTCCGCGCTGATATCCTGGCTGACGGTTGTCGTGGCATTTTTACGGGGATCAATAATAACAATGCGACCCTCTTCTGCAGGTTCTCCTGGTGCAAATTCACTCTTTTTCTCATCAATTGAGCCACCCTGGAGGTTCGGCATAATGTGCTCGGTGTAAAAAACAGTAGCCCCTTCGTAAGCATTAGCGCCCCAGAGAACAATAGTATCGGCAAGACGCGCATCATCAACATCGTAGTTGAGCTCGTGCATGCCACGCTCTCTTGAACCCCATACCTCAGAGTTGTATGCCGGACGATTATGAATTGAGAGATATTGTGTTTTCACGCCGCTCAAGAAAAACTTGCCTGCGCCCCAGTTGTCTTCAAATCCAAGACCGGAGCTTCCATGATCATAAAACTTCATGGCAACACTGTCTGCTCCATATTTGTCCATAGAGTTCTTGGTCAATGTTGCGATAATTTCGACGGCATCATCCCACGAAATAGCCACAAAACCATTCTCTTTTCTGAGCAGCGGATACTTCAAACGATCTTTGGTGACTCCGGTTGGGGTGTAGGCGGTCAGAGCATTGGTACCGCCTCGAATGGAGTAGTCTCCTTTGTTGATTCGCGACTCTTTTGCCGGTATAATAGCAAGATTGTATCGGTTGCCGTTTTTCCTGGTAATTACGTTATGCATGGTCTCCGTGTAGGAAAACCCTGACAATAACATCGACTGTTTCGAGAGGTCAACGTTAAAGGCATTGGATTTTGCGGTGCCGCTTCTCTTTTCAGGCCAGACGAACACATTGTAACCGCAACCAACGCTGCAATACTGGCAGACCGTGGTATATCTTTCCGCATCAACCGGAGGAATCGGGAGCGTATCTTTTCTTTTTGTAAGTGACATAGCGCTGTTTCTCCTTAGCTCAATTTAAGATTACCGATTCTGCCGTAAATAAGACCCTCAACCCCTTCAGCATAAATGTTGCCGGTTGCAGCATCAAGCCGCAAAACTACTTGAGCAACCCACTGGGAAGCGAGCCCCTGATAGGTCTGACCATTACGGGATACATCGAACATGGAGTAATGGCATTTGCAGACAAGACGTCCGTTATTGTAGGTTAACGGACAACCCATATGCGTACATCGTGTAGAGAAAGAGACAACGCTCCTACCATTCCCGATGCCACCTACAGCCTCGTGACCGACATTTACCAACACACAGGGAGAGTTTTCGTCAGGATAGTTAAAAGCAAGAGGCTCATTCACCTTGAGATTTTTGATGTTCCCAATTTTTCTGGATGAATAGCTCTGCGCTGAAGCTGCCTGACTCTCTCTGCCAAGACCAGAAAAGAGAAGCAGCGCTGAAGCTGAAGTTGTTTGAAGAAACTTTCTTCGTGAAATGTCGGACATAACTCCTCCCTGTGGATAGTAACAATTGTTAAGTGTGCGGGTAAAAAAAACGACAAATATTTCGCAGGGGTAAATCTACATAAATGTCAGGGCATCACAAAAAATCCGACGAATTTTTTGTATTTGATTGTGCCTATAACGCTAATTTTAAGCGTATTTTAAGATTCGGTCGGAATACATGTTCCGATATTGATACGATTGCCGCCAACCCACACCAACCCTGGCTTCAGAGTATGGCAACAATCAATCAGCATAACGCAAAAACATCATCAGGAGCCACACTCTACCGGCGGATCATTATCTCAAGCAATTGGCGCAGATCGTTCATTTGCATGTTATTATTTTCAGCGACAGCTTTTAAAGGGGAGTCAGGTTTTGCTTCAATACCTTTCTGACGAAGTGCAAGCTGCAGCGAAGTCGCTGAAACCCCGGCTTCATCGGCTATTTGCTGCAAGGTTTTTTTCCCCAAGCCCTCTTTTTGCAGTTTCTGCGCTCCATTTTTTTTCGGCGCAATAAGCTCATAGACCTTTTCTGCGGTCATGCCATTCGCCTTTGCTATGTCTGCAATCGTCTCTTTTTGAGAGGTTACTTGTAACCCTGCCTTTTCAAGCGTTGTCTTTAAAGCTTCGGGATCACCGCCAAGCTCTGGTTGCTGTGAAAGTTCAACAAGAGTCATGAGTTCGGCATGAGGAACCGGAGCCTGAGAATCCTTACGTTCCCAGGAGTTGGAAATCCCGTCACCAAACTCTATAACCGCTGAAAATGGCTGGATACCAAAGAAGGTTCCAGCGCCAAGAAATAGTGAGAGAATTGTTATTGCCATGAGCTCTGCCGGGCTTTTAAGCCCCTGAGCGCTCTTTGCTTTCAGATAAGAGAAAAAGGCATGCCAGTTAATGAAAAACAGATGGAACAGTGAGAGAAGAACAAAGGCAAAGCCAAAAATAATATGCTGATGCTGCCATCCTGTTTTTGACAAGCCAATCATGCGCCAATCCGTCCAGTTCGCAACCCTGCCGGGAGGAGAGATATAGAGAATCACTCCAGAGAGCAGCATCATGACAAGCGCAATACAAAGACCGAAACTTATAAACACACGCCAACTGAATGATCTTTTCATGTTGATCTCTGCGTTAACCTGTTAAACCATCCCTCATGCCCGCGCAACACGCCCTTACCATTTATGACGATTTTTTCCCAACAATCATGCGCTCGCAGGAAAGTACAATGTGCGTTAACCAATAAAGCAGTGAATCACCAATGCGTCTGGATTCTCCTGACAGACTTACCCCACCATATAGCATATCTCTTTCAAAAATCTCGTATAATCTCTTTTATCAAAAGATTGAAAGAGAGTATCAAATAAAATCCATCACATCGGAGTAACAACAACCATGAAGCAAATTATTTTTCAGGAAAAATATCCCATCTATACCCTTGAGCTTCTCAAGAGCGAAACAACCTGCAAAAACGTCGATGACATTCTCACTCATTTCAAAACGATGATTGGAAACGACTCCACTCTCCAATTCATCGGAATTTTTGACCACTATGCCCATACCGCTGGCTTACCCGGCAGTTTTATCAATCCGGAAATAAGAGATGCAAAAAATATTCTCTTCTGCTTTGGCAAGGAGATCAAAGACCCCGTGGTACTTGCCGTTCGTCCTCGTTCAATCGGTATCGCCGAACTTGAGAACTCTTTTGTCATTACCTTTCTTGAAGCTCCAAACCCTGTCGCAAATAACGCAATGGAGAGTTGGGCAAAAGCACTGAAAAACAGATAACCACCTCAAGGCGACTTGCTTTAAACTTTTCAAAGCAAGTCGCCAAAAAAAGGGTATTGGGAGAGGTTTAAAGGTATGCAATCAAGATTTTAACAAATACTGATGCCTTGCATCCCTTCAGGGTCATTGATGCTCTGCAGTTTCCCACCATCCTGTGGTGCCAGCCCTGTAATGCGCGACTCGTCGAGAAAAGCTGAAAGAGAGCTATCTCTTTCAAGATGTCAGAGAATCTACCAACTGCGTAACTTTGGCTCAGATCGCCCCACTGGCTCATGTGCAGGGCAATCGAAACATACCTGGATCGCGAAGAGAAAGAGGAGCTGGGATGGTTTGTCGGATTTCTCGAAAGCAGAGGGGGCGAGTAAGTCATCGCTTGCAACATTACCGGCGGTGAAAAACATTCATCACGACCAAAGCAGGCAGGATTCATTGAATGGGAATAACAGTGCCAATCAGATTTTTTTTACACCCGGCATTGCCACTTCTTTGGTTCCTGGAATGTATGAAAAATGCTGTAAATAGTGACTTTATTAGCAGAGTACTCGAAGAAAACAGCATAAGGGAACCGCCTCACTAATGCCCGGCGATACTCATCGTAGACTATAGAGTGAAGGCCAGGCGTACGACAAATTGCCTGAATACAAGCGTCCACACAGCCAAGGAACTCTTCTCCTAAACCAGACCGACGATCTTCGTACCAATAATAAGCTTCATCGACATCCTGTTGTGCTTCTGGTGCGATTATGAGTTCAGCGGACATAACGGCTTCTCGCCTTGAGTTTTACCTCGGCCCATGAAAGTCCCGAAGCCGGGTTGTTCGTCAAATTAGCTTTTCGCTGATCCAACTCCCTCTTTTGCCATTCATAAACAGGTACCTGTGACGGGGTCGTCGCCAGATCATCCCAAAGGTCTTCTACCAGTTGAAGCTTCTCTGGTGGACTCAAATCAAACACAGAAACAGTATTTGTATTCATTGTTACCTCAGCGGTTCAGAGATTTTAGCTGGTTGATAATCGAATCCACAAGAATAGTATTCTTCCATTGCTTGCCTTATCACAAACACAGCACTTCGAAATTATATCAAAATAATCCAAGACCATCAAAAAAAATGCGCACACTCATCGGGTGCGCCATTATCCAGATATTCAGATCCCGAATCCGCCGTTGGGCTCGCTTCCCTGAAAGTGTGGGCGAATGCCCGCACTTGTTCAGTGTACTCAGTGTTGAGCCTTTTATAGAACGCGAGAGCGAAACTGGAAGTGCTCGATGCAATTGCTCCTACCCGAACTCTACCGGAAAATCTGGCTCGGATCGTCTCCCGCTCTTCATCAGGAGAATCCTGCCGATCATGACCTGTTCTACAATTCTTACGTCCAGACCTATCTGCAACGTGATGTGCGGGATCTGGCCAATGTAGGCGACGAAAGTGCATTCCTGAGATTTCTCCGCTCCTGTGCAGCACGAACCGGCCAGATGCTCAATATCCTGGATCTTTGCCGCAACAGCGACATCAACCATGCGACCGGAAAACGATGGCTCTCGATTCTTGAAAATTCGGGCATTGTCTACCTGCTCGAACCATGGCACACCAATATCAATAAAAGAGTGGTGAAAACCCCGAAACTGTACCTCCGCGATACGGGACTTGCAGCCTGGCTGACCGAGTGGACATCACCCGAAACGCTGGAAGCGGGAGCGATGTCAGGAGCCATTCTTGAAAGCTGGGTGGTATCGGAGATCATCAAAAGCTGGTGGCACAACGGAAAGCGTGCCCCCATTTACTACTATCGCGACAAGGATGCCAAAGGGGTCGATCTGCTCATTCATCAGAACGGCACACTCTTATCCGGTAGAAATAAAAAAATCGGCAAGTCCGGAAAAAGAGGCTATTCGCCATTTCGAGTTGCTTCAAACACTGAAACAACCGATCGGGCAGAGATGCTTTCTAATTCCATGAATTATAGGTTATTCGTTAAGGATATATCGCAATCTTTGAGCTTATACCCGGGAACGCCGAGCTGGAGCTCGGCGTTCCCAGAAAGCTTTTGCTCGGAAAAATAGTTATAATTACGACTTGTATTCC
>CAIWUU010000003.1 GCA_903915955.1 uncultured Chlorobiaceae bacterium | reverse complement strand
TGAAATCTGGATAGATGGCCGCATCTTCAGAAATCCCGCCAGCGGCATAAGGAGGCATCACCCTCGGTATCTGGCACTCCGCTCAATACTCCCACTCCTCGTGCTTGACCGGCAGGCGATTGAGATCGTCCCGCAGTGAGTGCCATTTTGGCAACATGTCATCCATGAGGGCAATGAATCGTTCATTGTGGTGATGCTCCAGAAGGTGAACCATTTCATGCACCACAATGTATTCGAGGCACTCTTTCGGCTTTTTGGCAAGTTCGAGGTTTACCCATATTCGCCGGGCATCAGGGTTGCAGGTGCCCCATTTCGTCTTCATTTTCTTGATGCCAAACTCATTGACCCGCACCCCGACCCTTTTCTCCCATAAAGCAATGAGATCAGGAATGGCAGCCTTCAACTGTTTTCGATACCATGCATCAAGCAGCGACTGTTTTTTCTCCTGACTGGCATCAGGGCGGATATACAAAAGTATTGCGCTATGCTGCACATCAACAGCCGAGGGAGCTTCCCGCTCAACAATTTTCAGCAGGTAACGCTTTCCCCAGAGATAATGGCTCTCCCGATTCAGGTACTCCCGTGGAGTTTCGCGCTCCTGCCCGCGCAGCTTGCGCTGCTGCTTTTTTATCCAGCCCAGCCGTGAAATGGCATAGAGGCGAAGGGTGTCGATATCCATGCCGACGGGGGCCGAAAGACGCACCCTGCCTGCTGGCGGGTGAACACTCAGATGGATATTCCTGATATCTTTCAGCACCACATCAACAGGAATATCTCCGATAACAACTCTGGTCACCATCAATACTCTCGTTGCCGTTCAATAACAAGAAAGAGCCGCTCCACCTCGTCAGCGTCCTGCAACACTTCGAAAAGCGCCCCCTTGATAATATTCTCTTTTGGTTTGACTCCGCGCCAGCCATTCGGCCGGACTCGTTTGACTGTTTCATCAATCATCATCGCCAGACGCAATTTTTCATCCTGCCGCCCTTTATAGCCGGTCGGCTCATCGGACAGGTCAAGGTCAACATTTCCAGTCCGGTCAAGCTTCAGGTTGTTGTATAATGCGCGGCGACCGGGAGTATTCAATTGCGCAGGAGTCTCTTCAGCATGGCCGGATGCCACGCGGTTTGCCAGTTCGGCCATCTGCTTGAGATACGCCTCGTAGTCGATGGCTTTCCGTCGGCGCGAAGCAATGAGCTCGTCAAGCAAAAGCGACATACTCTCATAAAATGCCGGATCGTTCAGGTGATCTTTGATGATTTTGCTTCGGACATTGTTCTCAATGGTCTCGGCAATCGCATCCCTGTGGCTCTTGATCCCCTCGGGCAGGTTGTTGATCGCTTCCGCAATGCCGGATTTCACGATCAGCTCCAAGAGCGGCATAGCATCAAACGGAGAGATCTTTCTCGGCTCATCGGCTTCGATATAGGTATCGATGAGATGGCGCATATCCGCCTCATAGGCCTTCAGGTCGATGCTTTCACCGCTGGCATGGCGGATGATTTCGCGCAACTTGACCGAGCGGTCGAGAGCTTTTTTGATGCGCTGAACATCAGTGGCGCTGTAGCCTGCGGCATCAAGCTCGTCGGCAATAGCGCTGTAGGCCCTTACCAGCATGGCTGTTGCCTTGTAGAGGGCAGAACGGAGCGGCTCTCTTGCTGCAAGCTCCTCGGGAATTTCACTGTTGCCGCAGAAGAAATGGATATGTTGAAGTTCGCCTTTCGGCGGTTCAACCGGTTCGCAGATCAGTGCAATCACCTCAACAGCGTTGTCGAGACGCTCCCGCCCCTTTGCCAGCCGGTCTTTCATCAGAATGCCAGACTCTCCTGATCCGGTATCGCTTTTATCCAGCTCTGAACTATAAACTGTATAGACCTTCAGAGCATCATTCATCTTTTTGAAGAGATCCTTATAATCGACGATGTAGCCGAACTCCTTGTCCTCCCCATCGAGGCGATTGGTGCGGCAGATGGCCTGAAAGAGAGCATGATCCTGCATGCTTTTGTCGATATAGAGGTAGGTGCAGCTCGGCGCATCAAAGCCGGTCAGCAGTTTATCGACCACAATCAGCAGCTTCATCGTTGCCGGTTGCTCCCTGAAGAGCCGTTTGGCATTGTCTTCGTAGCTCTCTGTTTTTGACTTGCCCGGTACGGCATCTACACCCTGCAAGAGCGCCATGTAGGTGTTGTAGATCGACTCCTTGTCTGTCTCCGTGTTGGCACCGGTATCCTCCGTTGTAATATCTCTCGTTTGGGGATTGTAGGAGGTAATCACCGCGCACTTGCCTTTAAACACCGACTTCTGAAACAGTTCAAAGTACTTGCAGGCCTCGTAGATACTTGAAGCAACCAGAATGGCGTTGCCGCGATGGTTACTGAGACGGGGCTTCACACTGAAATCAAACACAATATCGTTGACGACCCGATTCATCCGTGATCGGGAGCTGAGCAGATGTTGCATGGTTCCCCACTGCTCGCGAAGCGCACCCTTCTGCCACTCATTCAACCCCCTCGTTTTGGCATCGAACCATGCAT
>CAIWUU010000002.1 GCA_903915955.1 uncultured Chlorobiaceae bacterium | reverse complement strand
GCCCTCATTCCCGTCGACACCTTCCGCCTCGATACGCAATGCGCGTCAAAGCCTTCCAATTTTTTATTTGAACTCCTCATTGATGAAGCGATCTACGAATTCAGTTTTACCCTTACCCGACAAGCTGTTCTGGAAGAGAAACTGATCGAAATTACATCGGGCAGTGAAAAAACACTCTACCACCGGCAACATGGGGCGATAGATTTTGGCGCTGGTTTGGAACAGCGCCCATTCCTTGAGTTTGCCTTTCAGGGCACACGCGATAATCAGTTATTTCTCACCAACTCGGTTTCACAAAAAGTTGAAACCTTCCGTCCGGTCTACAACTGGTTCAGGAATATTCTGGAACTGGTCGCTCCCGATTCAAGATTTGAACCATTCGAGCAGTTTCTCGATGAAGGGCATCCACTGTATGCCACCATGAATAGCATGCTGCCAAAACTTGATACAGGGATCACTCATCTCGGAGGCGAGAAAATCCCGTTTGATAATCTCCCATTCCCTGATGCCATAAAAAACCTGATACAGGAAGAGGTCAAAGAGGGAAAAGCGATACGGCTGGAGCCCGACCTTGACCGCTATGTGGTCACACGAAAAGAGGGTGAACTCATTGCCTGGAAGCTGGTAACCTTTCATCAAAAAGCAGACGGAACAGAGGCAAAATTTGAATTACAACAGGAGTCAGATGGCTCCCGGCGGGTGATTGATCTCTTGCCGGCTTTTCTGGAACTCTCCGCTCCCTCATCAAAAAAGGTGTATGTGATTGATGAACTTGATAGGAGCCTCCACACCCTGTTGACCCGATCACTTCTGGAAGGCTATCTTGAAAACTGTTCGCAGGAGAGTCGTTGCCAGCTCTTGTTCACCACCCATGACGTGCTGCTGATGGATCAGCAACTGTTCCGGCGTGATGAAATGTGGGTCGCTGAACGCAATGCGTCAGGCTCATCCTGCCTGTTGTCATTTAGCGACTATAAAGATGTCCGCTACGACAAAGATATCCGGAAAAGTTATCTCCAGGGCCGACTCGGAGGCATACCAAGAATGCGTACCAGCCTTATGCCAATGATGATGAACCCCTACTGCGAAAATCAAACTACAGTGGGAGAGTAATGGCCATACCAAGAAGAGACTTTCAACGGCGCATTGGCGAGCGAAGATACCGGAAACTCTTTGTTCTGGCCACTGAAGGAAATAAAACAGAGCCAGAATATTTCGATCTGTTACAAAACAATCACTCAGTTATCAAGGTACACTGTCTCAAAACAAAAGAAGGCTTGGCCCCCTTGGCTCTCTTGAAAAAAATGGAGCACTATCTCAAAAAAGAGAGCCTGAAAAGTTCAGACGAAGCCTGGTTAGTTGCCGACCGTGACCAGTGGGATGAAAATCAACTCGATCAGCTTTATGCCTGGTCAACCACTCAGAAAAACTTTGGTTTTGCACTGAGTAACCCAAAGTTTGAATACTGGCTTTTACTTCATTTTGAAGAAGCTTCAGGAATTGCTACGTCACGCGAGTGTTCAGAGCGGTTAAAGCGATATCTGCCTGAATATGACAAAGGAATAGATGCCCGCAAGATTACGGTTGAAATGATTGCTGCAGCCATTCGCCGGGCAGAACAGCGGAATAACAACCAGCATGACACCTGGCCAAAAGAGACAGGCACAACTGTTTACCGATTGGTCAGAAATATTCTTCACACATCATGAAGTCGATTGTTGGCAAGCATCTTGAAAGTCCAGAAGAACGGGAATTGTGGCTATGATGATATGATATAATATAATCATGTAACTTATTATATTTAAATAGTTTACTTTGCATAATCATTGCCAGTGAGTATAAAATCCACAAATACCAGACTAGACGGGAGCTGCTGAACGAAAAAGCCACCAGGCGTGAGGCGGTAAATGGGCAATCGTTTCTCTATCTGGGCAGGAATTACTATCTGCAATACCATGGCGAGGCAAAAGAGATTGAATGCAAAGAGCGTTATTTTTATGCGCCAGAAGGGCCACGTGAAACGCTCTGCACCCTGTTCAAAGAGTTTTATCGAAAACGTGGCAACAAGTTTATCCCCCCTCGTGTTCAAAAATACGCCAGCATGATGGGGCTCACCATTGACGAGGTTGCAGTGCTGGAATTAAAGAGCCGCTGGGCCTCCTGCTCGGATAAAAAGCGGAAAGTCAATTTCCACTGGAAGGTGATGATGGCTCCCGCAAGCGTCATTGATTACCTTATAGTCCATGAATTGTGCCACTTCAACCACAAAAGACACAATGCGGAGTTCTGGAATGAGGTTGACAAATATTATCCTGAGTATCAAAAGCAGGTCGCCTGGCTGAAAGTCTATGGCGCAGCGCTTGAGGTGTGATGGGGGGGAGCACAAGCTTTCCTGGTGGTTAATGAGTATTCTACCGAACCCATCCGCAGATTGTGCGGACACTGTCGGCACAATTACATGCAGTCACAGAATGGTCGGTGGTGACAGTCTCTATAGTCCCAGCGCAAAGGCTGTCTGAATCCGGTCAATTATGCTGTCGAATTGTGGTTGGGTTTTGTAGTAGAGTGCTTGCGTGTTTTCGTACGCTTCACGGTATTGATTCCGGATAGTTTTAGCAAGATGCCCTCTTTCAGTCCGGGTGGAGAGGCGGAGGAGCTTTTGTAATGCAAGCGGATGCCACCGCTACGGTATTTTGAATCGTCAAAGGCGTTATCACGGCTGACTGAGTGAATGCCATTGATG
>CAIWUU010000001.1 GCA_903915955.1 uncultured Chlorobiaceae bacterium | reverse complement strand
AAGCCGCTCGTTGAGAAACATTTTTAAGAGTGACTGGTAGGGAACATCACGCTCATTGGCCAAAACCTTCAACCGGTTTAACATCGGTTCGGGAATACGCAACGAGATGTTTTTCATCGTTGGCTTCAGGTTCGGCAAAAGCGCCTGCTCAGCCTTTGCCCAATCCACGTAGTCAGTCGAGTCGTGCGCTGACCAGAAAGCCTGCTTTTCAGCTTCACTCCTGAACTCAGGAATCAATTTTTTCACGTTTTTCATCAATCGCAAGCTCCTTTTTACTCATATCCCGTGCTGAAATAACTCTGATACTCTTCTGGCGAATGGTAAAAACCACAAAAAGCTGCCGATGTTCACGACTCTTGTCCAATGCGAAGTATCTTTTTTCTGCTCCAGAGTGCTTTTCATCATCAGCAACAACTGGCCGGGAAACCTCAATATTGCACCGGAAACTCTCTGGAACCGCTCAATGCCTGCATAAAAATTCGGCCGCCACACGGAGGCCTTTATGGTGTCGCTCAAAAGCAAAGTCGGAATGAGCAACCAACAGACTACGGGACTAACTCTTCACGATCCTGTAAAAAATAGCATGTCTCCGGGACCTTCCGACTGGTTCAAACAGGCACTTTATTGAGGTCTTCAGCCTGACCAAGAATGGCGATCACAACAACTTGCCTTGCCTTTTCATCCGCCCTATAAAATACGCTATACCATCCTTCGACCGAACAAACACGAACACCTCTGTCACGATCAAAGTAGGGAAATAACTGCCAACTACCTTTCAGGGATAACACTGCATTCCATGGACACGCTCTTTTTGATGGTTGTGGCATACGTCGATTGAAGCGAAAAGTAACGTTTCTTTTTTCAAAACTTACCCGTTCTCTGATACCAATTCTTTGGGTCGAGATTGAGATGCATGATGGCACCGACACGAATAGCATTCCTGTCTACTCTGTAAAGCACGCCATAAGGAAATCGATTGAGCAAACAACGATGAGTACTTCTTGAAAATAATGGCCACGCAGCAGGGAAGACCTTTATCCGTTCGAAAGCACGTCGGACTTCAGCGGCAAATTCATAACCGAGTCCAGGGCATTGTTCATTGTAATAATCCACGGCCTCAGCAAATTCTTCTTCCGCAAAGGAGAGAATGAGAATATTCATCTCTGATTGATCCTTGCAAAAACATCTTCTGCTGACGAAGCCTTGATTTCACCACGGTCATAAGCTTCTAATCGTGATTCAACCTCTTCTGCCCATGCAGCATCAACGGCATTACCTGCGGCATCATCAAAACTCTGAAAAAGTTTTTCGATAAGCTCCGCTCTTTCTGCAGGATGCAGCTCAAGAGCATCTTTGAAAATACGTTCTGCGACCGCAGTCATAATTTTTATCCTTAATAGTATCCTTGCAACCCTACGACACTTTTTCGAGTCAACAGTTACCAGCAGGGACAGTTTAGCCAAATTGCTTTTTTGCAAGTTATGAAGAACAGTGAATTTTTTTCTAAAAAAAATGCCCGTCATCTTCGAAACGGCTATCCGGCTCGTCCTACCAATGCCGGGCATGGTGTGTGGCGCTCTTTGCCCTGAGAAAATCAGGGACAGGGTCATCAATCTGTTCAGAGGCAGTCATCCGACTTTGCTTTTGAGCTACGGGACGAAGACCAGGCGGAAGCCAACGTTGTTGTTCCGGTTGTCGGGGTGGTTGCTGTTGCGATTCGCCGACCGACAGTTCTCGGCAGTATTGTTCCAGCTCCCGCCACGAAGCACACGGTTCGAACCCACGACTGATGCACTTATTCCTCACTGGCCAACAGTGTACTGTACACATTTTTTCGGAATTCTCTTGCAGTGGCGTATTCAGTAAAGGCAACCAACGGCATAGCGTGGTTGGCGAACTCTTTTTGTGACCATAGAACCGTTTGCAGGTGGCAGTCATAAAGACGGGATGTCGCGATAAACCTCTTTTTGCTTCGAGGGGCAAGCCGCACTCTCTCTTTGTAGAGCAGATACCCCAGAAACGGCAACCCTTTTCTGTTTTCGTTCAGGCAAAAGGGCTTCAGCTCAAGCCGCAACTCTCTTGCAATAAACTCCTGAAACCTGTAGCCAATCGCCAGCAACTCCTCTTTATCATGATGCCACAACACCATATCGTCCATATAGCGGACATAGGCTGGTACTCGCAAAATCTCTTTGACGTAATGGTCAGCCTCCGACAGATAGTGGTTTGCAAAGTACTGGCTGGTCAGGTTGCCAATAGGAACGCTTTTCTGCTCGGTGGTGGAATAGCTGTCAATAATCTGCTCGAACAGCAGCAGCAGTGGAGGGTCTTTGAACAGACTGTGAAGCTGCTGTTTCAGTATGGCATGGTCAATGCTTTCAAAATATTTGCGGACATCAAGTTTTAAAAACCACCGGTAGCGCTGATTATACTGCCTTGCCTTGTCGAGCGCAGCATAAGTGCCTTTTCCTGAACGACTGGCAAAGCTGCCAGCAATCTGGTGTTTCTCAAAAGAGGGATGGCAGAGATTCATGATGGCATGGTGCAACACCCGCTGCGAAAAAGGGGTGGCACAAATCAACCGTTTTTTTGGATCGTAAATGGTGAAGGTGTGATAATTGCCCGTCTCCACCGCACCTGAAGTAATTTGACACTGCAACCTCTGCAAATTTTCCTGCAACTGCTCTCTGTAGGCAGAGACATAAGGCTTGGAATGCTTCCCTTTTTGCGCCTTGTAAAAGGCTTTGTAGAGGTTATTCAGATCAGCAATCTGTTCAAGCAACCGGCCCTGGCGCTTCATCGGCTTCCGGCTTTGTCATAAAATAGTGAGCAAAACGCTCGACCTTCTTTTCACCAATTCCCTTTATCCCAAGCATGCTCTTGATGGTGATCTCCTCAAGTTTTGCAAGCTCGGCAAGCTCTTCGTCGGTGAACACTATAAATGCCGATAACCCTTCGGCTGCTGCCACCTGTTTGCGTATGGCACGCAGATTCGAGAACTTCTGAAAGGTCGCCTCGTCAAGTACCTTGCGGTAATCAACCTTTGCCTTGCTTTCTGGCGCTACGGTGAAGGCTGTT